>NZ_JAPJDM010000026.1:34692-108570 GCF_026242095.1 Streptomyces sp. NEAU-W12
GTGGTGGTGGGGGGGGGGGGGGGGGCGGCGGGGGGGGGGGGGCGCCCCCCCCCCCCCCCCCCCCCCCCCCCCCACCGCCGTGTGTGCGTGTCTCAGGCGATGTGGTCCTCGGTCAGTTCCGCGGTGTGGCGGTTCGTGAAGCGGCTGACCATGCGTTTGGTCTCCTCCGGGGGGAGGGTCCGGCTGAACTGGGCCTCGACGTTGTCACCGAACTCCCGGGGCGTCGGGTAACTGCCGTTGATCGACTTCTTGAAGACCTGGTAATACGCTTCCTCGTCCGGTTCGGCATCCGGGGTGCCGCCGCCCTCGCCCAGCTCACGGGTGCGGCCGGGGACGACCGGGATGGGGAAGGCGCCGGTGTCCTCCGGGGACGGCTCCTGCACCGGGGGCGCCTCCTCGAACTGCCCGCGGTACTGGTCGGCCCGCTCCTGCTCCGCCATCCACGCGGCGTACTGCGGGTCCTCGGCGGGGTCGTAGGTGGGGTCGTAGCCGCCGTGGTACTCGACGGACTGCGGGTCCCGGGCGTGCAGCCACAGGCTCTGGTCCGGGTCGGGCGGCTGCTGCTGTTCGTACGGCGCGTTCGGGCCCTGCTGCCCGTACGGGGGCAGGGGCTCCGCGTCCGGGACGTCGCGGAGGCCGCGGCCGTCGCGGGCCCGGTGGGCGTCGCGGAAGGCCTGGAGGTCCCCGGTGTCCCGCGCGTCGCGGTGGTCGCCGTCGCGGTGGTCCTCGTCGTACGCGCCGTCGTGGTCGCCGCCGCCGCCGTCGTCCTCGTCACCGAAGGCGCCGTGGTGGCCGCGGTCGCCGGGGCCGCCCGTCAGCTCGGGGCGCTGCTCGGCGGGCGGGGCCGCCTTCCGCAGGGAGAACGCCGGTGCTCCGGTGGCCGGACCGTCCACACCGGCCTGCTGCTCGGGGGCCGGCGGGATCAGCGCCGGCTCGATGCCGGCGGCCGCCAGACCCGCCGGGGCCGTCTCGGCGAGGGGGACGCCGAACTTGGCCAGGCGCAGCGGCATCAGGGACTCCACCGGGGCCTTGCGGCGCCAGCTCCGGCCGAAGCGGGAGCGCATGCGGGCCTGGTAGACGAGACGTTCCTGCTCCAGCTTGATGACCTGGTCGTAGGAGCGCAGCTCCCACAGCTTCATCCGCCGCCACAGCAGGAACGTGGGGATCGGCGAGAGCAGCCACCGGGTGAGGCGGACGCCCTCCATGTGCTTGTCCGCGGTGATGTCGGCGATCCGGCCGACCGCGTGCCGGGCCGCCTCCACGGACACCACGAACAGGACGGGGATCACACTGTGCATGCCCACGCCGAGCGGATCCGGCCAGGCCGCCGCGCCGTTGAAGGCGATCGTCGCCGCCGTCAGCAGCCACGCCGTCTGACGCAGCAGCGGGAAGGGGATACGGATCCAGGTCAGCAGCAGATCCAGGGCCAGCAGGACGCAGATGCCCGCGTCGATACCGATCGGGAACACGTAGCTGAAGTTGCCGAAGCCCTTCTGCAGGGCCAGTTCACGGACGGCCGCGTACGACCCCGCGAAGCCGATGCCGGCGATGACCACGGCTCCGGCGACGACCACGCCGATGAGAATCCGGTGCGTCCGTGTCAGCTGAATGGGCGCTGCCACCCGTACTCCCCTCCTCAAGCGTGTTGTTGCGCGCAACAGAGTGGCACATGTGTGCGGAGAACGAGTGGCCGGTTCCGTATCGGAGCCTCACCACGCGCCTTCGTGCACGTCGCCGTGGCCGCCCGGCCTCAGTCCTCGGACGGCGCCGAGGAGGACGCCGACTTCGACGGCGAAGCGCTCTCGCCGGACCCGGACCCGCCGTCGTCCTTGCCGCCCTTGGACCCGGTCACGCTCGTCACCGCTTCCTTCGCGGCCTTCTTCGCGTCCTTCATCAGGTCGTCGGCGCTCGGCGTCTTGTCGCCGGCGAGACCCGCCCCGTTGTAGTCGAGGGTGATGACCACGTTCTCGACGCGGGCCACGACCGTCTGCTGCTTGAAGGTGCCTTCCTTCTTCTTCAGGTCGTAGCGCACGGCCGTCGCCTCGTCGCCGGTACCCGTGACCGGCTCCGCCTTCGTGCCCTTGGCGTCCTCGGCGGCCTGGACGTCCTCGACCTGCTTGTCGTAGTGCTCCTTGGCCAGTTCGTCGCCCGCGCCACGCGTGGTGTCCGACTCGAAGCGCAGCAGCGACACGCTCAGCCAGCGGAACTGCGAGCCGTCCACACCGTTGTTGGCGAGGCTGTCCCAGGAGCATCCGGCCCGCGTCGAGATGTCGTCGGACTGGCTCTCCTTGCCCGACTTCGCCTTCGGGACGAGGTCGTCCAGGGTCTTCCCGGACAGGACGTCGCACGCGTCCGGCAGGTCCTTGTACACCGCCGCGCGCACCGTCGGGGACGGGCTCGCGGACGCCGAAGCCGAACTGCCGGCGGCCTTGTCCTCGCCGCCGTCGGAGCCGGAGTCCGAGGAGCAGCCCGCGACGATCAGCATCGCCGGAACGGCCGCCGCGCCCACAAGGACGCGGTGGAGGCGCTTCGTCCTCCCCCACTGCCTGAAGGGCGTGGGAGGTACCCCCACGTCTCGCTGGTCTCGTCGCTGCATGGTTCCTTCACTCATGACGCTTGTGTTCCCTGCGGTCAGAACGGGGGCCGAGGTGTCACGGTACGCGGTGGGTCCTCCGTGCGGTCCTCCTTCGGACGCTTCGCGCGGGGCCGTGAAGGAGGCGTGTACGAGGCTCAGCCGCCCAGCGAATCGGCCAGCAGGGAGGCCAGATTCCGCGCCCTGTCCTGCATTTCCTTGCTGTCCGGGACGGCGCCGACGGTCGCCGGCTGCTCCGCGTACTCGATCGTCACGATCACGTTGGACGTGCGGAACGCCACAGTCACCGTGCGCTGCTTGACGGTCGATCCGGAGCTGCTCAGCTCGTCGTCGATGAAGGCCTCGTCGCCGAATCCGTCCAGGAGGCGGGGCTGGAGGTCGGCGGGCGGGACGGACGGCGACGCGGAGCCGGAGGTCCCGGACGTCCCGGTGGGCGACGGGGAGCCGGAACCGGAGGAACCGGAAGAACCGGAGGAATCAGGGGAGTCGGACGTGACGGAAGCGTCGGAGACGTCGCTCGATGGGGACTCGGACGCGTCCGGAGCGGCGGACGTGCTACCGCCCTCCTCCTCGTCGGCGCCGTCGGCGTCGTCCGTGCCCGCGGACACGGACTCGGTGGCCGTCGGCTCCGGAAGGTCGGCCGCGTCCTGCTTCGTCGCGAAGAGCTCCCCGGCCTGGCTGTCGTCGCTGACGGTGTTGTCGTAGGAGACGACCCGCTCGAAGTCGATCACCAGGCGGTTGGTCGCCTCGACCGACTCCACCTTCCAGCCGCAGCCCACCTTGCGGTCGGTGTCGTACGTGAGCGTCGGCTCGCCCTCGTACGCCTTCGTCCGCCGGGTCTCGTCGGTCATCTCCCCGATGCCGGGCAGGAGTCGGTCGAGCGTCTCGGTGCCGACCGCGCCGCAGGGCTCCGGAAGCGTGGCGTACCTGCCGGGCTGGGCCGCCTGCGTCGCCGTACCGGCGCTGCCCGGGTTGGAGTTGTCCGACTGGCTCCCGTCGCCCGAACTGCCGGTGCATCCGGCCAGCAGGGCCGCGAGGAGCGCGGCGACGCCGGGTACGTAGGCCCTCCGCTGCACGGCCGGGCTCCTCTCGACGGTGGGCGCGGGCCTCGGCCCGCCGGGTCTACCAGTGTCCCCGCTGGTTAATCGTTTGCGGCACGGGGGCACCCCCGGCAGACAATGTGTATCGCACGTACCGCCGTGAACGCCGGTCCGAAGTCCCTTTCGTTGATCCTGGCGCCGGTTTTTGCGCTTTCACACTTCTGTTGCTTTTCGGGGGAATGGGGAAAACATGTCGTACGTGGAAATGCCGGGTGCGAAGGTGCCGATCCGGATGTGGACGGATCCGGCGTCGGTGGAGGAGGTCGCCCTCCAGCAGCTGCGGAACGTGGCGACCCTGCCCTGGATCAAGGGCCTCGCCGTGATGCCGGACGTGCACTACGGCAAGGGGGCGACGGTCGGCTCGGTCATCGCGATGCGGGGCGCGGTGTGCCCGGCGGCGGTGGGGGTCGACATCGGCTGCGGGATGTCGGCGGTGAAGACCTCCCTGACGGCGAACGACCTGCCGGGCGACCTGTCCCGGCTGCGCTCGAAGGTCGAGCAGGTGATCCCGGTCGGGCGCGGGATGCACGACACCCCCGTGGACCCCGGCCGCCTGCACGGTTTCGCGACCGGCGGCTGGGACGACTTCTGGGGGCGCTTCGACGGCGTGGCGGAAGCGGTCAAGTTCCGCCAGGAGAGGGCCGGAAAGCAGATGGGAACGCTCGGTGGAGGTAATCATTTCGTCGAAATCTGCACGGACACGGCCGGTTCGGTCTGGCTGATGCTGCACTCCGGTTCCCGGAACATCGGCAAGGAACTCGCCGAACACCACATCGGCGTGGCCCAGAAGCTCCCGCACAACCAGGGCCTGGTCGACCGCGACCTCGCCGTCTTCGTGGCGGACACCCCGCAGATGGCGGCGTACCGCAACGACCTGTTCTGGGCGCAGGAGTACGCGAAGCGGAACCGTTCGATCATGATGGCGCTGCTGAAGGACGTCGTCCGCAAGGAGTTCAAGAAGGCGAAGCCGGCCTTCGAGACGGAGATCAGCGCGCACCACAACTACGTGGCCGAGGAGCGCTACGACGGCATGGACCTGCTCGTCACCCGCAAGGGGGCGATCCGCGCGGGCTCCGGCGAGTTCGGGATCATCCCGGGCTCCATGGGCACGGGTTCGTACATCGTCAGGGGCCTCGGGAACGCCGCCTCCTTCAACTCGGCGTCCCACGGCGCCGGCCGCCGCATGAGCCGCAACGCGGCGAAGCGGCGCTTCTCGACCAAGGACCTGGAGGAGCAGACGCGGGGCGTGGAGTGCCGCAAGGACTCCGGTGTCGTGGACGAGATCCCGGGCGCGTACAAGCCGATCGAGCAGGTCATCGACCAGCAGCGGGACCTCGTGGAGGTCGTCGCGAAGCTGAAGCAGGTCGTCTGCGTGAAGGGTTGAGCGGGTTCGGGCGGCTCCGGCCGGACCCGCCCGTCAGTGTTCCCGGTGGACCTTGCTGTTCGACGCCTGGGCGCGGGGGCGGACGACCAGCAGGTCGATGTTGACGTGGCTCGGGCGGGTCACCGCCCAGGTGACGGTGTCGGCGACGTCCGCCGCGGTGAGGGGCTCGGCGACGCCCTCGTACACCTTGGCGGCCTTCGCCTCGTCACCGCCGAAGCGGGTGAGGGCGAACTCGTCGGTCCTCACCATGCCGGGTGCGATCTCGACGACGCGGACGGGCCGGCCGACGATCTCGAGGCGCAGGGTCTCGGCGAGGACGTGGGCGCCGTGCTTGGCGGCGGCGTAGCCGGCGCCGCCCTCGTAGGTGGCGTGCCCGGCCGTCGAGGACACGACGACGACCGTGCCGTCGCCGCTCGCCTCCAGCTTGGGCAGCAGGGCCTGGGTGAGGTGCAGGGTGCCGATGACGTTCGTCTCGTACATCCGGCGCCAGTCCTCGGGGTCACCGGTCGCGACCGGGTCGGCGCCCAGCGCGCCGCCGGCGTTGTTGACCAGGACGCCGATGCTCTTGAAGGCGGTGGCGAACTCGTCGACGGCCGCGCGGTCGGTGACGTCGAGCGGGTACGCGGTCGCCGCGTGGCCCGCCGCGTTCAGCTCCTCGGCGAGTGCCTCGATCCGGTCCTTGCGGCGGGCGGTGAGGACGACGCGGTAACCGGCCTCGGCGAGCCCGCGTGCCGTGGCGGCCCCGATCCCGCTGCTCGCGCCGGTGACGACGGCGATGCGCGACGCTGCGGACGGTGGTGCGGCGGCCATGTGGTTCCTCCGTGCGGGCGACTGCGGTACCGGGCCCGGCCAGGATATGCGGGGGCACCCACGCCCTTTCACCCGCCCGGGCCCGCCCGGCCCCGCCCGGCCCCGCCCGGGTCGACTGGCTTCGACCGCCTCGCCCAAGCCGACGGGCCCCGACTGGCCTTGACCGGCCCCGAGCACCCCGGCCGGGTCGACCGGCCCCGAGCGCCCCGGCCGGGTCGACCGGCCCCGACTGGCCTTGACCGGCCCCGAGCGCCTCGACCGGGTCGACCGGCCCCGACTGGCCCCGTCCGGGCCGTCCGGGCCGCCCGGGCCGACTGGCCTCGACCGCCTCGTCCAAGCCGACCGGCCCCGCCCCGCCCCACCCGCCCCACCCGCCCCACCCGCCCCGCCCGGGCCGTCCGGCCCCGGTCGGGGCGGGTCGGGCCTTTCGTCCGTCCGGGCGGTCAGCCGTTGCGCGGGGCCCACATGATCACGGCCATCCCGGCCAGGCAGATCAGCGCGCCCGTGATGTCCCAGCGGTCCGGGCGGTAGCCGTCTGCGACCGCGCCCCACAGGAGCGAACCGGCGACGAAGATCCCCCCGTACGCGGCGAGGACGCGTCCGAAGTGCGCGTCGGGCTGGAAGGTCGCGACGAACCCGTAGGCGCCGAGGGCGAGGACGCCACCGGCCGCCCACATCCAGCCGCGGTTGTCCCGTACGCCCTGCCAGACCAGCCAGGCGCCCCCGATCTCCAGGATCGCGGCGAGGACGAACAGTGCGGCGGAGCGGGCGATCAGCATGCGGGCAGCCTCGCACGCGGGTTTCGGAATAACGGGGGCAGGTGGCCCGTTCACCGGTATGGTTGAAGCGTAAACAACTTGGAGGGTGAGCGGTCATGCAGTTCGGGATCTTCAGCGTCGGCGACGTCACGCCCGACCCCACGACGGGTCGTACCCCCACCGAGCGTGAGCGGATCAAGGCCATGGTCGCCATCGCGCTGAAGGCCGAGGAGGTGGGCCTGGACGTGTTCGCCACCGGCGAGCACCACAACCCGCCGTTCGTGCCGTCCTCACCGACCACGATGCTCGGCTACATCGCGGCCCGCACCGAGCGGCTGATCCTGTCCACCTCGACCACCCTGATCACCACGAACGACCCGGTGAAGATCGCCGAGGACTTCGCCATGCTCCAGCACCTGGCCGACGGCCGGGTGGACGTGATGACGGGGCGCGGCAACACCGGGCCGGTCTACCCCTGGTTCGGCCAGGACATCCGTGAGGGCATCAACCTCGCCATCGAGAACTACGCCCTGCTGCGCCGCCTGTGGCGCGAGGACGTCGTCGACTGGGAGGGCAAGTTCCGCACCCCGCTGCAGGGCTTCACCTCCACGCCCCGCCCGCTGGACGACGTACCGCCGTTCGTCTGGCACGGGTCGATCCGCTCGCCCGAGATCGCCGAGCAGGCGGCCTACTACGGCGACGGCTTCTTCCACAACAACATCTTCTGGCCCGCCGACCACACCCGGCGGATGATCGAGCTGTACCGCGCCCGGTACGCGCACTACGGGCACGGCACGCCCGAGCAGGCCGTCGTCGGCCTCGGCGGCCAGGTGTTCATGCGGAAGAACAGCCAGGACGCGGTGCGCGAGTTCCGGCCGTACTTCGACGTCGCGCCGGTGTACGGGCACGGGCCCTCCCTGGAGGAGTTCACCGAGCAGACGCCGCTGACCGTGGGCTCCCCGCAGCAGGTCATCGAGAAGACGCTGTCCTTCCGTGACTACGCGGGCGACTACCAGCGCCAGCTGTTCCTGATGGACCACGCGGGGCTGCCGCTGAAGACCGTCCTCGAGCAGCTCGACCTGCTCGGCGAGGAAGTGGTGCCGGTGCTGCGCGAGGAGTTCGCGAAGGACCGTCCGGCCGACGTGCCCGACGCGCCGACCCACTCCACGCTGCTGGCCGGCCGGAAGGTGAGCAGGGCATGAGCGTCGTCGTCGTGTCGGCAGGGCTGAGCGTGCCGTCGTCCACCCGGCTGCTCGGGGAGCGGCTGGCCGCCGCGGCCACCGGGCAGGCCCCGAAGGACGCGCGGGTGATTGAGCTGCGGGACCTCGCGGTCGACATCGCCCACAACTTCACCAGTGGCTTCCCGGCGCCGGCGCTCGCCGACGCGATGGACGCGGTGACCGGGGCGGACGGGCTGATCGTGGTCACGCCGGTGTTCTCGGCGTCGTACAGCGGACTGTTCAAGTCGTTCTTCGACGTGCTCGGCGTACGGGACCGCCGGGCGCTGGCCGGGAAGCCGGTGCTGATCGCCGCGACCGGGGGCACGCCCCGGCACTCGCTGGTGCTGGAGCACGCCCTGCGGCCCCTCTTCGCCCACCTGCGCGCGGTTGTCGTCCCCACCGGGGTGTACGCCGCAGCCCAGGACTGGGGCGACAGGGGCCTGGACGCCCGGATCGAGCGGGCGGGAGGTGAGCTGGCCGCACTGATGGGCGCGCTGCCGGCCGCCTCCGGCGGTACGGACGGTGGCGTGGACAGCGGTACGGACAGCGGTACGGGCGGCGTCACGCGCGGCGGCGTGGCCGACGACCGGTTCGACGCGCGCAACGTGGTGCCGTTCGAGGAGCAGCTGGCCGCGCTGCGGTCGGCGGGCTGAGCGCGGCGCGCCGGGCACGGAACTCCCGGCGGTCTTCCGCGGACCGCGGCGGGAAGCCGGGCCGCGACACGAAGCGGGAGGCGGCCTGCGGGCCACCGGTCGTTCGCCGGGGCGCGGCGGCGCTTGGCAGACTGGCCCCGTGCCCCCTACCGCGCCCCACACCCCCAGCGTGCTGCTCGCCGAGGACGACCGTGCCATCCGCAACGCCCTCGAACGCGCCCTGACCCTGGAGGGTTACCGGGTCACCGCGGTCGCCGACGGAGTCGAGGCGCTGGCGCAGGTCCACCGCAGCCGGCCCGACGTCCTCGTGCTCGACGTGATGATGCCCGGCATCGACGGACTCCAGGTGTGCCGGGTGCTGCGCGCCGAGGGCGACCGCACCCCCGTACTGATACTGACGGCGCTGGTGGAGACCGCCGACCGGATCGAAGGGCTGGACGCGGGCGCCGACGACTACGTCGTCAAGCCGTTCGACGTCGAGGAGGTATTCGCCCGGCTGCGCGCCCTGCTGCGCAGGGTGCCGCCCGTACCGCCCGTACCGTCCGTTCCCGCCGGGCCGTCGGCCGAGGAGGCGCGGCCCTCCGGGACGCCGCCGGGGGCACCCGAGGTCCCGGCCAGGCCGCCGGGCGCCCCCGCGGCGGGGCGCTTCGTCGAGGCGGCGGGGCTGCGCATGGACCCGCGGGCGCGCCGGGCCTGGCGGGGCCGGCGGGAGCTGGAGCTGACCCGCACCGAGTTCGAGCTGCTGGAGCTGCTGCTGCGCAACGCGGGCGTCGTCCTCGACCACTCCACCCTCTACGACCGCATCTGGGGTTACGACTTCGGCCCCGGTTCCAAGAACCTCGCCGTCTACGTGGGCTACCTGCGCCGCAAACTCGACGAGCCCGGCGCGCCGCAGCTGATCCACACGGTGCGCGGGGTGGGTTACGTGCTGCGGGAGGACTGAGTGGCCCGCGGCACCTTCGACGCCCCGGGTACCTCGCGCACTTCGGGTACCTCGCGCACCGCGGTGGCTGCCCCGGCCGGGCGGCGCCGGCTGCGGCTGCTGTCACTGGGCACCAAGTTCGCGGTGGCGTTCGCCGCGGTGACGGCCACGATCACCGTCCTGGTCGGCCTCCTGTCGTACAACGCCGCCGCCCGGCTGCTGCGGGTGGACCAGCAGGTGGTGTTCGACGAGGTCGTGGAGGACCTGCGGGGCGCGGTCCGGGCGAACCGGATGGCGCCGGTCGACTTCTCCTCCGCCGCCCCCGGCCACGACCTGGTGCGGCCCGCCCGGACGGACGTCCAGGTCCTCGGGCCGGACGGCCGGATCGTCGACCCGGGTGACCCGGGGCTGCCGGTGGTCGCCGCGGACCGCGCGGTCGCGGGCGCCGCCGTCGCCGGGCGGGTGGCCGTGCACGCGGACGTCGACGTCGGCGACGACGTCTACCGCGTCGCGACCGTCGCGCTGGGCGACGGCCGGGGCGCGGTGCAGGTCGCACAGGAGTTCAGCGACATCGAGGACCTGCTGCGGGCCCTCCAGCAGCGCACGCTCGTCCTGATGATGGCGGTGGTGGTCGCGGCCGGTCTGTCCGGCTGGTGGCTGGCCCGGCGGATCACCCGCCGCCTGGTCGTCCTCACCGCCGCCGCCGAGGATGTCGCCCGCACCCGCAGGCTAGGCATCCAGGTGCCCGTCGCCGGTCACGACGAGGTGGGGCGGCTCGGCCGCGCCTTCGACCGGATGCTCGGCCGGCTCGCCCAGTCCGAGGACGACCAGCGCCGGCTCGTCCAGGACGCGGGCCACGAACTGCGCACGCCGCTCACCTCGCTGCGGACCAACATCTCCCTGCTGCGCCGTATCGACGAGCTTGCGCCCGCCGCCCGTGAGGAACTCGTCGCGGACCTCGCCCAGGAGGCCCGTGAGCTGACCGACCTGGTCAACGAACTCGTCGAGCTGGCCGCCGGCCAGTCCGACACCGAGCCGCCGTGCCGGGTCGACCTCGCCGTCATCGCCCAGGGCGTGGCCGAACTGGCCCGGCGCCGGGGCGGACGCGAGATCACCGTCCACGCGAGCGGCGACACCACGACCGACGGACGGCCCGGGATGCTGACGCGGGCAGTGTCCAACCTGGTCGAGAACGCCGTCAAGTTCGACCGGGACGGTACGGCGCCCATCGACATCACGGTCGCGGGTCCCGCGCGGCCGGGCACGGTACGGGTGGAGGTCCGCGACCGGGGGCCCGGCATCGCCGCGGACGACCTGATCCGCGTCTTCGACCGCTTCTTCCGCGCCGCCGACGCCCGCTCCCTCCCCGGTTCGGGTCTCGGCCTGTCCATCGTCCGCGAGGTGGCCCTGGCCCACGGGGGCGCCCCGTACGCCGTCCGCCGGCCCGGCGGCGGCACGGTGATCGGCTTCACCGTGGGCGGCGGCCCGCTGCCGCGCCCCGACGCCGGCGGACCCGGCCGGTGACCGTGCCCGCGCCGGTGCCCGTGCCCGTGTGCCCGCGCCGCGGACGGTGACGGCGCTCATCGTCACGCGCGGGGTCCTGTGCCACACTCGCCCCGCGGCGACCGAACGCGCGTCCGCACGTGAGGGCTCGCGCGGACGGGAACGACTCCCGCGCTTTGTGTTATCCGGCCCCCGGCGAGGGCTCTCCTCCTGTGACAGGGCAGTACGGGCCAGGACCGAGAAGGAGCGTGGACGAGCGTGTCATCGAGCAGCGAACCCGGCGGGGAGACGGTCGAGGCGGCACGGCGCGGCGACATGCGGGCCCAGGACGAACTCGTCTCCGCCTACCTCCCGTTGGTCTACAACATCGTGGGCCGGGCCCTGAACGGGCACCCCGACGTCGAGGACGTGGTGCAGGAGACCATGCTCCGCGCCCTCGGCTCCCTCGGCTCGCTGAAGGACCCCGGGCGCTTCCGGTCCTGGCTGGTCGCCATCACCATGAACCAGATACGCCACCACTGGCGCAGCGAGAACGACAGCCGGTCGGGGCCGGTCCGGTCGGGCCTGCACGACGCGCACGACGTCGCCGACCCCGGTGCCGACTTCGTGGACCTGACGATCCTGCGGCTCGGCCTGGAGGGCCAGCGGCGCGAGGCCGCCGAGGCCACCCGCTGGCTGGACCCCGACGACCAGGCGCTGCTGTCGCTGTGGTGGCTGGAGGCGGCGGGCGAGCTGTCCCGGGCGGAGGTCGCCGCCGCGCTGGAGCTGCCGCCGCAGCACACCGCGGTACGCGTGCAGCGGATGAAGGCGCAGCTGGAGACGGCCCGGCTGGTGGTACGGGCACTGTCCGCGCGGCCGCGCTGCGTCCTGCTGGACGACATCACCGCGGCCTGGGACGGCGTCCCCTCGGCCCTGTGGCGCAAGCGCATCGCACGGCACGCCCGGGACTGCACGGTCTGCGCGGGCTTCCAGTCGGGGCTGGTCCCGGCGGAGGGCCTGCTGGTCGGGCTGGGGCTGGTGCCGGTTGCGGCGGGCCTGGTCGCCGCTCTCGGCGCCGGGACGGCGGAGGCGGCGCCGATGTCCTTCGCGGGCCACGCGGCGGCGGGGCCGGGGGAGACACCGGGGACGTACGGGGACGCGGCGGCGGAGTCGTACGGGGACACGGGCGGCCCGGCGTCCGCCGGCTCCCCGGCCGAGCCCTTCGGGACGGTGGAGGCGGGCCGACGCCGTGCGGGACGCGGCGCGGACCGCCGGACCGGCGGCCCCGCGGGCAGCCGCGCGCAGAGCCGCGCACGCAGGCGGCGGAGCCGGAACATCACGGCTGCGGTCGCGGCGCTGCTGGTCACCGGCGGTGCGATATCCGGGTGGGCCCTCCTGACGCCGGACGGTGGGGCGGACAAGGTGCAGTCGGCCTCGGAGGGAGCCCCGAAAGCCACGGCACCGGATCCCTCGTCGCCGACACCCTCCACCTCCACCTCGGCCTCGGCCTCGCCCTCCGCTTCCGCCCCGTCCTCGGCCTCCGCCTCACCGGACGCGTCGCGGGAGCCGAAGTCCTCACCCACGCCGAGCGCCGACACGTCCCGTACGAAGTCCGCCGCCCCGGCCCCCGCACAGCCCGAGAAGACGACGACGCGCCCCCAGGCGGCACCGACCACCGGGTCCGCGCCCGCGGCCGCTCCGGGAGGCGGCAACGCCGCCGAGGTCCTGTCCCTCACCAACGCCGAGCGGTCCCAAGCAGGGTGCTCACCGGTGACGCTCGACGACCGCCTGAACAAGGCGGCCCAGCTGCACAGCGAGGACATGTCCGCCAACGGCTACTTCTCCCACACCGGGCAGAACGGCAGCAGTTTCGCCGACCGGGTCACCGCGCAGGGCCACCCGAGCCCGGGCGCCGAGAACATCGCCCGCGGTCAGAGCTCCGCCGAGAGCGTCATGGAGTCGTGGATGAACTCCGAGGGCCACCGCGCGAACATCCTCAACTGCTCGCTGAAGACGATGGGCGTGGGCGTGGTCACGAGCGACTGGACGTGGACCCAGGTCTTCGGCCGCTGACCGGCTCCCCGGCCGCCCCGGCGCGGCCGGCGGTCAGGGCATGCCGCTGGCCTCGATGATCATGGCCGTGAGGGCCTCGGGGCCGCTCTCGGCCAGCGTCTGGCGCTGGCGGTCCGCTCCCGTGCCCTGCTGCAGCAGCCGGTGGACCAGTGAGGTCACCTCACGGCTGTCGCCGGTCTCCTCCAGGGCGGGGCCGACATGCTCCAGAAGTCCGTACACGGCGTCCCCCGCCCGCCGGCGCCGGCCGCGCGGATCGACCAGCTCACCGCTCAGCCCGTGGCGTGCGGCCTGCCACATCGCCGCGTCCACCAGTTCCGGAGCGAGATCCGGCTCCTCGACGCCGTCGGCCGTCTCGCGCAGGGCGGTGTCGACCAGGGCACGCAGCAGCCCGGCGAACATCACCGCCTCGTCCGTGCGCAGCTGGACGTCGAGGCAGCGGATCTCGACGGTGGGGTAGTCCTCGGACAGACGTGCCTGCCAGTACAGCTGACCGGTGTCGCCGATCACTCCCGCCGCCAGCAGACGGCGTATCCGCGTGTCGTAATCCGTGTCGTCGGCGAAGCGCGGCGGGATGCCACTGACCGGCCAGCGGCCGAAGACCACGGTGCGCCAGCTGGCGAAGCCGGTGTCGTCGCCCTCCCACAGGGGGGAGTTCGCCGACATGGCGGTCAGGAGCGGCAGCCAGACGCGGATCCGGTTCAGTACCTGGACGCCGACGTGCCGGTCGGGAACGCCGACGTGGACGTGCATGCCGTTGACCAGTTGCTCGGCCACCAGCTGCGGGGCCTGCTGCTGGAGGGCCCGGTAGCGGGCCTGGTCGGTGACAGGGACCGACAGCGCCTCGCGCAGCGGTGGCGTGCCGCTCGCCACGATCCGGCAGCCGTGCGCCTCCGCGGCCCCGGCCACGGCGTGCCGCAGACGCAGCAGATGCCCGCCGACCTCCTCCAGCGTGCTGCACACCGGGGTGGCCACTTCGATCTGCGCCTGCAGCAGCTCCGACTGGATCTCCCGAGCGGTGACGAACGGCTTCACGCCGGCCGCGGCCCGCACCTTCTCCGCGCGTGGCGCCGGCCGGCCGGTGACCGGCTCCACCAGCATGTACTCCTCTTCCACACCGATGGTTGTGGTCATGACCGGCCTTTCGTCACTGCCGCGCGGCGCCTCCACGGTCGTGGACGCGTTCCGGACCGAACGTCACCGCTCGCACCCGGACCTATCGCCGTCTGCCCAGCGATGCTCGTGAAATGCCACTGGCGGGCCTGTTCAAACCTGGTGCGACCGGACCGCGCCCGCCACCGGCGCCCCGGGCTCGGCCCCGGGCTCGGGCTCGGGTTCGGCCCCGGCCTCGGCCCCCGGGCTTGGCCTCGGGCTCGGGCTCGGGCTCGGGTTCGGGTTCGGCCTCGGCCTCGGGTTCGGCCCCGGTCTCGGGTTTGGCCTCGGACTTGGCCTCGGCCCCTGGGTTCGGCCTCGGGCTCGGGCTCGGGTTCGGGTTCGGGTTCGGCCTCGGCCTCGGGTTCGGCCCCGGTCTCGGGTTCGGCCCCGGTCTCGGGTTTGGCCCCGGACTTGGCCTCGGCCTCGGGTTCGGCCCCGGCCCCGGCCCCGGTCCCGGGTGCGGTGAACACCGTGTGCGGGCGCCGGCGGGTCAGGAAGCCGGCCCCGCCCGCCCGGCGCTTCCGGTCGGCACACGGCCGAGCCCGGACCGGGCCGCACGCCGGGCCCGGCGGCGGCCGGTGGCCGCGTACCACTCGGTGGCGAGGGCCAGCGCGAGGACGACTTCGACCGCGTCCCCGCCGTAGTACATGACCTGTGCGCCGAGGCGCAGGTCGTGCGTCTCGAAGGAGGTGCCCGGCGGTCCGGTGGCATGGAGACTCTTGGCGAGGACGGCGTGGGCCGTCCCCGCCAAGAGCAGCGTCGTCGCCCGCAGCGACAGGCTCCACCGACGGCGGACGGGGTCGCGCTGGCAGACGGCGAAGGAGAAGAGCAGGCCCGCGACCAGCGTGTGCAGATCGAGGACGCCGCTCAGGTCGGGGCGGTGGTGCGCGGCGGACAGCAGATCGGTGCGGTGGAGCACCCACAGCCCGCCGATGTCGACGGCCGCGGCCACCGGAGGAAACAGCAACCACGTGGCGAAGGCCGAGTGCGCCGCGCGCACCAGCCCTCGGCGGAGGCCGCCCGGCGGCAGCACGCGCAGGGCGAGGGTGAGGGGGCGTGCGACCACGAACAGGACGGGGCCCGCCATGGCCACCAGCAGGTGACGGGCCGCGTGGGCGGTGAACGGCCCGCCCGGGAGCCACCCGCACAGCCCCCAGACCAGCGCCACGCCCCCGGCGACGAAGGCGCAGTCCCGTCGCCACGGCCAGGCGTCGCCACGACGCCTCAGCGCGACGGCGGCCAGGACGTACCCCGCGCAGACCGGGCCGCACACGAGGACGGCCACCGTCACGACGGCCGGAAGCGGACCGGCCGTCACGACGACCGGCGTCCCCGCCGCCCGGCACGGACGACGACACCCAGGCCGACCAGGAGCAGGGCGAGGCCCGCCAGGTTCCACGCCCAGTCGTACGGGGTGAGGTCGACGCCGTAACGGATCTGGTGCAGGCGCAGCAGTTTGTGGTCGACGACGCCGTCGAAGACCTGGAAGGCACCGAGTCCCAGGAAGAACCCGCCCCGGGCGTGTGCGGGCGACAGGGCCCGGCGGCGCCGCAGGTCCGCGAAGAGGAAGAAGCCGGCGACCAGCGCCAGCAACTCCGCGGTGTGCAGCAGACCGTCGGAGACCAGCCCCACGCCGGAGGTGGAGCGGTCGTAGAAGTGATGCCAGTGCAGGATCTGATGGAAGACGATCTCGTCCACGGCCGCCATGACGGCCGCGCCGATCAGCGCGCACACGAGCAGCGATCGCCGGGGCTCGGGCCGTCCCGTGCTTCCTGCGTCCGCCCGGTGGTCACGGGTCCTCACGGTGTGCGTCCGCCTTTCCGAACGGGGCGGCCGCCGCTCGCCGTCCACCCCCGCGGAGTGCCGGGCGCCGGCCCGCACGAGGGCCGGCGGCCTGACTCCGGGAACGGGACGTCGTCGCCCGGTGCCCTCGCCCCGTGCCGGCGACGGCCGGCCCGCACACGGGACGGGGTCCCGTGGGTTCAGTCCTTGTCCATGGCTTTGCGCACGGCGTCCTTGGTGCGGTCCATGAGGGCGGCGACGGGCCCGAGGGCCAGGTTGGCAGCGCCTGATTCGACGCCCGGGTGGGGCCGGGTGGGTGCCATGGCCTCGGCGGCCTTGATGGCCTTGGCCATCGAGGCGAGGCCGGCGGTGTCGGTGCTGCGGCGGATGTGGGTGAACTCGTAACGTTCCTCGGCCCGCGCGTGTTCCTGGACGTCCTGGCGCAGCGACAGGAGCCGGGGCATGAACGTGGGGTCGTCGGTGTCCATCCCGTCGAGCGTCGCGAGGGTCTCCTTGGCCGCCTGTTCCTCGGCGAGGCGGTCCTCGACGACCTGCTCGCCGCCGGGGAAGCCGCGCCGGGCGAAGGGGTGGACGACCTCCTCCTCGGCGGTCTCGTGCACGGCCAGCAGGCGCACCAGGCGGCGGAAGGCGTCGCGGCGTTCCTCACCGGTGGTGGCCTCGACCTCGTCGAAGAGGTTGCGGATGTCGCCGTGCTGACGCATCAGCAACGCGACCACGTCGTCGTCCTCGGCCCTGTCGTCCCCCGCGTGCGGGGTGTGCAGCTCGGGCATCTCGGCTCCCCCCTACTTCTCGCGCTGCGCGGGGTCGGGGTGCTCGCCCTCGGACTGGACCCGGTACTCGCGGCCGAACATCTCACCGTGCTCCGTGACGACCCGGTCGCTCGGCGGCGCCTCCCCGCCGTGGATCTGCTCCTGCATCCGCTCGAACCGCTCGTGCGCCTCGCGCACGTAGCCGGCCCCGAGCGTGGTCAGGTCGATCTGGGTGGCCAGCAGCTCCCGCACGTAGTCCTTGTTCGGCTCGAAGGTCAGCACGTTGGGCAGCTCCGGGGCCAGCACCGAGGCGGGGTCACGGCCGTCGTGCCGGCGCATCAGGTCACAGGCGGCGTGCAGGTGCTCCAGCTCCATGTTCAGATGCAGCTCCCAGATGGCCTTCACCTTCGGGTCGCTCTCCTGCTCCATGAAGGAGTAGTACAGGTAGCACTCGTTGTACTCGTGGTTGACGAGCTGCTCCCACCACGTCTCACCGGGGTCCACGAGAGACTCGTAGTGGGTGACGTGCTCCTCCTCGATCAGCCCGATCTCCTGGTACAGCTGGCGGGCGATCGGCTCCATGTAGGTGGGGCCGGTGTTCATGTAGAAGTTCATGGTCTGCTGCTCCGTCGACATGATCGTCAGCGCGTGCAGCTTCGACAGCGGGTCCGTCCGGTCCTTGGCGTACGGGTCGCGGACGTTGTCGACCGGGTCGCGGTGCTGGAACCTGGTGGGCCGGCCGGGCATGACCTCGGTCAGGCCGTCGACGATCGACTCCGCCTTGCGGTGCTCGATCATCTCGTACAGGTTCGCGTACCGGTACAGGTGGTCGAAGTCCTCCAGCACACCGAACTGGTACGCCTGCTTCAGATACGGATCCGGCTCCATCCGCGCCACCCACGCCGTCAGGTCCACCGCGACCTGCTCGTAGGCGATCGTCGTCTCCAGCACCGACGAGACGCCCGGAAGGAGCCAGTTCACCACCCGCTGCTGCTGCGCCTCGACGTAGCGCACCCGCGCCAGCTGCCGCTTGATCTCCGGGTCGACCGTGTGGCGGGCGAGGTGGTGGCTGAACATGATCGCCTCCACCTCGATGCCGTTCATCGTGATGATCCGGCAGCGGGTGTACGGGTCGCAGTGGTCCGGATCGATCGGCTCCACGTCCAACTCACGCCAACTGCGCAGTTGGCGGTCGAGCGGGATACCCCGCTGCTCCAGCGGATTGAACGTCATGGGGGTGCCTCCTGGGGGCGAGGGGGGAGTCGCGCGTCGTCGGGGTACCCCGCTTCGGGCGACCGGCGCGGACCTGCTCCCCAGTCTGTTCACCACGGGCGCTTTCGGGCCACCGCTCACACCCGCAGGCCGGGTGGTTCCTCCTGACGGGTCAACCAAGCAGGCGGATGCCGTACTCGTCGGCGTAGCGTGTCCCCGCCCCGCACGGACGGTGACCGAAGTCCCGCCACTCGTGTCGTGGAGCGGCTGGCGGCGGCATCTCGCTGACCTTGGGTTTCTCGGCGGACCTGTGCTGACCGGGGAGAGCTTTCCTCCGTGACGCTCACTGGTCTACACCGTTCTCCGGGCTCATGTTGTCCTGAACGCGCCCTCGGGACAGGTGTCCGCCGCGGGCTCCCGAGCCCAGGGCGCCCTGACGGCGGCCAGTGGTGCAGCCGGGGGCGAACCCCGGGCGTGGCCCCCCCGAGCACACCTACGTCGAGCTGGGACGGGACCGGCCCGCGTCCGCCGCCGGGGGACCCGCCGGCCGCCCGTCGCGCTCACCGGCGGTTCGTCCGTGGCGGGAGCCGGCGTACGCGGCGTCGCGGAGCCGGCGCAGTCGTCCGGTGGGACGCAGTCCGGGCAGGCTGTGGGCGTAGGGGTCGTAGGACACGGTGCTGGTGGCCGGAGCGGTGCGCACCGCTTCCAGGGACAGTGAGGCGAACGTGCGCCAGGGTTCGTCGGGGGCGGCCGCGCGCAGGTCGAAGCGGACGGGCCGGCGGGCGACCTCCTGCCACAGTGCCGGCATGGTGCCGCCCGGGCCGGGGACGGGGAAGGCCGCCAGTACCCGTTCGCGACCACCCACCCGGTAGGACAGCAGGGTGGAGTACGGCCCGGCCAGGGCGTCAGGGCGCAGAAGGGGCAGATGGCGGCCGAGCCGGCCGGAACGGCTGGACGTGAACAGCATGTCGAGGACGTTGCCCGGGCCGTCGGCATCCTCGACCCGGACGGCCAGGCCCAGGCCGTCCGGCAGCCGTCGGGGCAGGCCGAGCGCACGGGACCAGCGCACCGTCACCCGGTAGGAGCCGGGCCGGTCCAGCCACGGCACACCCCATCCGGCGTCCGCGCGGCCGGGCACGGCCAGCGTTCCCGAGCACAGCACCCCGTGAGGGTGGAGGGCCGGTGCCGAGCGCCACCGGGCCAGACGGGCGGCCACTCGGTGAGCGGCCCGGCTGACGGTCATGCGGCGCCTCGGGACTCCGGGCGGATGACGGCACGGACGCAGCGGCCGGCCCTGTGCCTGCACAGGTCGTACGCCGTGGGCGCCCGGTCGGGCGGGAGCGAGGGGGGCGCGAGGTGGGCCGCCTCGATCTCGCCTGCGGCCATCCGCTCCGGGAGCATCGGGATGGAGCGCTGCCCGTGCGTCTGGGCGCCGCGCACGGTGAGCCAGCGATCACCCGCCCGGTCGTCGGCCCGGTTCCCCGGCCGGGACCGTCGCACGGCCACTGCCCCGGCCGCGACGACCGGGACCGTCCACCACAGCTTCTTCGTAAAACGCCCTCCGCTCCGGCCGGAGCGGAGGGCGCCCCCGTGGTGGTGCGGGTGGCGCGCGGCCGGAGCAGCTGCCCGGCGGCGGGGGCCGAGGCCACCCAGACGCTCATGCGGTACGGGCAGGTCCCCAGCTCGCCGACCGTGGCCCTGCCACCCTCGGACCGCGCTTCCTCGTGCAGTGCGGCCGGCCCTTGTGGGCCGTGGAACGCAGTGAAGGGAACTCCCAGCGGACTGGCCACCGACGCCTTGCTCAGCCGCCTGCTCAGCCGGGACGCCGCCACCGCGGTCAGAGCCACGTCCCAGGGCACGGGCCGGTCCTGCAGCGGACGCCCGCGCATCCTCACCACCGTCCCCCAGGCTGCCGTGCACGCGCCGAAAGCCGCCCTGGCCGCCGGACAGCCGCGCAGCGGACGCTCTTCCCCTCGCGGCGTGGACGCGTTCGGTACGTCGCAGCCGCCGCCCCGGACGGGCTGCGAAGCGACCGTCAGCTGCTGTGCCCATGGCCCCTGTCCTCTCCTGCCCCCGCCCCCGTCCCCGTCGACGTCCCGTCCGCTCCGCGGCCGGCCGGCCTCTCCGTCCCGGCCTCCCGGCGCAGGCCGACCTCCACGTGCCCGTCGACGACCCGGGTGTCGAAGGCGGGCTGGGGCGCGGTCGCGGGGCCGCGGACGTTCCAGCCGTCCGAGAGCCGGAAGACGCTGCCGTGCCAGGGACACCGGACGCACCCGTCGGCGACCGTGCCC
Source organism: Streptomyces sp. NEAU-W12 (assembly GCF_026242095.1). Lineage (NCBI taxonomy): Bacteria > Bacillati > Actinomycetota > Actinomycetes > Kitasatosporales > Streptomycetaceae > Streptomyces > Streptomyces sp. NEAU-W12. The sequence goes on from NZ_JAPJDM010000026.1 coordinate 54,895, forward strand.
TCGGACAGCGGCCCCGCCAGATGACTGCACCGCTCGGCCAGCGCGTGGAGGGTTCCGCCGGGTTCGCGCACCACCAGGATCGGCACGTCGTCCACGGTGCGCCGCACGGGCCGGCCGGCGGGGAACTCGTCCACGGTACCGATCCGGTGCCAGCCCTCCCTGACGACGTGCGGGACCTCCTCGGCGTGGTTGGCACCGGAAGCCTGCCGGTAGGCCATGTGGCCGCCCAGCATGCCTCCCACCCCGACCGCGGTCAGCCCGAGGAAGCCGTACGCCCGGCCCGCTTTGGCATGCCCGGTGAGGCGGCAGAGGAGGGAGGCGCCGTACAGACCCACGGCCGCCGCGTTGGCCACGGCGTGCACCAGCCCCACCCGCCTCTGCTGACGATGCAGCTCGGACCAGTCGACCGCGCCCGTCAACAAGGCGGGACCGGCCGCCGCCAGTCCGACGCCTACCAGGAGGCCGGCCTCCCGGGAACGGCCGGGCCGCAGGTCGAGTACCGCGGCGGACGTCCAGGTGCCGACCGGCACCTGGACCATCAAGGGATGCACGGGATGGCCGAGCCACCTGCCGTGCAGCCCGTCCCGGGCGCGGCCGAGCGGCAGGGCCCGCACTCTCCTGGTCAGCACGTCGATCACCGCATCCGCCCTGGGATCACGCTCCAGGGCGTCCAGCAGCCACAGCATCCGGTTCTGCCCCGTACGGCGGCGACCTGGCTTTTTGTCCATAGGCGCAGGGTCCCCCCACGGACGAGGGACAAACAGCCGCTCCCGTTCCCCTGCCCGGTCGCGGAGCCAGTCCCCGCCCATGGTCTCGGCGGTCGCGGGCACGGCCGGCAGGCGCACCAGGCGACGGAAGGCGTCGCGGCCTTCTCCGCCGGCGACATCGGCAACGCGACGGCATCGGCGTCCTTGCGCCCCGGCCGCCCGACGGCCCCTCTCCGACACCGAGAAGGGCGAGGCCCGAAGACCCCGCCCGCTCCCGGTGAAACCCCGGGTCAGGAGCACACCAGGCAGTACGCCTGACGCCCCGCCTCGTGCAGCCGGTGGCTGAGGTCCGGCCCCTCGTGGAGCGAGGGGAGGAGGCGGGGCGCTGACCCGGGGAACGTCAACGAAGAACGAAACGACCTGCGGAAACATGTCTCCGTAGCGCTCACCGGTCAACGCGGCTTTCCAGGCTCGTGTGCCCTGGACGTGCCCTCGCGGGGGCGCCGAACCTCCGCGACCACCGGCGTGCCGGACAGTTCGCCCCCCGCTCGCCGGAGTTCGTCGCGGGCCTGCCGGACCGTGTCGTGGTTCACGCCGGCGGTCGGGTCCAGCAGGACTCGTGTGGTGGATCCCGCTACGGCGGCGTCCAGGGCGGCGGCCTCCACGCGGTGACCGGTTGCGGCACCGACGACGTCCACGGCGGTGACGCCCCGCTCCCGCAGCCACGCGGTCATCCCCGTCCCGTCTTCGGCGGCGCCTTCGAAACCGCTGTAGGCAGCCTCGTAGGCGCCCTTGCAGAAGACGGCGTCGAGGGCTCCGGCACGTACGGCGGGGAGGAACTCCCGGTGGAAGTCGGAGCCTTGTGCGCCGGCCACGCAGGGCACCGGTCAGGAGGCCGTGAAGTCGGGGTCCCGGAGAAACGGTCCCCGGGGCCGATGTGGTGGTCGCGGGTGGCCACGACGTGCCGGCACCCGGCCTCCGCCGCGCGTCCGACCAGGTCGCACCTTTACGGCGATTCCCACTCCGCCTGCCACAGCGACACCGCCGCCCTCGCAGAAGTCGCTCTGCGCGTCCACCACGGTCAGTGCTCGTCCCATGTTCCTGTCCTCCGGTTCGGCGTCCACGTCGTTCACGGATCTACTGCTCGCCTCCGGCAGCCGGCCGCGGCGTCTCGTGGACGTATGTGAGGGCGGTGTCCAGGAGGTGGCGCAGCCGGGCAGGTGTCGGGGCGACGGCGGTGGCGACGAGGGCCTGGGGGTCGGCGAGAGGGGTCAGTACCGCGTGTCCCTCTGCCGGGTCGTCGCCGATGACGTGCGGCTTCTGGGGCGTGTCCAGTCCTGGATCGACCAGGAGGAGCTGCCCGGTCGCCCGGTGGGCCCCGAGGACGGCGGGGCCGTCCCACGCCGGCGCCGGGTAGCCGTAGGCGGTGTGCTGGTCGAGGAGCGGTCGTCCGCCGCGGCGTACGGTCAGGCGGGTGGTGAGGTGGCCCGGCGGTTCGCCCGAGCGGCCCAGGAGCTGTTCCTCCCGCATGAGCAGGTGGGCGGTGGGGGCGAGGTCTACGGCGAACATTTGGTGCAGGGTGCTGTCCCGGGTACTGATCAGGGGCTCGGGCAGCCAGTGCAGGGACGCGTCGTCGCCCACCCTGACCCGTACGCCGTACGTGGCTGGGGCGGTGGTGGGGCCGCGCAGGGCGATGGTGGCGGCTGCGCTGGTCACCTCCAGCCGGGCGCGTGTCTCGGCGGTGATGTCGAGGGCGAGCCGGTCCCCGCCGAGCGGCGCGCTCATCGCGCCGAGTACGCAGACACGCGCCTGCTCTCCGCGGCCCCGTAGCCGGCGCAGGTGGAAGGGGCCGTCGCTGTGCAGGAGAGGGACCGTCGTGGTGCGGCCGTTGTGGGTGGCCCGGATCCGGGCGGTCGCGGTGACTCCGGACGGGTGCGCCGGGGCGGGTCCGGCGGAGCGCCGGCCGTGTGGGCCACCGGCGGCTCGGAAGGGCTCGTCGGCCGGCGCCGGGATCGCGGTCGGCGTCTGCGCGGCGGTGACGTTCACCGGGCGGATCCGGCGGCGTGCCAGGCGGCGAGGCAGCCGGTGACCCAGTCGGCGACCGGCTGGACGCCGTCGGGGGCGGTGAGACTGGTGAAGGCGTACGGCAGGTCCTTGCGCTGCTTGCGGGTGTCGGCCCTCATGGTGTCCAGGTCGACGCCGACGTAGGGGGCCAGGTCGGTCTTGTTGACGACGAGGAGGTCGGCGGTGGTGATGCCGGGGCCGCCCTTGCGGGGGATGTCGTCGCCGCTGGCCACGTCGATGACGAAGACCTGGGTGTCGACGAGTCCGCGGGAGAAGGTCGCGGTGAGGTTGTCTCCGCCGGACTCGATGAGGATCAGGTCGAGCGGGTGCAGGGTCTGCTCGAGTTCCTCGACCGCTTCGAGGTTGGCGGAGATGTCGTCGCGGATGGCGGTGTGCGGGCAGGCTCCGGTCTCCACGGCGGTGATCCGCTCGGGCGGCAGGACGGCCTCGCGGCGCAGGAAGGCGGCGTCCTCCTGGGTGTAGATGTCGTTGGTGACCACGGCGATGGAGAGCCGGTCGCGCAGGGTGCGGCACAGTGCGGCCACGGTCGCGGTCTTGCCCGAGCCGACGGGTCCGCCGAAGCCGATGCGCAGGGCGCGGCGGCTGCCGTCGGCGAGCAGCGGTTCGGCGCTGTGGGTGTGGCGGTGCGGCATGGTCACGGGGGGGTCGAGATGCACAGGGATGCTCCAGGCAACGGTCGGGGCTGGTCAGGAGGCGAAGAGCCGGACGGTCCAGGCGGCGTGCTGCTCACCGGTGATGTCCAGCAGGGGAGCGGACGCGGCGGGCAGGGCGGCGACCCCCTCCGTCGCCGCCCGCCCCGCCGCGTCGGCCGCCGCGTCGGCGACGGTGTCGAGATCGTCGGCGAGCCGCGCCAGGACGGCGGTGGCGTCGAACGGGTCCAGGCTCAGCAGGCGCACCGCGGCGGTCGCCGGACCGCCCACGCTCTCGTAGGTGGCGGCTTGGGCGGCGTCGAGTGGAGTGAGTCCGGCGGCGCGGGCGGTGACGCCGAGCACGACCGGCTGGTGGGCACCCCGGGGCCGGTGGCGGGCGAGGTGGTCGAGGCCGGCGCTGGGCCAGGTGGCCCGGGCCGCGCGCATCAGCTGCCGGCCCAGGCGGCGTGCGATGTGGCGCAGCGCCGGTACGGGGGTGCGGGTGTCGGCGGCTTCGTCCAGGGCGAGGGCGTCGTAGCCGTCGGCGGCGGCTGCGGCGAGGCCGGCCGCGACCAGTCCTGCGGTGTGCAGCCGCCCCCGGCAGAACGCCTCCAGGCTCGCGGTGTCGTGGACCCGGCCGGAGGCGACGGCGGCCTCCATTCCGCCGGAATGGGCGTGCCCGCCGGCGGGGAAGCGGCCGTCGGCCAGGACGAGCAGGGCAGTGCGGCTCATGGGGTGGCGGGACCGCCTTTCGCGAGGAGGTGCCAGGGCCGGCCGCGCGGGTGTCACCGGGGCCGGCCGTGGTGGTCAGAAGAGGAAGTACCGCTGTGCCAGGGGCAGCTCGGTGGCGTAGTTCCGTCCGACGTCCTGCCCGTCGACCGTGGTGCGGACGTCGGAGGTGGTGGCGCCGCCGATGGTGACGTCGAAGGTGTCGGGGTCGATGCCGATCTTCGGGACGCCGTTGTTGTGGATCATGTCGGCCTTGGTGACCTCCCGGGTGGAGCGGATCGCGCGCAGAGGCTTGAGCAGCCCGGTCCGGGAGAGTTCGCCGCCGAGGGCGGCCTCGGCCACGAAGTTGAGGGAGTTCGCCGCCGGGGCTCGGCCCTGGAAGCCCCAGACGGGGCGCGGGAGGTAGGGCTGTGGGGTGGGGATGGAGGCGTTGGCGTCGCCGATCTGGGCGTAGGAGATCTGGCCGCCCTTGATGACCATGTGCGGCTTGACGCCGAAAAACTTCGGCTCCCACAGCACCAGGTCGGCGAGTTTGCCGGTCTCGACGGAGCCGACCTCGTGGTCGATGCCGTGGGTGATGGCCGGGTTGATCGTGTACTTGGCGACGTAGCGGCGGGCACGGAAGTTGTCCGCGTGCGCGTCGTCCTCGCGCAGGTGGCCGTAACGGGACTTCATGACGTGCGCCGTCTGCCAGGTCCGCATGATCATCTCGCCGATGCGGCCCATGGCCTGGGCGTCGGAGGACATCATTGAGATGGCGCCCATGTCGTGCAGCAGGTCCTCCGCGGCCATGGTGGAGGGCCGGATCCGGGAGTCGGCGAACGCCATGTCCGCCTCGACCTCCGGATTGAGGTGATGGCACACGATCATCATGTCGACGTGCTCCTTGACGGTGTTGACCGTGAAGGGCCGGGTCGGGTTCGTCGACGCGGGGAGCACGTTGGGTTTGCCGGCGAGACTGATCATGTCGGGGGCGTGGCCACCGCCGGCGCCCTCGATGTGGAAGATGTGCAGGCTGCGGTACTTGGCCTTCTTGGCCTTGCGGTCCTTCCTGGTCGCGGCGAAGGTGCTCTGTACGAAGCCGGCCTCGTTCAGCGAGTCGGCGTGCAGCGCGACCTGGACACCGGTCTCCTCGCACACCGTCAGCGCGGCGTCGATCACCGCCGGGGTGGCGCCCCAGTCCTCGTGGATCTTCAAGCCGAGGGCGCCGGCCGCGACCTGGTCGTGCAGTGCCTTCTTCGAGACGGTGCTGCCCTTGGCGAGCAGGCCGATGTTCACCGGGAAGGCGTCCAGCGCCTCGAAGGTCCGCTGGATGTGCCACTTGCCCGGCGTCACGGTGGTGGCCGTGCTGCCCTCGGCCGGGCCGGTGCCGCCGCCGATCAGCGTCGTCACGCCCGACGCCACCGCCTCGTGGATCTGCTCCGGGCACAGGAAGTGCACGTGGGTGTCGACACCGCCCGCGGTCAGGATGCGGCCCTTGCCGGAGATCACCTCCGTCTCGGGGCCCACGACGAAGTCCGAGGCGCGCGGGTCGTCGTGGGGACGGGGCGTCATGGTCTCCGGGTTGTACGCCTTGCCGATGGCCCGGATGCGGCCGTCGCGCAGCCCGACGTCGGCCTTGACGACGCCCCAGTGATCCAGGACCAGCGCACCGGTGATCACGGTGTCCACCGGTTCGTGGGGGTCGTCGCGGGGGATGTGCGACTGGCCCATCGACTCACGGATCACCTTGCCGCCGCCGAAGACCATCTCGTCGCCGCTGCGTCCCGGGCCACCGCACCAGTCCGCGTCGATGCGCAGGACGAGATCGGTGTCGGCGAGCCGGACCCGGTCGCCGGCGGTCGGCCCGTACAGGTCGGCGTACCGGGAACGCAGCAGCGGGTCCCAGGGCTTGTCCCTCTCAGTCCTGTCCGGCATCGAGGTGCTTCTCCTCTTCGCTCTTGTCGGCCTGGAGCCCGTGGACGATCCGCTCACCGGCGATCGGCACGAGCATCACGGTGCGCTTGTCGCCGGGCTCGAACCGTTCGGAGGTGCCGGACGGGATGTGCAGCCGCATTCCGTGGGCCGCCTCGCGACGGAACTTGAGTCCCTCGTTGGCCTCGGCGAAGTGGAAGTGGGACCCCACCTGGACCGGGCGGTCCTTGGGGTTGCGCACAACCAGCGGCACGGGCGTCGCGCCCTCGTTGAAGGCCACCCGGTGTTCGTCCTCGTCCGGCAGCAGTTCCGGCTTGCCGGGATGGACGTCCACCTTGGTGGACGCCTCGTCGAACGGCTTGCTGATGGTCACCAGCTTCGTGCCGTCCGGAAACGTCGCCTCGACCTGGACGTTGTCGACCATCTCCGGCACGCCGTCCATGACCTCGCTGCGCTGCAGCACATGGCGCCCTGACTCCATCACCGCGTCGACCGTCGCCCCGGCCCGCGCCTCCTCGAAGACATGCGCCGTCAACAGCGCCATGACTTCGGGGTAGTTCAACAGCAGGCCGCGTTCACGGCGTCGCTGGGCGACGTCGGCCGCCACGTGGATCAACAAGCGCTCCTGCTCATGCGGAGTCAGATGCATGCTGGTCCCCCTCTCCTGGTCGTCGGGACCGATCATGAGAGAGGGCGGGGTCGACAGGCGGAGAAAACGGTGTGTTCGACCCTGATGGGATGAACCGGAATCACAGGGTGCGTGCGGGGCGCGTGGGCGGACCGTGTGGCGTGCCCGCGCGCGGAGCGGGTCGTGCTCCACTGCCGGGTACAGGGCTTTCGGCGAGCCGTCGAATGCGCCAGGTCGGAGTGCGTGCTGGGGAGCGGGTGTCCCTCGCTGTCCGCCGGTGGGCTGCTCGTTTCAGGAGCGCGGCGGGGTCGTGCCCGGCCTCATGCGCCTCGGAGAGGGTGGTGGCCGGGGCGGCCCGAGCCTGGTCGTCGAGGACTTGCCGGGCGTGATCCGGTACGGCTTCGTGTACCAGGGCGATGACCGGTGCACACGGATGCTGTCGGGTGGGGTGGCGCCGGACGACGGGATCCAGGTGGACGGCTCCGGCGAGCGCGAGCGGGACGATGGCTGACGGCGCGCCGACGGTGACGTCGTCGAGGTGGAGCCCGGTGGCGTTGCTCTCCTGGCTGAGACGCACGGCGTGCAGGGCGTTCGCCCAGATGCTCGTGATGGTGGCGGTGCCGACGAGCGCCCAGACGTACAGGCGAGAGCGCCATGGAGCGGCACGCAGGACGAGCAGGGCCGCGGCGCCGAGGGCTGTGAAGCCGTCGATCACGAGTGGGAAGGCGTAGGTCAACACTCCGCGGACGTGAAGGGGGACGGCCATCTGCCGGAGGGCGTCGCAAGAGAGGGCGAAGCCGGTCGTGCCGACCGAAGCGGCCCCCGTGCGGATCGCGGCGGTCCTCACCGGCACCGGGGTTGCGGTGGTGCGTACAGGCAAGTGGGCCCTCCGAGCGGGAGAGCAGCGGATCGTGTGCCGTCTTTGTGATCACGTCCAGCAGGCGGGACGTGCCGCACCTCTTCGCCGGCCCGACCACCGCCGGGCGTACAACCGCAGCGTCTTCAACATGGGCGCCTGGAGGCGGGCTCTGGCCGCCGCCGGCGTGATCCCTCCCCGCGAGCGCGGGGCGAGGTCCCTCCGGGCGGCCCCGGAGGAGGGCGTGCACGCCCTCCGGCACGCGTACGCCTCCGTGCTCCTGGACGCGGGGGAGAGCGTCAAGGCGCTCTCCGAGTACCTCGGCCACTCGGACCCGGGCTTCACGCCGCGGATGTCCACGCACCTGCTGCCGTCCAGCGAGTCCCGCACCCGCGAGGCGATCGACGACGCCTTCACGGACGCGGAGCCGCAAGGCGAGGGAGAGGGGAAGGACACATCAGCACCCCCAGCAAAACCGATGTGCCCTCAATGTGCCCTGGCCGCCTGACGGCCCCTCTCCGGCACGGAAAAGGGCGAGGCCCGAAGCCCTCGCCCGACCTCCACGAAACCCCGGCTCAGGGCCACACCAGGCAGTACGCCTGATGCCCCGCCTCGTGCAGCCGGTGGCTGAAGTCCTGCCACTCGTGCAGCAGTTGGTAGACGTTGAAGGCGTCGCGGGGGCCGCCGCGGTCCGGGACCGTGGACCAGATGAAGGCGGCCGCGCCCACCGCTTCCTCGCCTATGCCGCGGAGGGGGTCGACGACGGTCATCGGGAGTTTCACGACCGCGTAGTCGGGGTGCAGGACGACCAGTTCCAGCGGCGGCACCTTGTGCAGGGGGACACCTTCGATGCCGGTGAGGACCATGGCGGCCATCGTCTCCGGCTTGATCTTGGTGAACATGCCGTTCATGCCGAGCTCGTCGCCGCCGAGTTCCTCGGGGCGCATCGAGATCGGGACGCGGGCTGCGGTGGCGCCGTCCGGCGCGCCGAAATACTTGTAGGTCACCCCCACTCGCCCACCATTCCTGCTCCCCGCACTCGACGGGTCGATCGACTCGGCCTCGCCCGGAGCACCGTGTGCCCGACGGGCCTCGTCCACCTCTTCCGCCTCGCGCCGGTGCTTTCCCCGCCGGGAACGCCGAGGGCCGAGGCCGTCAGTGCCCTCGCCCAGTCCGCCACCGCGATGCATATCTCCACCCGACTGCTTTTCTAGGCCGCGTGGCCCCGCCGCGCAACCCGATCATCGTGTCAGTGACCTCCCCCACGGCCGTCCGCCGAAACGTACGGTGTCGCATCTGCCCGCGGGTCCTTCCCAGCGTCCGGCCGCCCCGGCCGGTGAGCTGTGTGCACTCCGACGCCAGTTTCGCAGATCACGGGCGATTCGGGACCGGATGCCGCTGCGGGTGGCCGGATATCCGAGCCCGTGAACGGCCGCGCGGGGCGACCGTGCTGAGCAGGCGTGCGAGAGGGCCGTACGGACAGGTGGTACGGGCAGGCGGGGCCGGATTACTCACCGGGGCCCCGGCGGACCTCGGCGGACCCCGGTGGGCCCCGGCCCCCGGTGCCCCGCCCGCGCCTGGCCTACCCTGAACAGGTCACTCGCAGCCCGAGTCCGAGATGTCGGAGAGGTCGGAGAAGTCGCAGGTCATGAGCGAACTGCCATACCCATACGAAGCCCAAGCCTCGCAGGCGCTGTTCGACCGTGCCGCGGCCGTCACCCCCGGTGGCGTGAATTCGCCGGTGCGTGCCTTCCGGGCCGTCGGCGGCACGCCCCGGTTCATGGTGTCCGGCACCGGCCCGTACCTGACCGACGCCGACGGGCGGGAGTACGTCGACCTCGTCTGCTCCTGGGGGCCGATGATCCTCGGGCACGCGCACCCCGAGGTGATCGCCGCCGTGCAGGACGCCGTCGCGCGCGGTACCTCCTTCGGGACGCCCGGTGAGGGCGAGGTCGCGCTCGCCGAGGAGATGGTCGCCCGGATCGAGCCGCTGGAGCAGGTCCGGCTCGTGTCCAGCGGCACCGAGGCCACCATGTCGGCCATCCGGCTCGCCCGCGGCTTCACGCGGCGCGCCAAGGTGGTCAAGTTCGCCGGCTGCTACCACGGGCACGTCGACGCGCTGCTCGCCGCCGCCGGGTCGGGCGTCGCCACCTTCGCCCTGCCGGACACCCCCGGTGTCACCGGCGCGCAGGCCGGCGACACGATCGTCCTGCCCTACAACGACCTCGAGGCCGTGCGCGCGGCCTTCGCCGCGCACCCCGGTGAGATCGCCTGCGTGATCACCGAGGCGTCCCCGGGCAACATGGGTGTCGTGCCGCCGCTGCCCGGGTTCAACCAGGGGCTCAAGGACGCCTGCGCCGCGAACGGCGCGCTGTACATCTCCGACGAGGTCATGACGGGGTTCCGTACCAGCCGCGCCGGGTGGTACGGCGTCGACGGCGTGCGGCCCGACCTGATGACCTTCGGCAAGGTGATGGGCGGCGGCTTCCCGGCCGCGGCCTTCGGCGGGCGGGCCGACGTCATGGCGCACCTCGCCCCCGCCGGGCCCGTCTACCAGGCCGGCACCCTCTCCGGGAACCCCGTCGCCACCGCCGCCGGGCTCGCCCAGCTGCGGCTGCTCGACGACGCCGCGTACGACACGGTGGACGCCGTCTCCGCGCGGATCCAGTCCCTCGTCACCGAGGCGCTGACCAAGGAGGGCGTCGCGCACACGCTGCAGAACGCCTCCAACATGTTCTCCGTCTTCTTCACCGACCGGCCGGTCGAGAACTACGAGGACGCCAAGGCGCAGGAGTCGTTCCGCTTCACCGCCTTCTTCCACTCCCTCCTCGGGGACGGCGTCTATCTGCCGCCCTCCTCCTTCGAGTCCTGGTTCGTGTCCACCGCGCACGACGACCGGGCCCTCCAGCGGATCGCCGACGCCCTCCCCGCGGCGGCCCGGGCGGCAGCGGAGGCGACGGCATGAGCGACGGCACGGGCGCGGGGAGGAAGAGCGGGGACGTCACCGTCGTCCATCTCATGCGGCACGGCGAGGTCCACAACCCGGAGGGTGTCCTCTACGGTCGGCTCCCCGGCTACCAGCTCTCCGAACTGGGCCGACGCATGGCCGACCGGGTCGGCGAGCACCTCGCCTCCCGCGACATCGTCCACGTCGGCGCCTCCCCGCTGGAGCGGGCCCAGGAGACGGCACAGCCGATCGCCAAGGCGCACGGCCTGGACGTCGCCACCGACGACCGGCTCCTCGAGGCCGAGAACGTCTTCCAGGGCAAGACCTTCGGCGTCGGCGACGGCGCCCTGCGACGGCCCGGGAACTGGAAGCACCTCGTCAACCCGTTCAAGCCCTCCTGGGGCGAACCGTACGCCGCGCAGGTCGTCCGCATGAGGGACGCGCTCGACGCGGCCAGGGACGCGGCGCGCGGTCACGAGGCGGTGCTGGTCAGCCATCAGCTGCCGATCTGGATCGTGCGCTCCCACATCGAGAAGCGGCGGCTGTGGCACGACCCGCGCAAGCGGCAGTGCACGCTCGCCTCGCTGACCACCTTCACCTACATGGGGGACAGGATCGTTTCCGTCGGCTACAGCGAGCCGGCCCGCGATCTGGTCCCCGCCCATCTCCTCGCCGGTGCCAAACCGGTGAAGGGGAAGGACGGCACCCCGCAGGGCAAGGCCTTCGGCGCGTAGGCCCGACCGGCGGAGCAGGCCGAAGGGGCGGGGCGGGCCGAAGGGGCGGGGCCGACGCCCCCTGCCCGGGTTCTTCGGACAGGGGGCGCCCCGGCGGGATCGGCCCCGGTTCCCGGCTCCGTCCGAGCGAATCCCTCGCGTACGGGAGACCCTCCACGAGAGGGGCCCTGCACACGGGGCCTCGTCACACCGACGCCCTCCCCCGCCCTGCGGCCGACCGGGCCGGCTCCCGCTAGACCGGGCCGACTCCCGCTCGACCCGGCCGGACGGATGCCGCCCGTCGGTTCCGTCCCGTTCCGCCGGGCGGTTCCGTTTCGGTCTGCTGGGCGGGCTGTCCCGGTTCGCCGTGCGGGCCGTCCCGATCCGCGCGACGCGGAGTGCCCGGCCCGCTGTGGTGTGCGGCGCGTCCGGCGGCCCGGCACACCCTCGTGACGTTCGTTGCCGAACCTTCGCACGGGGCGGGGAACTTCTGTTCCCGTCGCGTCCTCTGAGTGAGTGACCACCAGAGGACGCGACGATCGGGGATGTCATGCGCGCGCTCACCCGCAGGGGGATGCTCGGACTCGGGGCAGGAGCCGCCGCGGCGGTCTCGCTGACCGGCTGCGGCAGCGGCACGGGCTCGGGCGGCTCGAGCCGTACGGGCGGACCGAAGGACGGCGGCCGTCCGGGGAAGCCCAGGCCGACGAAGACCGCCCGGCCGATCGGCGACGGCTCCACCGCCTTCACCGGAAAGCAGCCCCACCAGCCCTCCCGGCCGGTGCCGCTGGAGCCGGGTCAGGCGCCGCCGCAGTTCGTCGTCTTCTCCTGGGACGGGGCCGGCGAGGTCGGCAACGGGCTCTTCCCGCGCTTCCTGGACCTCGCCGAGCGGCACGAGGCCCACATGACGTTCTTCCTCTCCGGCATCTATCTGCTGCCCGAGTCGAAGAAGCGGCTGTACGACCCGCCCAACAATCCGCGCGGCGCCTCCGACATCGGCTACCTGACCGACGACCACATCAAGGACACGCTGAAGAACGTCCGCCGCGCCTGGCTCGAGGGCCACGAGATCGGAACCCACTTCAACGGCCACTTCTGCGCCGGCTCCGGCAGCGTCGGCACCTGGACCCCGCAGCAGTGGCGCAGTGAGATCGACCAGGCGAAGTCCTTCGTCAAGGAGTGGCGGACCAACTCCGGCTGGACGGACCTGCCGTCCCTGCCGTTCGACTACGACAAGGAACTCGTCGGCGGCCGTACGCCCTGCCTGCTCGGCCGGGACAACCTGCTCACCACCGCCCGCGACCTGGGCTGGCGCTACGACGCATCCTCGCCCGGCGGCCTCCAGGTCTGGCCGTCGAAGCGCCGGGGGATGTGGGACCTGCCCCTGCAGCAGATTCCGTTCCCCGGCCGGTCCTTCGAGGTCCTGTCGATGGACTACAACATCCTCGCCAACCAGTCCGTCAACTCCACCAACGCGCCCGCGAGCAACCACCCCGCCTGGCGGGAACAGGCGACCCGGGCGTACATATCGGGATTCAAGCGGGCGTACGAGACGAACCGGGCACCCTTCTTCGTGGGCAACCACTTCGAGCAGTGGAACGGCGGCATCTACATGGACGCCGTCGAGGGTGTCATCGAGCACATCGCACGGGAGAAGGACAAGGGCGGCGACGTCCGCATGGTCTCCTTCCGGCAGTTCACCGACTGGCTGGACGTGCAGAAGCCCGAGGTGCTGGAGCGGTTACGCACGCTGGAGGTCGGACAGGAGCCGACCGGTGGCTGGAAGGGCTTCCTGGGCGGTTCCGGAGGCCCGGGCGGCTCCGGAGGCCCGGGAGGCTCGGGCGGGTCGGGCGGATCAGGTGGTTCGGGAGGCTCGGGCGGGTCGGGTGGTTCCGGAGGCTCGGGAGGCTCCGGCGGACCGGGTGCCGCCGCGGGGCCGGGTGCTGGGACGGGCTCGGGGGAGGGGGCCGCGAGCGGTGCCTGATATGCGGGTTTCCGTCCGCAAGGGGGGTGCCCGAGAGCCCCGGGACGGGCATGCGAAACTTTTCACATGAGTGCCGCCAGCCGCGCCCCCCAGCGCTCGGACCGCGCCACCGGTGTCCGTGCCACCCGAGTTCACGCCGCCCACGTGCGCGCCCCGCGCGCCCCGCGCGTCCGTGCGCGCCGCCGTGCCGTCCTGGCCACCGGAGCCGTGGTGACGGCCCTGCTGCTCTCCGCGTGCGGTTCCGGCGGAACCTCCGGCGGGGGCGGCAACACCAACTTCGTCACCGGCACCGACGGCATCTCCACCGTCGCCAGGAGTGAGCGCGTCGCCGCGCCCGACCTGTCCGGCAGGACGATCGAGGGAGAGCACCTCGACGTCGCCGACTTCCAGGGCAAGGTCGTCGTCCTCAACGTGTGGGGCTCCTGGTGCAACCCGTGCCGCGCGGAGGCCAAGTACTTCGCCAAGGTCTCCGAGGACTACGCCGACCAGGACGTGCAGTTCGTCGGCATCAACACCCGCGACACCAGCACCGGGTCGGCGCGCGCCTTCGAGAAGGACTTCGGCATCACCTACCCGAGCCTGTACGACCCCACGGGCAAGCTGATGCTCCGCTTCGAGAAGGGCACCCTCAACCCGCAGGCGATCCCCTCCACCCTGATCCTGGACCGGGACGGGAAGGTGGCCGCCCGATCGCTCACCGCGCTCAGCGAGGAACGGCTGCTGAAGATGCTCGAGCCGGTCGTCGCGGAGAAGTGACGTGACCGTCCTCACCACGCTCGCGGCCGACGCGGGCTCCCTCGCCGCCGGGACGGGGCACCTCGCCGCCGAGACGGGCTACAACGGCACGGTGCTCAACGGCGCCCTGCTGGTGGCGCTGCCCATCGCCCTGCTCGGCGGGCTCGTCTCCTTCTTCTCGCCCTGCGTCCTGCCGCTGGTCCCCGGCTACCTCTCCTACGTCACCGGCGTGTCCGGCACCGACCTGGCCGAGGCCCGGCGCGGCCGGATGGTCGCCGGCGCCTCGCTGTTCGTCCTCGGCTTCACCGTCGTGTTCGTCTCGGGCGGCGCCTTCTTCGGCTTCTTCGGGCAGACGCTGCAGGAACAGTCGGACGTCCTCACCAAGGTGCTCGGCGTCCTCATGATCCTCATGGGCGTCTTCTTCATGGGGATGATGCCCTGGCTGACCCAGCGCGAGTTCCGCTTCCACCAGCGGCCGGCGGCCGGGCTGGCCGGCGCGCCCGTCCTCGGCGCCCTGTTCGGCATCGGCTGGACGCCCTGCATCGGCCCCACCCTCGCCTCCGTCCTGACGCTCTCCGCACAGCAGGAGAGCGCCGGACGCGGCGCCGTACTGACCGTCGCGTACTGTCTGGGACTGGGCCTGCCCTTCGTCCTGGCGGCCGTGGCCTTCCGCAGGGCGCTCGGCGCCTTCGGATGGGTCAAGCGGCACTACGTCTGGGTCATGCGGGCCGGCGGCACGATGATGATCCTCACCGGAGTGCTGCTGCTCACCGGCGTGTGGGACAGCCTCGTGGTGGAGATGCAGACCTGGTCCAACGGCTTCACTGTGGGGATCTGACGGCGATGAGCACGACTTCCAAGACCGGGCGGGAACACACCCCGGGCGACCCCGGGGGCGCCGCGGCCGACGCCGCGGCCCGGGACCGGGCCGCCCGCGACCAGGACCAGGATCTCGGCGAGGCCGGCTCCCAGCTGTCCACCGCGCCCAGGGAGGACCTGCCGAACCTGCCCGCGCTGGGCGTCATCGGCTGGGCCCGCTGGTTCTGGCGGCAGCTCACCTCCATGCGGGTGGCGCTGCTGCTGCTCCTGCTGCTGTCGCTCGCCGCGATCCCCGGCTCGCTCGTCCCGCAGACCGGTGTCGACGAGACCCGGGTCGCCGACTTCCGCGAGCGGCACGAGTTCCTCGCGCAGGTCTACGACAAGGTCGGCCTGTTCAACGTCTACAGCTCGGTGTGGTTCTCGGCGATCTACATCCTGCTGTTCGTCTCCCTCATCGGCTGCATCGTGCCCCGCACCTGGCAGTTCGTGGGCCAGCTGCGCGGCCGCCCGCCGGGCGCGCCCAAGCGCCTGACCCGGCTGCCCGCGTACACCACCTGGCGCACCGAGGCCGGCCCCGGGCAGGTCCGCGAGGCCGCGCTCGCCCTGCTGCGCAAGCGCCGCTTCCGCGCCCACCTCGCCGGTGACGCCGTCGCCGCCGAGAAGGGCTATCTGCGGGAGGCCGGCAACCTCGCCTTCCACCTCGCCCTGATCGTGATGCTGATCGCCTTCGCCTGGGGTCAGTTGTTCAAGTCCGAGGGCAACAAGCTGATCGTCGAGGGCAACGGCTTCGCCAACACGCTCTCGCAGTACGACGACTTCAGGTCCGGCAACCTCTTCGACGTCGCCGACCTGGAGCCGTTCAGCTTCGACGTGAAGTCCTTCACCGGAACCTACGAGCGCAGCGGCCCCAACAAGGGAACGCCGCGCACCTACGAGACCGAGCTCGTCTACAGCGAGGGCGCCTACGGCGAGGAGAGGACGACCACCGTCAGGGTCAACGAGCCGCTGCGGATCGGCGACTCCAAGGTCTACCTCGTCAGCCACGGCTACGCGCCCGTGGTCACCGTCCGCGACGGCGAGGGCAAGGTCGTCTTCAAGGACGCGGTGCCCCTGCTGCCGCTCGACTCCAACGTCACCTCCTCCGGGGTGGTCAAGGTCCTCGACGGCTACCGCAACGCCGAGGGGAAGAAGGAGCAGCTCGGTTTCAACGCCTTCTTCGTGCCCACCTTCGGCGGTTCCCGGAGCGGCACGATGCTCTCCCAGTTCCCGGCCCTCGACTATCCGGTGCTCGCGCTGTCCGCCTACCACGGCGATCTGAAGGCCGATTCCGGCATTCCGCAGAGCGTGTACCAGATGGACAAGAGCAAGATGAAGGAGTTCAAGGACTCCGACGGCGAACTGTTCAAGAAGATGCTGACGCCCGGCGAGACCATGACCCTCCCGGACGGTGCGGGCACGGTCACCTTCGAGAACGACATCAGGGAATGGGCCGGCTTCCAGATGGTCCAGGAGCCGGGCGGCGGCTGGGCCCTCGGCGGTGCCCTCGTCGCGATCGCCGGTCTGGCCGGCTCCCTGTTCATCCAGCGGCGCCGGGTGTGGGTGCGCGCGGTCGAGGGCCCCGACGGCGTCACCGTCGTCGAGATGGCCGGGCTCGGCCGCAGCGAGTCCGCCACCGTGCCCGAGGAACTCGGCGACCTCGCCGGAATCCTCTACGACCAGGCCCCGGGTGCCCGCGACCCGCAGCCGTCCGCCGAATCACCTGACGCACCTGACGCACCTGACTCGCCCGACACCCCCGACCCTCAAGCCGTACCTGCCGAAGGGGCTGAGAAGCCGTGACTCTCGCCGCCGCAACCGATCTGGTCACCGCCACGAGCCTGGCCGCCGCGAAGAACGAGAACCTCGCGGAGATCAGCAACCTCCTGATCTACTCCGCGATGGCGGTCTACACCCTGGCCTTCTTCGCGTACATCGCCGAATGGATCTTCGGCAGTCGCAGCAAGGTCGCCCGCACCGCCGCCGCGCTCACCCCCCGCGCGCAGGCGGCGAAGAAGACCGCCCCCGCCGTCACCGTGAAGCAGGAGGGCGGCACCGCCGTACTGGAGCGGCCCAAGGTCGTCGTGCGGGCCGCGGCCGGCGCGCGGGACGTGCCCGACGGGCCGGGGGCGCACGGCGGGGACGCGCAGGGCGACCTCTACGGGCGGATCGCCGTCTCCCTCACCGTGCTCGCCTTCCTGGTCGAGTTCGGCGGTGTGCTCGCCCGGGCGCTGTCCGTGCAGCGGGCGCCGTGGGGCAACATGTACGAGTTCAACATCACCTTCACCACGGTCGCCGTCGGCGTGTACGTCCTGCTGCTGGCGCTGAAGAAGAACGTGCGCTGGCTCGGCCTGTTCCTGACCACGACGGTCCTCCTCGACCTCGGCCTGGCCGTCACCGTCCTGTACACCGCGAGCGACCAGCTGGTCCCCGCGCTCGACTCGTACTGGCTCTACATCCACGTCTCCACCGCGATCCTGTGCGGCGCGGTCTTCTACGTCGGTGCGGTCGGCACGGTCCTGTACCTCTTCAAGGACTCCTACGAGAGCAAGCTCGCGCGGGGCGGCAGGCCCGGCAGCTTCGCCACCTCCGTCATGGAGCGGCTGCCCGCCTCCGCCTCGCTCGACAAGTTCTCCTACCGCGTCAACGCGGCCGTCTTCCCGCTGTGGACGTTCACGATCATCGCGGGCGCCATCTGGGCCGGCGACGCCTGGGGCCGCTACTGGGGCTGGGACCCCAAGGAGACCTGGTCCTTCATCACCTGGGTCGCCTACGCCGGCTACCTGCACGCCCGCGCCACCGCCGGCTGGAAGGGCCGCAAGGCCGCCTACCTGGCCCTGCTCGCCTTCGGTTGCTGGCTCTTCAACTACTACGGCGTGAACATCTTCGTCTCCGGCAAGCACTCCTACGCCGACGTCGGCCTGGGCGCCCTCACCGCCATCGGCTTCTGAGCGGCGTCCCGGGGCACCACCCGCGAAGGCCGGCCTCCGTCACCCGTCCGCCGGGCACGGGAGCCGGCCTTCGTCACGCCCCGGTGTCCCCGTTCCACACCTCCGGGCACCGTACGACGAACTCCCGCATCATCGCGGTGCACCCGGGACCGTCCAACAGCGTGATCCGTACGCCGCGTCCGGTCGGCCAGTCGTGCCCGCCGCACCGAGGCCGGTCCCGTCGAACGCGGGGTGGACACCCTGCTGCGGCTCGAGACCGAGGCGCAGGGCGCGTTCCCGCCGGCCGTCGAGGCCCGAGGAATCTGGTGGCCGTGGACCTCTCCCCCCGCAGGTCCTCCCTCTCCGAAGGAGTCAGGGACGAAGGGCGTGAGCGGGAGCGTGAGCAGGGGCTCGAGAAAGGCCGTGCACAGGACCGTGCCGAGGACGTCCTGCTCGTTCTCGAACAGCGCGGTCTCGAGGTCTCCGACGCCGTGCGCACGCGCGGGACGAGCTGCCCCGGCCACGAGGTTCTCCGTGCCTGGCTCACCCGGGCCCTCGCTGTGTCCGAGGCGGAGGAGACCTTCGCGGGCGAGTGATCCGAGCCCTTCGGGGTGGGAACCGGCCCGCCCCCGCGCCGCGCGATCGTCCGGCCGGCAGGGGACCGGGCGGGCAGCGGCCGGTGCGGTGTGCGCGCGGCCGGACGAGGACGCCCCGAACCGGCGGGACCCGCCCCGCGCGGTCCCTCAGTCGGTCTCGGGCTTCTCGTCGCGCTCCTTGCCCTTGCCCTTGCCCCTGCCCGGGTCCGGGTCGGTGTTCTTCTCCCCGGGCCCGTCCCGGTCCTCGCCGAGGGACCTCAGGAAGTCGGGGTTGTCGTCCGGCGCCACCCACTGCTGCCGGCTGCCGCCCCGGCTCCACGCGGAACCGGCGCCGCCGCCCGCGGGCCGCCGCTTCTTGCCGGCGATGATCCACGAGATCGAACCGACGAGCGGGAACACCAGCACCAGGATCGCCCACAGCGGCTTGGGCATGTGACGAATGTCCTCGTCCTTCGTGCCGATGCAGTCGATGAACGCGTAGACGCTCAGGGCGAGGGGGACGAGGAACATCAGCACCCTGAGCATGGGCCTCTCCAGGGAAGGGGGCGTCGGGGACGTCGGCACAGCCACAGCCCCCAGGTACCCGGCAAGGGTAGCCGCTCGGGGATACTTGGCCCCATGGCTTACGACGATCTTCGCTCCCTGCTGAGGGCCCTGGACCGCGAGGGAGACCTCAAGCGTGTCAAGGCCGAGGTCGACCCGCACCTCGAGGTCGGTGAGATCGTCGACCGGGTGCAGAAGGCCGGCGGCCCCGCGCTGCTCTTCGAGAACGTGCGCGGCTCGGCCATGCCCCTCGCGATGAACGTGTACGGCACCGACCGCCGCCTGCTGAAGGCGCTCGGCCTGAAGTCGTACGCCGAGATCAGCGAGAAGATCGGCGGCCTCCTCAAGCCCGAGCTGCCCAACGGCTTCGTGGGCGTGCGCGAGGCGTTCGGCAAGCTCGGCGCGATGACCCACGTACCGCCGAAGAAGGTGAAGGACGCCCCGGTGCAGGAGGTCGTCCTGCAGGGCGACGACGTGGACCTCGACCTGCTGCCCGCCCTGTTCACCTGGCCCAAGGACGGCGGCTCCTTCTTCAACCTGGGCCTCACCCACACCAAGGACCCCGAAACGGGCATCCGCAACCTCGGCCTGTACCGGCTCCAGCGCCACGACAAGCGCACCATCGGCATGCACTGGCAGATCCACAAGGACAGCCGGAACCACTACCAGGTGGCGGCCCGCCGCGGTGAGCGGCTCCCGGTCGCCATCGCCTTCGGCTGCCCGCCCGCCGTGACGTACGCCTCCACCGCGCCGCTCCCCGGAGACATCGACGAGTACCTCTTCGCCGGGTTCCTGCAGGGCAAGCGGATCGAGATGGTCGACTGCAGGACGGTCCCGCTCCAGGTCCCGGCGCACGCCGAGGTCGTCGTCGAGGGCTGGCTGGAGCCGGGCGAGACGCTTCCCGAGGGCCCGTTCGGCGACCACACCGGGTTCTACACCCCGCAGGAACCGTTCCCCGCCCTGACGATCGACTGCGTCACGATGCGCAGGCGCCCGCTGCTCCAGTCGATCGTCGTCGGCCGCCCGCCGACCGAGGACGGGCCGCTGGGCCGCGCCACCGAGCGTTTCTTCCTCCCCCTCCTCAAGATCATCATCCCGGACATCGTGGACTACCACCTCCCCGAGGCCGGCGGCTTCCACAACTGCGCGATCATCTCGATCGACAAGAAGTACCCCAAGCACGCGCAGAAGGTGATGCACGCCGTCTGGGGCGCCCACATGATGTCGCTGACCAAGCTGATCGTGGTCGTCGACTCCGACTGCGACGTCCACGACCTGCACGAGGTCGCCTGGCGGGCCCTCGGCAACACCGACTACGCCCGTGACCTCAGCGTCGTCGAAGGCCCGGTCGACCATCTCGACCACTCGTCCTACCAGCAGTTCTGGGGCGGCAAGGCGGGCATCGACGCGACCAAGAAGTGGCCCGAGGAGGGGTACACGCGCGACGGCGGCTGGCCCGACATGGTCGAGTCCGACCCGGACACGGCCGCGCTGGTCGACCGCCGCTGGAAGGAGTACGGACTGTGAGCCCCGTCCCCGTGGGGGGCCCGGCCCTCTTCGTCGGCACCGACACCGACTACGTGGCCCTCGTACGCCCCGAGCTGGACCCGGCCGACCCCGGCGTCCGGCAGGCCGCCGAGCAGGCGGGCGTCACGCCGGAGGAGTTCGCCGGCGCCGGTGACACCTGGGCGGTCCTGGTCGAGCACGACGGCGAGGGCGGCGGCTTCGAGCTGCCCGGGGTGCGCGACGCGGAACCCGCCGACTTCGCCGAACGGCTGCGCGCCGGGCTCACCGCCGCGGCGGGCGGGCCGTTCACGGTCGACGGCGGCTCGCTGCTGCGCCTGGACGCCCGCCCGGCCGTCCCGGGCGCGGGCGGGAGCACCGGCACGGACGCGTACGTCTTCACCGCGCACGTCACCCCGCCCGAGGACCCGTCCGGCGACGACGCCGCGACGCCGCTGACCGTGGAGACGGGCCCGCTGCCCGTCGCCGCACTGCTGGCCGACCTCGACGCGTTCCTCGGGAGCCTCGCATGATGACCACCGCCGACGGGATCGTGAACCCGGGCGCGGCACCGCAGCAGGCCGGCAGGGTGAAGGCCTTCCTGCGCCTGGTGATGATCGAGCACTCCGTGTTCGCGCTGCCCTTCGCCTACATCGCCGCTCTCACCGCGATGTACGAGTGGGACCGGAACATCCACTGGGGCCGGCTGCTCCTGGTCACGATCGCCATGGTCGGCCTGCGCACCTTCGCGATGGCCGCCAACCGGATCATCGACCGCGAGATCGACGCCCGTAACCCGCGCACCGCCCACCGCGAACTGGTCACCGGCGCGATGTCGGTCCGGCACGCGTGGACCGGCGCGATCATCGCCCTGGTGGTGTTCCTGGGCGCGGCCGCCCTGCTCAACCCGCTCTGCCTGGCCCTCGCGCCGGTCGCGGTGATCCCGATGGTGGTCTATCCGTACGGCAAGCGGTTCACCGACTTCCCGCAGGCCGTCCTCGGACTCGCCCAGGCCATGGGCCCGGTCGGCGGATGGCTGGCCGTCACCGGTTCCTGGTCCTGGGACGCGGTCGTCCTCGGCCTCGCGGTCGGCGTCTGGATCGGCGGCTTCGACCTCATCTACGCCTGCCAGGACGTGGAGACCGACCGCGAGGTCGGCGTGAAGTCGGTCCCGGCCCGCTTCGGCATCCCGGCCGCCGTATGGGGCGCCCGCGCCTGCCACGCCGTGACGACGGCCCTGTTCGTCTGGTACGCGGTCCTCACCGGCGCCGGCGCGTTCTTCTGGCTCGGTCTCCTGATCGTCGCGGCGGCCTTCGTCTACGAGCACACCATCGTCCGCCCCGACGACCTGACCCGCCTGAACCGCGCCTTCTTCAGCGTCAACGGCTTCATCGGCATCGCGCTGTTCGTCTGCGCGCTGCTGGACCTCCTGGTGCGGGGGCTGACGGTCTGACCGGCGCGGTCCGCAGACCGCCGGCGCGAGGCCCTGTCGTCCCCACGCGCGACAGGGCCTCGCACCGGACAGCTCAGTTCCGGTAGCCGCGCAGTGCGTGCCAGGTGTTGGGGCCGACGATGCCGTCGACCGCCGAGGCGCCGATGTACGTGCGCTGGAACCAGCGCACGGCCCGCTCGGTGGCCGGCCCGAAGTCGCCGTCCACGGTGAGCCGGGAACCACCCGAGGTGTCGCGGTAGTTCGTCGTCCCGTTGATCAGCGCCTGGATCTCGGCGACGTGCGCGCCGTAGCTGCCGCGCTCGGCCCACTTGTTGCCGTAGTGGTAGTGACAGGTGAGGCCGATCGTGCTCTGCGTGTAGCAGGTGTCGGACGCGGCGGCTGGCGGCGCTGCGGCGGTGGCCGGTGCGGCGGTCATGGCCACGCCGCCGAGCAGGGCCGTGGACGCGGTGAGCAGAGCCACCTTCTGGCGGACGTTCATTCTTCTCCCCTCCGGGGGAACGTAGTTGACGGGCCGTCCGGTCGGAACGCCGGTGCGGCGCGATTCCGCTTTCAGCCTGCCCGTCGATTTCCCGGTGGCGCTATGATCCAGGATGTCCCGGGAGTCTCCGGGACATCTCCGTCGCTGGCCTGCGGGGATGTGGCCCGCAGGGACGTTCCGGGGCACGTCCTGGGACGCTTCGCAGGGACGAGCTCGGCACAGGACCCGGTACCAAGAGGAAGACGACCCTGGGGCCACGCCCCGAAGGAAAGGATCGCCTGCCATGGCACGGTGGAGGCCTCTGCCCGAAGGACTCGGCCCGTACGCCCGACGCCTGGTGACCGGTCTGCGTGAACTGAAGGACCGCACCGGCCTGAGCCTGTCCGCGCTGGAGAGGCGTACCGCGTACAGCCGTTCCTCGTGGGAGCGCTATCTCAACGGCAAGAACCTGCCACCGCCCGAGGCGATCGTCGATCTGGCCCGGCTGGCGGGCGAGGACGCCGGCCAGTGGGTCGCGCTCCGCGAGCTGGCCGGCGACGACTGGAACGGCGCCGCCCGGCCGGTGGCGGAGCAGCCGGATGTCTCCGGCCCGGACACGGAGGGCGCCGGGGCGCCGGGCGGTGGAACGTACCGGTCCGGGGGAGCGGCGGCGGCGCGGGCCTCATGGGTGCGGCGCCGGGCTCCGTACCTGGTGTCCCTGCTGATCCTGGCCGGCACGGCCGTCACCATCGCCGCGACCTCTCAGAAGGCGGGCGGCGCGTCCGGGCAGGGGGCGGACGGCTTCGAGTTCCGTCCCGGCACCACCTACGACTGCCCGGTCGAGCGGGAGGGGGCCTCCCTCACCGCCGGCCACAGCGACACCCGGCGTGCCTATCTGCACCAGTTGGTGATCAGCTGGGACGTGGTGGAGGCCCAGTGCCTGCTGGAGTACCACGGTTATCCGGTGGCCGTCGTGGACGGCGCCTACGACATGATGACCGAGCGGGCCGTCAAGCGCTTCCAGGAGGACCGCGACCACCTGGTCGTCGACGGCGTGATCGGCGAGCACACCTGGGAGGCTCTGCGGCGATGAAGGGGCAGAGCACGGAACTGCACCGACTTGCCGAGGAGCTGGCGGTACTGAGGGAACGGTCCGGGCTGAGCCTGGAGGCTCTGGCCGGCCGGAGCTCCATCAGCAAGTCGACCTGGCACCGCTACCTCACGGGGAACAACCTGCCGCCCAGGGAAGCGGTCGTCGAGTTCTGCTCCCTCACCAACGTGTTACCAGGACGCACGCTGGCCCTGTGGGAGGCCGCCAGGGCCGTGGAGGTGAACGGTGGCGACAGGCAGGAGCGCCGGCAGCGACAGGGCGGCGGAGCGCCGAGACCCGCCGGAGGCGCACGAAGCCCCGGCGTTGCCCGCCGGACCGCGGGTGATCGCGCGGAGGGCGCGAGCGACGCGGGTGGTGGCGCGGGTGACGAGGACGGCGCGGGTGGCACGGACCCGGTTCCCGCTGGGCCGCCGATGCGGGGCGCACCGGTTCCGGAACCCGGAACGGACACGGGCGCGGGTACGGGCACGGGGGCGAAGGCGGGGGGCGCGGGTGCGGACCGGGGAGCACCGGCTGCGGGACCGCGCCGGACCTGGCGTCGGGCCGCGGGCCGGTGGTGGCCCGTGGGGGTCTCCGTCCTGCTGTCCGTGACCGCCTTCTGCACGACCCCGCACATCATGGCGTCCGCCGAACCGGAGCCGACCCCTCCGGGCTGCCGCGGCA
The DNA here is from genome assembly GCF_026242095.1 of Streptomyces sp. NEAU-W12. Classification (NCBI taxonomy): domain Bacteria; kingdom Bacillati; phylum Actinomycetota; class Actinomycetes; order Kitasatosporales; family Streptomycetaceae; genus Streptomyces; species Streptomyces sp. NEAU-W12. The sequence goes on from NZ_JAPJDM010000026.1 coordinate 78,930, forward strand.
GGGAGTGCGACGGTGAGGATCCCGAGTCCATGGGCTGCACCGCACCGGGTTCCGAGTTCGGCATCGTGGCGGAGGCGGCGTTCCCCGGCGGTGCCCGCATGGACATCCGGCACAGTGACCACTGCGGGGCTCTCTGGGCACGGGCATGGCTGACCCGGAGCGGTGACCGGATCGAGCTGAGGGTGCCGGGCCGGCTGACCCGGCAGGCCACCGTACGGGACCGGTACGACGCCGAAGGGTACGTCTACACCCCCATGACGGGCGGCGACCCGGCGAACGCCGAAGCCTGCCTCCTGCCCGCGGACGGCCGCCCGGAGCAGTGCTTCGGCCTCTGACCCCCCGCGCGGTCCGCACGGTCCTGCGCGCGGTCCGCACGGTCCTCCGCGCGCCCTTCGCACCTCCTCCCGTGCCGGGCGCGGCCTCAGAAGGCCGGCGCGCCCCGGCGGCCCGGCCGGCGCCGGAACAGGAAGGCCGAGGCCACGCCGGCCAGCAGGCCGATGAGGTGGCCCTGCCAGCTCACGCCGGCCTGACCGGGCGCGACGCCCGCGAGGATCGATCCGCCCCAGACCGCGCCGACCAGCACGGCGACCACGACGCCCGTCGGCCGGCGCTCCACGAAGCCGCTGCACAGCAGGAAGCCGAACAGACCGAAGACCAGGCCGGAGGCGCCCGCCGTGTTGGTGTGCGCCGGGGCTACGAGCCACACCCCCAGGCCGTCGCAGACGATGACCAGCGCGCACACGGCGGCGAACCGGCGCAGCCCGCCGAGGGCTGCGAGGAAACCGAGCACCAGCAGCGGCACACTGTTCGCCGCGACATGGGCGAAGCCGAAGTGGACGAAGGCGGAGGGGACGACGTCGACCAGTTCCGAGGTCGTGCGCGGCACGACGCCGAAGTCGTCCAGCGCGTGGCCCGAGGCCGTGTCGGCCACTTCCAGCAGCCACAGCAGCGCCACCCAGGCCACCATCACCACGGCCGCGGTCTTCGCCCGCCCACGCCCCGACCACCGCGTATCGGTACCGGACACGGCACACCCCCTCGCCTTGACCGTCCCCCGGGAAACGGGCCGACCGTCTGCCCGGCGTCCGCCCGGGAGGCGGACCGACCGTCCGCTGGGGAAACGGACCGGACCCCTTGGCGGGTTCCCCTTTCACGATGCCGGATAGGCTCGGTGTCGTGAACCATCTCAAGCCAGGAGAGACGACGCGAACGCCTTGGATCCTGGGGGTCTCCGGCGCTTCCGGCACGCCATATGCGGCAGCCGTCCTCCGTGCGCTCCTCCACGCGGGGGAGAGCGTCGACCTCGTCGTCAGCCGTGCCTCGCGGCTCACCCTGCTGGACGAGACCGGCATCTCCTTCCGGGACGCCCACTGGCAGGACGACCTGCGGCAATGGCTGTCCCGTGGAGCGGACGGCAAGCCGGACACCTTCACCGTGGACCTCGACGGCGTGCGGTACTGGGCCGCCGGCGACCTCGCCGCGGGCCCCTCCTCCGGTTCGTATCCGAGCAAGGGCATGCTGATCGTGCCCGCCTCCACGGCCTGTGTGGCCGGGGTGGCGCTCGGACTGTCCAAGGACCTGCTGCAACGGGCGGCGAGCGTGACCCTCAAGGAGGGGCGCACCCTGGCCGTGGCCGTACGAGAGACCCCGCTGAACGGCCAGACCCTGCGGCACCTGGTCTCCCTCGACGACGCGGGCGCCACCGTGGTGCCCGCCTCACCGGCGTTCTACGCGGGAGCGACGCACATCCAGGACCTGGTGGACTTCGTCGCCGGACGCGTGCTCGACGCGGCGGGCGTCGAGCACCGGCTGTACCGCCGCTGGAAGGGCGAACTCGGGGGTGGATCACCACCGTCCCGTACCGCCTGAGCGGCACCCGCGCCGGTGCGCTCCCCGGGCGCACCGGCGCACCCCGCAGTACCACTCACCGATTCTCAGTCACGTTCAGACCTCATCAGCGGAAGGCTTCGATCGCATGGACGCGGTGGACAGACAGCTCATCCAGGCTCTGAGAGAGAACGGCCGGGCCTCCTACGCCGAGCTGGGGCGCCTCGTCGGCCTGTCGGGACCCAGCGTCACCGACCGGATCAACCGGCTGGAGGCGGCCGGTGTCATCACCGGCTACCGTGCCACCGTGGACGCCGCCTCGCTCGGCCTCGGGGTGACCGCCCTGGTCGGCATCTCGCTCTCCGACGCCGCCGACCACGAGGACGTGGCGCAGCGGCTGAAGGACCTGCGGGAGATCGAGGACTGCTGGTTCATCGCCGGCGACGACTCCTTCATGCTCAAGGTGCGGGCGGCCGACGTGGACGGGCTGGAGCGGATGATCCGCCGGCTGTCCGGCACCAAGGGCGTCTCCCGGACGCGCACCACCATCGTGCTCTCCACGAAGTGGGAGAACCGCGTCGGTGAGCTGCCCGAAGAGGTCCTGTAGCCGGGGCGTTACGGTTGACGGAGTCTTTCTCAGAAAAGGGGTATCCGCATGGACGTCGGGCTCAAGCGCGAGCTGGAGGAGAAGGTCCGCTCCGGTGAGCGGCTGTCCCGCGAGGACGGCATCGCGCTGTACGAGTCGGACGACCTGGCCTGGCTGGGCGGGCTGGCGCACGAGGTGCGGACGCGGAAGAACGGCGACGTCGTCCACTTCAACGTCAACCGCCACCTCAACATGACGAACGTGTGCACCGCCTCCTGCGCGTACTGCTCCTTCCAGCGCAAGCCGGGGGAGAAGGACGCGTACACGATGCGGATCGAGGAGGCGGTGAAGCTCGCGAAGGCGATGGAGGGGGAGAACCTCACCGAGCTGCACATCGTCAACGGGCTCCACCCCAACCTGCCCTGGCGCTACTACCCGCGCTCCCTGCGCGAGCTGAAGGCCGCGCTGCCGGAGGTGTCGCTGAAGGCGTTCACCGCCACCGAGATCCACCACTTCGAGACCATCTCCGGGATGTCCGCGTCCGAGATCCTCGACGAGCTGATCGACGCCGGGCTCGAGTCCCTCACCGGCGGCGGCGCGGAGATCTTCGACTGGGAGGTCCGGCAGCACATCGTCGACCACCGCACCCACTGGGAGGACTGGTCGCGGATCCACCGGCTGGCCCACGAGAAGGGGCTGAAGACCCCCTGCACCATGCTCTACGGCCACATCGAGGAGCCGCGCCACCGTGTCGACCACGTGCTGCGGCTGCGTGAGCTCCAGGACGAGACCGGCGGCTTCCAGGTCTTCATCCCGCTGCGCTACCAGCACGACTTCGTGGACATGAAGGACGGGAAGGTGCGCAACCGCCTCCAGGCCCGGACGCAGATGGCGACCGGCGCCGAGGCGCTGAAGACGTTCGCCGTCTCCCGTCTCCTCTTCGACAACGTCCCGCACGTCAAGGTCTTCTGGGTGATGCACGGCGTCAACACCGCCCAGCTCGCCCTCCAGCACGGCGCGGACGACATGGACGGCTCGGTCGTCGAGTACAAGATCACGCATGACGCGGACGACTTCGGCACGCCGGCCAAGCTCACCCGCGAGGACCTGCTGGACCTGATCCGCGACGCCGGTTTCCGCCCGGTGGAGCGCAACACGCGGTACGAGATCATCCGCGAGTACGACGCCGCCGACCCCGCCCGCCGCGAGTCCCCGCAGCCGATGCGGGTCTGAGGAGGAGTCCCCGCTCCATGCCGGAGAGCCCCCGTTCCATGCCGGAGAGTCCCCGTCCCGTGCCGGAGAGTCCCCGTCCCGTGCCGGACGATCCCCGCTCCACGCCGCTCGCCTTCACGCTGGATCCGCCCGTCACTCCCGGACTCCGCGACGGCATCCTGGAGTTGTGGGTGGACGTCACCAACGCGGGCGGAGCCGTCGGCTTCGTACCGCCGGTGACGCGGGAGGACGTCCGCCCTGAGCTGGTACGGCAGTTCGTGGCGATGGAGGAGCGACGGTCCCGGCTGCTCGTGGGGTTCGACGAGGAGGGGAGGGTCGCCGCGACGGCGTTGCTCACCCTCAACACCCACCGCCTGATGACGCACTGGATCTGGCTGTACACGGTGATGGTCCACCCCCGCCACCACGGCAGGGGGCACGGCCGTGCCCTGCTCGCCGCCGCCGAACGGGCCGCCCGCACCCTTCCCGGCATCGAGGCGATCCGGCTCACCTGCCGTGGCGGCCTCGGTCTGGAGCGCTTCTACGGCTCCTGCGGCTACAAGGAGGTCGGCCGGGTCCCCGGCGCGATCCGGGTGGCCCCGGGCGACGAGCGGGACGACGTCGTCATGCTGCTGCCGCTGACCTGACCGTACGCACCCGCCCGCGACCCCGCTGCGGTCGTCCGGGTGCGGGCGTGCTTCACTGGAGGGTGTCCCATTGGGAACCCCTTGGGATATGTTCTGGCCGTTCGTCCGGGAGAGTGGAAGAAGATGCTCCGCTACACGTTGATGCGCTTCGGGATCTTCGTGGGCTGTCTCCTGGTCGTCTGGGGCCTGGTCTCCTCCGGCCTCGCCCCGCGCGGCCTGGGCGACTCCAACGGGCTGTGGATCGTCCTGCTCGCCCTGGTGTTCTCGGCACCGATCAGCTTCGTCGTCCTGCGCAAGCAGCGGGACGCGGCCTCCGAGACCATCGTGCGCCGCGTCGACCGGGCGAAGGCCCACCTGGAGGCCAACCGCAACCAGGAGGACGGCGCCGACGACGCCGCCCGCGGCACGCAGGGGAAGGTGCAGGGGCAGGAACAGGCGCAGGCCTCCTAGCTTGACTCTGTCGGGGATCCTCAAGATCCCCGACAGAGTCAAGCTAGGGCGTGTTGCGAAAGTCCCGTCTGCCCGGCAACGCCCGGCACGCACGCTCGCCGCGTTGTCGGGACCGCACGCACCAGACGCCGCCGGGCCTGTGCTTCGGGCAGACGACGCTCCTTTCGAAACACGCCCGAGGGCCCCGGGCCGCCCCCGTCCGGCCCGGACGGGGTGGCTTCGCCGTGCGCGGGCGGGCGGGGTGCCCCCGCCCCGTAGGCTGATCCGTATGGGTGCCGTGAAGAGCAAGCGGATGCCGCGTGCGGTCCGCGAACAGCAGATGCTGGACGCCGCCGTGCGGACCTTCGGCCAGCGCGGGTACATGGCCGCGTCGATGGACGAGATCGCCGAACTGGCGGGTGTTTCCAAGCCGTTGGTCTACCTGTACCTGAACTCCAAGGAAGACCTCTTCCTCGCGTGCATCCGCCGCGAGGCGAAGGCTCTCGTCGAGGCGGTGCGCGCCGGCGCCCGGCCCGTACTGCCCGCGGACCGCCAGCTCTGGTCGGGCCTGACGGCGTTCTTCACCCACACCGCGCGGCACCCGGACGGCTGGGCCGTCCTGCACCTCCAGGCCCGCACGCACGGGGAGGTCTTCGCCGCCGAGGTCGCCGCGATGCGCGCGGACATCGTGGCGTTCGTGGCCGGGCTGATCCTCGCCGCCGCCCGCGAGGCGCACCGTGACCCCCACCTTCCCGGCGGCGAGGTCGCCGGGCTCGCGGAGGCCCTGGTCGGTGCCGCCGAGGCCCTCGCGGACTGGGCCAACAGCACCCCGGGCGTCACCGCCCGGCAGGCGTCGGCCACCCTGATGAACTTCGCCTGGGCGGGGCTGGGCGACCTGATGGCGGGCCGCCCCTGGTCACCGCCCGAGGACGAGGCCCCGGACGCCGATGTCCATGCCGATGTCCATGCCGATGCCGATGCCGATGCCGATGCCGATGCCGATGCGGACGCGGATGCCGAAGACGCCGGAGCCGGTGCGGTCGGTCACGCCGGGCGGACGTCCCCGGTGAGGTGAAGGCGGTCACCGGGGCCGCGCAGCTCGAAGCGCCCGTCCCGCGCCCCGTACGTCACCGTGGCCGGCAGCAGGACCGGTGCTCTGAAGTCGGCCCGGACCGTCACCGCTTCCGGGACGCCGTGCGCGGCGAGACACCGGGCCGCGGTCCACATGCCGTGCGCGACGGCGCGCGGAAAACCGAAGAGCCGCGCGGTGAGCGGGTGCAGATGGATCGGGTTGCGGTCGCCGGACGCGGCGCCGTACCGCCGCCCCGTGTCCCCGGCCAGCAGCCACGCGTCGACGACGGGCAGGGGCCGGGTGGTCCCCGACGTCCTCTCCCCGGGCGGGGCGGTGTGCCCGAAGGTGCGGTGCCGGGCCAGGTAGGTGCTCCGGGACTCCCATACGAGGTCACCGCCGGGCGTCCGCAGCCCGGTGACCACAAAGGCCTCCGTGCCGCGCCGGTGCGGCGCCAACCCCTCGATGTGCACGCTCAGTTCGTGTGTTCCGGTGGCGGACACGGTCCGGCTCCGGGTGATCTCGACCGACGTGTGGACGAGCCCCGGCAGCGGCAGCGGGAAGTCCCGGCCGCTCATCAGCCGCATGGCCGCCGGGAAGCCCAGCACATGGGGATAGGTCAGCGGCAGCGCGTCCTCCCCGGTCGGGAAGCCGCAGACCTTTTCGTACGCCGCCAACCGCGCGAGATCCACCCGCAGTCCGGGCAGCACCAGCCGGGTGCGGGGGAACGCGGCGTCGGGGCGGGGCCGTTTGAACGGCGACAGCAGCGCGCCGCGTGCCAGCAGGGGTGCGAGGGCGGGGGCGCGGGCGAGGGTCACCGGGGCCGGAGACGCGGTGGGAGGTACGGAGGGAGGCGGAGGTGCGGAGGCCATCGTGGTCACGCCCCCAGCAGGCTCTGGCCGCAGACCCGTACGACCTGCCCGTTGACCGCGCCCGAGGCCGGGTGGGCGAGCCAGGCGGTGGTCTCGGCGACGTCGACGGGAAGGCCGCCCTGGGACAGGGAGTTCATGCGCCGGCCCGCCTCGCGGAGGAACAGCGGGACCGCCGCCGTCATCTGCGTCTCGATGAACCCGGGGGCGACCGCGTTCACCGTCACCCCGTGCTCGGCCGCCGCGCGCGGGGCGAGGGCGCGGACCAGGCCGATGACGCCGGCCTTGGAGGCCCCGTAGTTCGTCTGGCCCGTGTTGCCGGCGATCCCGGCGATGGATGCCGTCGCCACGATCCGCCCGCCCCGCTTCAGGGCGCCGGCGCCGAGCAGGGCGTCGGTGGTGCGCAGCACGCTCGCCAGGTTCACCTCCAGCACCGGGGCCCAGCGCTCGGCGGGCATGTTGGCCAGCCGCCGGTCACGGGTGATGCCCGCGTTGTGGACGAGGACGTCCAGGCCGTCGGGCAGTGCCTCGGCGATCCGGGCGCCCGCGTCGGCGGCCGTGATGTCGAGGGGGAGGGCGAGGCCGCCGAGCCGTTCGGCGACGCGCCGGGCGTCCCCCTCGGCCTGCGGCACGTCGAGCACCACGACCTTGGCGCCGTCCCGCGCCAGCGTTCTGGCGACCGCCTCGCCGATTCCGCGGGCACCGCCGGTGACCAGGGCGGTGCGTCCGGCGAGGGGGAGGGCCTCCTGGCCGGCGGTGGGTGTCCCCCCGGCACCGGCGGCCGTGGTGGCGGTGGCGTCGGCGCCGACCTCGATCACCTGGCCGCTGACGTACGCCGACCTGGGCGAGAGCAGGAAGCGCAGGGTGGACTCGGCGGCGTCCGCGTCGGTGAGGCGGACCAGGTTCACCGTGCTGCCCCGGCCGATCTCCTTGCCCAGGGAGCGGGTGAAGCCCTCCAACGCCTGCTGGGCGGCGGCCTGGTGGTGGTCGGCGGTGTCGAGCGGGGCGCCGAGCAGGACGATCCTGCTGTTCGCGGCGACCGACCGTACGACGGGATGCAGGGCCGCGTGCACCTCGGCGAGGCTCTCCACGTCCCGCACCCCGGTGGCGTCCAGGACGACGGCTGCGGGCCGGCCGGTGTCGTCCGCGCCCAGCCCGGCGCGGGCGAGGACGGGCGCCGGGGCGAGACCGGACGTGCCCGCGGTGAGGTGGAGCAGGCCGCCTTCCAGGTCCGGCCGCGCCGGTGACCAGCGCTTCAGCGCCACGGGTCGGGGGAGCCCCAGCCGGCGGCTCAGGAAGCGGCCCGGTGTGGTACCGGTGAAGCTCAGATAGCGGTCGGCCATGTGCGACTCCCAGCGGGGTGTGCGTGCTCACTCACTACGAACACTGTGCTTACTCTAGAGTAAGGTTACCGGAGGTAAGCCTATGTCGCGGTGAGGAGCAGGTCGAAATGAGCCCCCTGAAACCGGTTGTCGTCCGGCGCGTCGCGGTCATCGGCGGCACCCGGATCCCGTTCGCCCGCTCCGACGGCCCCTACGCCACCGCCTCCAACCAGGAGATGCTGACCACCGCCCTGGACGGCCTCGTCGAGCGGTACGGGCTCCAGGCGCCGGGCGCGGTCGGGGAGTTCGTCGCCGGTGCGGTGCTCAAGCACAGCCGTGACTTCAACCTCGCCCGCGAGACCGTCCTCGGCTCCGCGCTGGACGCCCGTACCCCCGCCTACGACATCCAGCAGGCCTGCGGCACCGGCCTCCAGGCCGTCATCGCCGCCGCCAACAAGATCGCCCTCGGCCAGACGGAGTCCGCGATCGCGGGCGGCGCCGACACGGCGAGCGACGTGCCCCTCGGCGTCAACGACGGCCTGCGACAAGTGCTGTTGGAGGCACGGCGGGCGAAGTCGCTCGGTGCCCGCCTCAGGGCGTTGTCGAAGGTGCGCCCCGGACACCTGGTCCCCGACATCCCGCGCAACGCCGAACCGCGCACCGGCCTGTCCATGGGCGAACACGCCGCGGTCACCGCCCGCGCCCGGGGCATCACCCGCGAGGCCCAGGACGAACTGGCGGCGACCAGCCACCAGCGGCTGGCGGCGGCGTACGAACGCGGCTTCTTCCAGGACCTGGTGGTGCCCCACCGCGGGCTGGCCCGTGACCAGAACCTCCGGCCGGGCTCGACCGTCGGCGGACTCGCCACGCTGAAGCCAGTGTTCGGCACCGAAGGACCCGACCCGACGATGACCGCGGGCAATTCGACCCCGCTCACCGACGGTGCGGCGGTGGTCCTGTTGGCGAGCGAGGAGTGGGCCCGGGCGCGGGGCCTGGAGCCGCTGGCCTACCTGGCCGCGTACGAGACGGCCGCCGTGGACTTCGCGCACGGCGATGTGGCGGACGGTGAGGACGGCCTGCTGATGGCCCCCGCGTACGCGGTCCCGCGCATGCTGGAACGCGCCGGTCTGGACATCGCGGACTTCGACCTGATCGAGGTCCACGAGGCCTTCGCCTCCCAGGTGCTGGCCACCCTGGCCGCCTGGGAGGAGCAGGGCCTGAGCCCGGTCGACCGCACCCGGATGAACGTGGCCGGCTCCTCCCTGGCGACCGGTCACCCCTTCGCCGCCACCGGCGCCCGCATCGTGGCGACCCTCGCGAAACTCCTGGCCGAACGGGACGCCCCCGCCCGCGGCCTGATCTCCGTCTGCACGGCGGGCGGGCAGGGCGTGACGGCCGTTCTGGAGCGAACGTGAAGCGCCCCCGGGCAATCCCCGACGCTGCACATCCCCGGCCCCGGATCCTCCCCGAACCCGCACGAACCCACCACGTCGGACCCGTACGATCCCGAGACCGAACCGGCGGCGACTCCGTGACTCCCGCCCTTCCCGTGACGCCGGAGGGCGCCGGAGAACGGCGGAGGGCGCCGGTGAGCGCCACGGCGTGCGAGGTACGTACGTCATCGCAGCAAGCAGGTCCGCTGCACGCCCCAGGAGCCGCCCGTGTCCGCCGTCCCGCCCTCAGCCGTCCCGCCCTCGTCCGTCCCCTCCGGCCCTTTCGCCCCGTCCGCCGTCCACTCCACCACCGCCAGGGGTGACGCCTTCGCCGAGCCGGCCCTGGTCGAACCCGAGACACGGCGGCTGGACGGGGTCGTACGGGAGGCGGCCGTCCCGCCGCTCGCGAAGCCGGTGCGGCACGGATCGCTCGCCGACCTGCCCTTCGACAACGCGAACGCGGCCCCGCACACGGTGGTCCTGAGCCGCCGTCCCGGAGGCGGCGGGAGCGGCAGGGACCGCGGGAGCGGCGGTTGGACGGATGTGACGGCCGCCGAGTTCGCCGCCCAGGTGCTGGCCGTGGCGAAGGGCCTCATCGCCGAGGGCCTGACCCCGGGCGACCGGATCGCCGTCATGGCCCGCACCGTCTACGAGTGGACGGTCCTCGACTTCGCCGCCTGGGCGGCCGGACTGGTCACCGTCCCCGTCTACCCGACCTCCTCCGTCTACCAGGCCCGCTGGATCCTGCAGGACTCGGGCGCGGTCGCCCTCGTCACGGAAACGGTCGCCCAGGCCGCCGCCCTCGGCCCCGAACTGGCGCACCTCCCCGACCTCCGGCACGTCTGGGTCGTCGAGAAGGGCCACGTGGAACGGCTCGCGGAGGCCGGCACCCGCCTCCCGGACCAGGAGGTGGAGGTACGCCGCGGCGTCCTCGGCCCGGACACCCTCGCCACCCTCGTCTACACGTCCGGCACCACCGGCCGCCCCAAGGGCTGTGCCCTCACCCACGGCAACTTCTTCGCCGAGGTGGACAACGCCGTCGAACTGCTCTATCCGATCTTCAAGGCCCGGACCAGCGAGGAGGCCTCCGTCCTCCTCTTCCTGCCCATGTCGCACGTCTTCGGCCGCATGGTCGCCGTCGCCTGCGTCCGGGCCCGGGTGCGGCTCGGCCACGCGCCGAGCCTGAAACCCGAGGAACTGCTCCCGGACCTGGCGGGCTTCCGGCCCACCTGCCTGCTGGCCATCCCGTACATGCTGGAGAAGATCTACAACACCGCCCGCGCCAGGGCGGAGTCGGGCGGACGGGCGGCCGCCTTCGACCGCGCGGCCTCGGTGGCCCGCCGCTACGGCGAGGCCGTCGACGCCCGCCACACCGGTACGGGCCCCGGCCCGAGCGGGTCCCAGAAGGTCGCCCGCGCCTTCTACGACCCCCTGGTCTACCGCCGTATCCGCAACGCCATGGGCGGCAGGGTCCGCTACGCCATCTGCGGCGGTTCCCCGCTCGGCCGCGACCTGAGCGCGTTCTACACCGGCGTGGGCATCGAGATCTTCGAGGGCTACGGCCTCACCGAGACCACCGCCGCGTCGACGGTGACGCCCCCGCTCAGGCCCCGGCTCGGCACGGTGGGCTGGCCGCTGCCCGGCACCAGGATCCGTATCGCGGCGGACGGCGAGATCCTCGTCGCGGGCGAGCACGTCCTGCGCGGCTACTGGGACCCCCGGGCCGGCGGGGTCGTCCCCGCGGCACGCGACGGCTGGCTCGCGACCGGCGACATCGGCGAACTGGACGACGAGGGCTACCTGACCATCACCGGCCGCAAGAAGGAGATGCTGATCACGGCGGGCGGCAAGAGCGTCGCCCCCGCCCCGTTGGAGAACTGGCTCCGCTCGCACCCCCTGATCTCCCAGTGCATGATCCTGGGCGACCGCCGCCCCTACGTCTCCGCCCTGATCACCCTCGACCCCGACGGCATCACCCACTGGCGCCGGATGAACGGCAGACACCCGGTCCCGGCCGAACTCCTGGTCGACGACGAGGAACTGCGCGCGGTCCTGCAACGCGCGATCGACGAGGCCAACAAGATGCTCTCCCGCCCCGAGTCCATCCGCCGCTTCACCGTCCTCCCCTTCGGCTTCAGGGAGGACACGGGCCACCTGACCCCGTCCATGAAGCTGCGCCGCGACGCGATCCTGCGCGACTTCGCGGAGGAGGTGGAGGGGCTGTACGAGTAGGGCAGGCTGCTTCAGCCGGCCGTCTTCGCATGCGTCTTTGTCACGGCCCGGCGTTTCATGGCGCGCAGCTGTTCGAGTTTCTCCTCCAGTTCGCCGTCATGCCGCAGCGCGGCCTTCTCCGCCCTGCTCTGTGCTTCGGCCGCGGCCTCGTGCAGCCGCACCTGGCGTTCGCACGCGTGGTCCTGACGGGCGATATCGATCTCCTCGCCACCCAGCTTGCGCAGGGCTTCGGCCGAACCAGTCTTCTCGGCACGGCTGGTCAGGTCCGCCCGTGGCGCCTGGAGGTCGGGGTACGTATGGCCGTGCTCTTCCATGCAGGCAGACCAGGCACCGACCGATTCCGCGTACGCGTCGTCGCGGCCGACCGCCTGGATGACCCCGTTGGAAGCGGCTTCGGCGATGATCCGGGCCTCGTCCCAGCCCTTGCCGTACACATCCTCACGACCCCGGACGGCGCAGGAGTCGGGAGAGTACTGGAAGGTCGGCCCGTCGGGAACGACCACCTCGCGCCTGTCCTCGTCCCGGCCGAGCAGAGCGTCCTTCCACTTCTCGGCCTGCTTCCCGTCGAGGCCTGCCACCACTTCGGTGTTGCCGTCGGCGGACGGTTCGCCGGATTCCGACAGGAGCACGCCCACGATCCCGTATCCGTCCTGGCTGGAAACGGCGTCGGTCAGCAGCCCGTACGGATTGGCCGCGGCGGCCCTCCGCTGGTCGGTCGAGGGCTGTGGACGGTAGGCGAAACCCCGACCGCGCATACATGACGCCACCGACTGCTCAACCGCCTCGTGCAGTCGTGTCGCCTCGTCCGAGGAGAAGTGGACCGCCCCCGACCAGGGCCGGACATCGGGCCCGTCCTGCTCGTGGCCGGCTCCCGAAGAGGAGCAGCCGACCACGAGCAGGGACAGCGCCAGTCCTGCGAGGACAGCGGTGCGGGGCGGTCCTGCGATCAGACGCACCACTTGTTGGAGTGGATGCCGTTGGCGAAGGCGCCACCCGAGAACGTGTTCAGGTTGGAGATCGCGTAGCCCTTGTCGACCGTCCAGTAGGCGCCGGTGTGGTTCTGCTGGTTGTAGATGCGAACGTTGCAGCTGACGCCGTCGTTGACCATGGAGTTCGCGTTCTTGAACTTGTTGTACTGGGTCAAGTTCGTGTTGTCGCCCGACACCTGGCCCGGGTCACCGACGCCGTTCGTGTTCAGATAGGCGCACATGTAGCCCTTCGGACAGCTCCAGGCCGCGTTGGCCGGGGCGGCGGTGGCCAGCATGGCTCCGCCGGCCAGTGCGGCGCCACCGAGAACGGCGGCTGCCTTACCGAGCATGCGCTTCATAGGTACTCCTGAGGTCGCAGGACCAGCCGTGGTCGTGCCGGAACGGCCCTGGGTGTGGTGGCGGCTGCCCGGGAAGGGCCCACCGAGGCGGTGTCCGTCGGACGGCTGCCCGGGAAGGGCCCACCGAGGCGGTGTCCGTCGGACGGCTGCTCGTGGTGCTGCCGGGGAACACGTTGCCGGGCCGGGGCGCTGTCCCGTACGGACTGGGACGGTCACGGGACGTCCCGGGACGCGTGAGTGGACGACCTGGGGCGCACTCGGCCCTCGCGGGAGGCGGGATGCGCACGTGGGGAGATGCGGAGGTTCCGCGGGGGACGAGCCGCGTGTGCCTGCGGTGACGCTGCTTCGGCCGGGAGCGGCTCAGCGGGCCGGGAGCGGCTCAGCGCCGGCTCATGAGCGTTCAGCCGTGTGGCTGTGGCTGTGGCGGGCGCAGCGTCGGTCGTGGACGGAGAGCGGAGCGCTGCTCACGTGGTTCCGTGGCGGCCAGAGGCGGGGGAGAGGGGAAAAGGCAGGAGCCCCTTACGCCTGACGGCGCGGGGCTCCTTGGGTACTGCTAGGTCGTTCCCGGATCGGAGAGGATCAGACCGGGGTGACGTTCTCCGCCTGCGGGCCCTTGGGGCCCTGCGTGACGTCGAAGGACACCTGCTGGTTCTCTTCGAGCGAGCGGAAGCCGCTCGCATTGATCGCGGAGTAGTGGACGAAGACGTCGGGGCCTCCGCCTTCCTGGGCGATGAAACCAAAGCCCTTTTCGGCGTTGAACCACTTCACGGTTCCGGTAGCCATAAGCCCTCCTTGGGCCCAAAGGGTTGCCCTGCTCCAGAACCCAGCAAGTGTGAAGACCAATTCTGCACAATCGCATCCGTCTGAGAACGACGAGAGCCCGCGGTCACATGCTCCGCAGGCTCTGTACTGCAAGGGAAACCAAACTGCAACTTGCGGACGAGCCTAGCACGCGACCGCCCGCGCGCAATAGAGGTCAAGATCACGTCACTCGAATGTTTGAATGTTCACTTCCGCCTCACGCGTCGGACGGTGCCGGGCCCGGGGAGCCCGCCCCGAGACACGAGGGCTAGCCTCGCGATGTGGACAATCCTCGCACCCGGCCGCGCGTCGGACACATTCAGTTCCTGAACTGCATGCCTCTCTACTGGGGGCTTGCGAGAACGGGTACTCTCCTCGACTTCGAGCTGTCCAAGGACACCCCCGAGAAGCTCAGCGAGAAGCTCGTGCAGGGGGATCTCGACATCGGGCCGATCACCCTGGTCGAGTTCCTCAAGCACGCCGACCAGCTGGTCGCCTTTCCCGACATCGCCGTCGGCTGCGACGGCCCGGTGATGTCCTGCGTGATCGTCTCGCAGGTCCCGCTGGACCGCCTGGACGGCGCCCGCGTCGCCCTCGGGTCGACCTCGCGCACGTCCGTCCGCCTCGCCCAGCTCCTGCTGGCCGAGCGGTTCGGCGTACAGCCCGACTACTACATGTGCCCGCCCGACCTCAGCCTGATGATGCGGGAGGCCGACGCGGCCGTCCTCATCGGCGACGCCGCCCTGCGCGCGACCATGATCGACGGCCCCCGCTTCGGGCTCGACGTGTACGACCTGGGCGCGCTGTGGAAGGAGTGGACGGGGCTGCCGTTCGTCTTCGCCGTCTGGGCGGCGCGCCGCGACTACCTGGAGCGCGAGCCGGTGCTCACCCGGAAGGTGCACGAGGCCTTCCTCGCCTCCCGGGACCTCTCCCTGGAGGAGGTCGGCAAGGTCGCCGAGCAGGCGTCCCGCTGGGAGGCCTTCGACGAGAGGACGCTGGCCCAGTACTTCACCACCCTCGACTTCAGCTTCGGCCCGACGCAGCTGGCGGCGGTCGAGGAGTTCGCGCGCAGGGTGGGACCGACGACGGGCTTCGCGGCGGACGTGAAGGTCGACCTGCTGCAGCCGTGAGGACGCGGGAGCGGCCCACTGCCCTGCTGAAAGGCGCCCGGTACGGGTGCGAGGGGGGAAGGGCGGGCGGGTGCACGGGACCGACTCCATGAGGCCGCTCGACGCCGACGAGCCCACGGCCCCGGGACCCGCACCCGCACCCGCCCACCGAGCCGGCCGGAGGCCGCCGCCCGCCCCCTCCCGGCAGGCTCCCGGTCTCCTCCCGGCAGGCTCCCGGTCTCCGTCGCCGCGTCGTCCGACCAGGGGTGCAGCGAGGGCGGCCGGGGCGGACGGAGGAGCTGCACGGCGGCCCTCGCCGTGGCAGGGGCGCCGGCTGCGGTGACCGTCGGCCCGGTGCCCGCACCGGACCTCGTGCCGGGCGGCCTCGGCGACGACAGGGCCGGTTCCGACGCCGGAGCCTCCTCCGAGGCCCCGGCCGTCACCGCCCCCACCGTTCCCGCCGCCCACCTCGGCACCCGGGAGGGCCAGGCCAACTCGCGGGAGGGCACCGCCATTCCGCCCGGTGCGTTCCGGGTGACGGTGAAACAGGCGAAGGCGGGCGAGCGGGTGGCCACGCTCCGGCACACCGACCTCCTCGGCGGTGCCTGCGACGACAAGGAGCACGGCGGGCCCTGGCGGACCGAACTCTCCGGCGACCGGCTGCCGGCGACACACGGACCCGAGGTCTACGCCCTGCCCGCCGTACGGCACCACGAGCGACGGCACGGCCAGGCCTTGGATCCGGCGATCCCCGGATCCGGGGCCCACGCGTCACATGTGACGTCATACGGGACGTCACATCGGGGTCGTGACCGTCTGGTGTTCCCCGCTGCCCAGGTGCAGCATCCCCTTGCCCGGTGAGATCTGGCCACCGACCATGCTCCGCGTCGTACGGATACCGATCAGATCGCCGGCGGACGAGTCCTGCGGCGACAACAGGATGCCGCGGCGCGCCTTCTTCGCGTCGACCTGCCAGCCGGAGAAGCCGTCACAGATCTCCTCCTCGTCACCGGCGATGACGACGGCGAGCCCTTCCTCGCCGCCACGCTCCACGATCCGCTTGAAGACGTCCTCGGCGTCGCAGTCGTCCAGTACCTCGGCATCGTCGACGAGGACGACGACCGGATCCTCGGGCTTGGCGGACGAGACGGTCTCCTCCAGTTCGTCCTCGTCGATGTCACGGCCGGTGAAGACCTTCAACACGCCTTCCTGGCCCTCGAGTTCCCGCAGCGGTGACGGGCGAGGAGCGGCGACGACGAGACGGACGCCCCGGGCGAGATACGACCGGGCGAAGTTCATCAGCACCGTGCTGCGCCCGGACTTGGCGGGGCCGCCGATCACGAACGCCGGAACGCCCTGGCCGAGGTCGGGGCCGAAGGCGGTGAGCTCGTCACCGCCGACACCCACCACAGCCCACAGCCGCGATCCGCTCGTGTCCGCGTCGCGCATGGCCCAGGCGTCGGCGAAGGAGATCCGGCTCGGCAGGACGTCGACCCGGAACGGACGGCGGGAACGGGGGACGTCGGTGTCGCGGGCGGTGGCGGCCTCGCCGATCGCGACCAGGGCCGCTGCCTGCCCCTGGCCGGTGGTGTCCTCGGAGAGCAGTGCGAACTGCGTCTCCGTGGCGGTCTCGTTGCGGAAGGCACGCCCCGGCGGGATCTCCTCGGGCACCTTGCGGGAGTTGATGTCCAGCATGGAGAAGTCGCCGCGGTCCGCGAGGCGCAGACCGTACTTGTCCTCGGTGAGCGAGGAGATGCGTCCCGCCAGGACCTGCCGGTCACCGGTGATCACGACGTGGAGACCGACGCTCGCACCCTCACGCATCATGGTCATCAGCTGGTCGGTCAGGTCACCGTGGTTGTAGTCGCCCAGGGTGGGCAGCCAGCCCTCCCAGCGGTCCAGCAGCAGCACGATGTGCGGCAGCCGCTCCTCCTCGGTGACGGCGGCACGCTGCTCCCCGATGTCGGCGAAGCCACTTTCGGCGAGCAGGTCCTGGCGGCGCGTGAGTTCAGTGCCCAGGCGGGTGAACAACCGGACGACACGCTCCAGCTGGTTACGGCCGACGACCGCGCCGCAGTGCGGCAGCCGGGTCAGCGCGTTGAGGGCGCCGTTGCCGCAGTCGATGCCGTACAGGTGGACATCGGCGCACGAGAGCGTACGGGCCAGGGAACCGGCGATGGTCCGCAGCAGCTGCGAGCGGCCGGTGCGGGGGGCGCCGCCGACCAGCAGATGACCGAAGGTGGCGAAGTCCACGGCCACCGGGCGCCGGGCCTGCTCGCCGGGCAGGTCCTCCACGCCGTACGGGGCAGCGGGCAGCGCACCTCGGGGGCGTACCGCGGGAACATCGTCCAGCTGCAGGCTCTCCTCCAGGGCGGGCAGCCACGGGGAGTGCTGAGCCGGAATGCCGAGTACGTGGTTGGCGTCCCGTACGGCGTCCACGAGGACCTTGAGGTCGGTGATCTCGTCGTCCTCGCGGGTCTCCGTCTTGGGTTTGCGCAACGCCTGCCGTCCCAGGTCCTCCCAGGCCAGCTCACCCGCCCAGGGAGCCAGCGCCTGCGGATCCGTCGCGCCGGGGCGCCGCCCTCCCACACGGCCGGACTGGAACGGGACGAGGGAGGCGTGACCAAGGCGCACGTACGCCCGGCCGGGCGTGCTCTTCGAGATGTGCCCGGCCTCCGGTGCGTCGATGACGTCCGAGGATTCCCCGGCGTCCGTCACGCGCAGCGCGATACGGAGGTTCGTGTTGGCGCGGATCTCGGGGGAGACGACGCCGCTGGGCCGCTGTGTCGCGAGCAGCAGGTGAATACCGAGGGACCGCCCTCGCTGCGCGATGTTCACGAGGCCGGTCACGAAGTCGGGCAGGTCGCGCACCATCGACGCGAACTCGTCGATGACGATGAGGAGCCGGGGCACAGGCGCGTGCGAGGGGTCCCGTCGTACGAGGTCCTGGTAGTCCTCGATGTCCTTGGCGTCCGCGTCGGCCAGGATGTGCTCGCGCCGCTTCAGCTCGGCGCCCAGCGACTCCAGGGCCCGCTCGACGAGGTGGGCGTCCAGGTCGGTGACCATGCCGACGGTGTGCGGCAGTTTCACGCAGTCCTTGAACGCGGAGCCGCCCTTGTAGTCGACGAGGACGAAGGTCATGTTCTCCGGCGTGTTCGCCACCGCGAGCGCCGCCACGATGGTCTGGAGCAGTTCCGACTTACCGGAACCGGTGGTACCGGCGATCAGGCCGTGCGGGCCGTCCTTGCGCATGTCGATGCCGAACGGACCGTCGTAGGACTCGCCGATCACGGCCGTCGTCGACTGGCCGCCCATACGCCAGCGGGCGGCGACCGCGTCGCTCGTCGGGGGCTCGAGCTGCAGGACGTCGAGCAGGCGGCTCGCGGCGGGCAGCGCGGAGTCCTCCGTCTCGCCGCTGATGTCGCGCAGCGGGGACATCGACCGGGCCAGCCGCGCGCACCAGCCGGCGGAGACGAAATCGGGCCGGACACCGGTCAGCCGACGGGCACCGCTCTGCTCCACCCGAAGCCGGAGTTCGAGGTCCTCGGGCGCGCTCTCCTGGGGCGGCGGGGCGGCCCGGTGCCAGGCGTGGAAGGAGGGAAACCCGCCGACGGCAGGCTGCGCCGCCTTGGCCTGGGCGGTGCCGACGGTGTTCGCGGTGCTCCCGGTCCGTCGCGGTTCGGCGACGACGACGCCCTGGCACTCCCCGGGCAGGAAACGTTCCTCGGCGTCCAGACAGATCGCGTACATGGCGACGGCCGGCCCCTCGCGCAGCAGCCGGACCACACCGGGCAGCGAACGCAGCCGACGGGACCCGTCCCAGACGACCACGATGTCGGGGTCGGAGAACGCCGGGCCGTCGCGGCGGCCGCCCTCCTTCAACGCCTTCTGCCGCGCGTCGAGCAGCTGCGTCAGCTCACCGACCCGGGAACCCACCGTCTCGGAGTCCGTACCGATCAGGACGTTGACGTCCTGCCCGCCCGAGGGACGCGCGTGCGGGAGCCAGCGCGTCCAGTCCCAGCGCGTGTGCGCCCCCTGCTCGGTCAGTACGTAGAACTGCACGTCCATGGGGCTGTGCAGCACGGCGGTCTGCGCCACGGCCCAGCGTCCGAGAGCCTGCGCGGCATCGCCGGGACCGGCGATGCCGATGACCCCGAGATCCTTGAGCGGCAGCGCCACCGGCGCGTCCTCCATCTGCCAGGTGACCTCGCGCCTGTGGTCGTCCTGCTCCGGATCGTCGAGGACGACCTCGGAACGCACCCGGCCGGTTCCCACACGCAGCAGCAGGTGGTCGGCGTCGGTACGCCGCCGCTCCCACAGCCGGGTGCGGGGGCCGGTGCCGAAGGACAGCACCGCGGCCGGATCGGGAACGGCCTGGCGCCGGTCCGACCGCTCGGTGACCAGAGCCTCCTGGGCGTCCTTCTCGATCCGCTTCTTGGTCTCCTTGTACTCCTTCATCTGCTTGGCGTGCGACTTCCGGCCGTGCTTCTTGTCCATGAAGTAGTTGCCGAAGAGCATGATCGGGCTCAGCAAGGCCATGATCATGTAGTACCAGCGCCCGAAGATCATGACCGCGACCACGGCACCGACCAGCGGGAAGAGCGCCATCAGCCAGGGCAGCGGCCGCGCTTCGAAGTCACCGGGCGGCGACGGCAGACGGAACCGGGTCTGACGCTCGGCGGGCCGCAGCCGAGGGGGGCGGTTGTAGTCGAGACCTGTGCCGTCCTCGGACCACTTCAGGGCGGCATCCGGCGGGAGGTACGCGATGAGATCGAACAGGCTGTTGCCGATCGCCAGTTGAGACCCCAGGGGCCAGTCGTCACCTTCGAGGGGCTCACCGTCGAGCCGGGCGGTGGACGAGTCGTCCCCGCCACCCTCCTTGTCGTCCCCCAGATCCCCGCCGTTCCCGCGCTCCTTGCCGGACGCGCTTTCCCCGCCGGATGCCCTACCGCTCTCCGTGTGCACGGCGACCTTGCAGGTGCCGTCCATGGCGATCGACAACGTCGCGGCCCGAGAAGCCAGTTCGGGATCGTCGATGCGCAGGTGTGCGGCCGGGCCGCTGCCGATGTCGTACCGCCCGACGCCCAGCCGGTGCACCGAGCCCGCCGCGGGACCGCCGGCGACGCGGAACTCCACCACTCCGGTCGGCTCCCCGAAGACACAGCCGGCCGGATCGTGCAGACTGACGACGGCACCTTCGCGCAGCGGCGACTCGACAACGGTGGCGGCCGGGTCCAGCGGGTAACCGTCGACGAAGGCCTGTAGCGCCCCACCGGTTCCCCGGTGGCCCCCGATGGGGACGACCTGCTCGCTGCCGCCCAGTCCGACGTGCCGCGCCAACTCCCGTGTGATGTCACCCGCCGACGACTCCGGGTCCGCGTCGAGCACCACGTCGGCGGTGGCTCCAGCAGCCGGGTCGACGACGGTCAGACTCAGGCGCACGTGCGTCCTCCTCGTTGGCCCGAGGCCTCCCCCCGGAACGCTGAACACGGTGGGAGTGACCTTAGTTGGCCAGGCACCCCGTGTGACAGCGGGATGTGCACCGGGTCACGCTCCGCTCGCACCACACCCTGGGATCCCAACAGCCGCACCCGTAAGATCTTTGCTCACGCGGATGGTCGGCGCCGAGTGGTCGACGATCCCGACGAGCACCGGGGGAAGGCCCCGCGGCGAACGAAAACGGGAGGGAGCGTCATGGCCGGCAAGGGCAAAGACGCAGACATCACTTATGCCGAGATGGACAAGGAAGCCGGCAAGCTTCTGAAGGACATGAACCGGCTGCACGGCGAGCTCGACACCATCGACGACCGCATCAAGGCGCTCGTGGAGAACGGCTACACCACCCAGAAGGGCTCGTCCGCCTTCGAGGAGTCCTTCAAGGACTTCACCAAGGGCGCGAAGAAGGCCATGGAGGGCCTGGAGGGCATGTCCGAGTTCCTGAAGAAGGCCAAGCAGGCCTACGAGGACCTGGACGAGCAGCTGGCGAAGAGCGCGAAGGGCTAGTGACGTCGGCGGCCACCACGTGGTTCGGGCGCGGCATCCAGGGAATGGCCCTGGTCATGCTCAGCCGCGCCCGGACGGCATGGCCCCCTGAGGAAGAGAGCCTGAACGGGTGGCAGACAGAACTCGGTACGACCTTGACCTGATCAAGGACTGCTCGGACTCGCTCTATCGGATGCACCGGGAGTTCAAGGACAACGGCAACCCTGCCGACGAGTACGGCGAAGCGCTGGGCAGCGACAAACTGCGGGACATATTCGACGACTTCTCCCAGACATGGAAGAAGAGCCGCAAAAAACTTATGGAAGACATCGAGAACCTCGCCAAATACACCGCGAACGCGGCCAAGGCGTACGAGGACATCGATCACGAACTTGCGAACGCGCTCCGGGATGCCAAAAAGAGCGGAAAGAAGGAGAAGTAGCAGTGACAGCCCGTCCGAAGGACTGGTCACCCATGTACGACTCCGATCCGGTGCCTGGAGACCCCTACGAGGTGGCACGTCTCGGCAAGAGGCTGCGCGGCATGGCCGACGAGATCGACAAGCAGGCCCGGAATATCAAGGCCCTTGCATCGGTGGACGGTTGGGACAGTGACGCCGGCCGGGCCTTCCACGAGATCGCGGGTGACACGTCCGGCCGTCTGAAGAAGGCGTACGACCGCTACGACGAGGCGGCGGTCGCGATGGGCACCAAGGTCCAGGAGGGCGACGGAGAATCACCGGAGTACGCCAGCGAACTGCGCCGTGCGCAGCGCATGGCGGACAAGGGCCTGGAAGAATTCCGTGCCGCCGAAGTGGATCACAAGGCTGCCCTCAAGGCGCTGGAGCCCCTCGAGGGGACGGTGCCATCCAGCAGCAAGGACAGCACCGAACGCACCAAGCAGGGCAAGAAGCGGGACGATGCCGCACTTCTCATGGCGCAGGCACGCCACAAGATCGAGCGGGCGAAGGAGATCCGCGACGACGCGGCGAGCCGCGCCGCCAAGAAGATCAAGAACGTGATCCACCACGACGGTGTCCGTGACCCGGGTGGAATCATGAACTGGATCGCGGACCACGCGGACTGGTTCTCCGCAGCCGCGACGGTGCTGGCGGTCGCGGCTCTGGTGGCGGCTGTGGTCCTGACCGGTGGGATAGCAGCCGTCATCCTCGTGGGTCTCGCCGCTCTCGTCAGCGCCACGGCCCTGACAGGACGTCTCTACGACGTCTTCGCACGGGGCGGGAAGCTCGATCTGCTGAAGATCGGCTTGGACGTACTGGGCATCATCCCGGGTCTCGGCGCACTGAAGGGCCTCACCGCGGCGGCGAAGGGGGCGCGCCTGCTCACCGCGCAGAGAGCCGTCTGGGCCGGTTTCACCAACGGCTTCGCCGTGAAGAACTTCAACAAGGGTGTCGTCTGGGCTTCCAAGTACCTGAGCAGCAAGGGCATCACCAAGGTGAAGCTGCCGGCGAACGGTTTCGATCCGGAACTCGTCACGCGCTACATCAAGGGTGCGTCCCTGGCCAACCTCGGGGTGCAGAGCGTCGTAAGGATCAAGAACAAGTTCGATGAGGTCGGCGACTCACCCGACAGGGTCAAGCCGCCAGTCGTGGTCCCGGCGCCCACACCGTCGCCGTCGCCGCAACCCAGTCCGAAGCCGTCGTCGAAGTCGTTCCACACGGCTCTGGCGCCTGCTGCGTAAGGAGGACGACCCGTGAGTGATTACCACGCCCTGAAGTTCGGGGAGTTCGTCGACGATCAGGGGACCGTCCACAACATGGTCTCCTCGTCCGTCATCGCCGCTGTTCCCGAGGCCAGAGCAGCGGCGGAGGCCTACGGGCGGGAGGTCCGCTTCGACTTCCTCGACGACAGCGCCGTGCACTGGATGCTGTTCCAACGGCGGGAGGACACGGCGAAGGCCGGCCTCCTCGGTTGTCTGTTCGTCATCCCGCTGTTCATCTTCGGTCTGGGTGCCTGGCCCTTCTGGGACCTGGTCGCATCCCAGAAGACACGCCAGTTCCAGATCGCCTTCATCGTGGTGGATGCGCTGATCGTCGGAGCCCTGATCCTTGGCGCCTACCTCATGCGCCGCCGCACTCTGCTCGACCCCGTCATACGGAACGTGCGCTGCCGGGCCCGGCTCTACCGCAAGATCGCCGGAATCGCCCGCAGAGGCGGCGCCGACATCCCGCGCCTGTACCCCTACTACGGCATGTACGCCACCTCGCGGAAGTTCTTCCCCGAAGCGCCCGACCGTCCTGTGCCCGAGAAGGAACAGTCGTCGTGACGACCCATACCGAACTCGGCGAGCTGGTGCCTACCCAGCCCGCCCCGACCGCCCTGCACACGGACGACATTCACGTGCGCTGGGTGATGCCGGAGATCTTCCACGACATTCCGATCCACGCTGCGGACGACGACGAGGCCGTACGGCTGCTGGGCGAACTGGTGGAGAAGGCGCTTCCGGGCGCCGGTGAAGAGGCGCAGACCGCGCTTGCGGTCATGTGTGCGCTGGGTGTCGACGAGCTACTGGCCGCGGGAGCCGAGTACGCCGGTATCTGCGTCACGGCGATTGACGAGGCTCCCTGTACCGCAACGGTTTTCGCCGCCCTGCTCGACAGTCCGGAGGCTGCGGATGCGTCGGACGCGGCGAAAGCGATCACCGCGAGCCTCCGCCGCCTGGATGACGGCGAGGTGTCCCGGATCGAGCTCCCGTGCGGATCGGCCGTTTCGTACATCGGTACGCGGGACGAGAAGGTCATCGGCGAACTCACGGATTCGGGAGAGGGGTTCACATTCCCGACGTCGTACATACGCGTCTATGTTCCCCTTCCTCACGGCACCACGCTCCTGATGGAGATGTCGACGCCGACCATGCCCGGCTGGGAGATGTTCTCCACGATGTTCGGCAACATCGTCAGCAGCATCCGCCTGTTTCACACCGACGGCTCCCCGCTCATCACCTCGGTGGCGGGCACGTGACCGACGCCGTGCCCGAAGCTCCGCCCTCGGACTACCGTCTCCTCGTTCCCCGTGACTGGTTCCGTGTCGACCTCACACAGGACCGCTGGCGCGGTCAGCTGAAGACCTACGTGGACAAGGAGTTCGCCGGCAGCCGAACTCCTCCGGAGGCCGCGCGTACCGTGTGGGTCGCCCTGCGCAACACTGCCGAGAGCGGTCGTAGCCGCGGCGCTCTGGAGTTCTTCCTCAGGTCGGAGTCACCCGAGGGCTCGGCTCTGCCGGCCTCCCTGCTGATCTCGTGGCCCCCGATGCCCCGAGGTGCGGCTTTGACCCCTGAGGAATTCGCCGGGGCGCTGGCCCAGCGCAGAGGCCCAGGGGCCGACGTCGACATCATCGACCTCCCCGCGGGCCGGACAGTTCAAGTCCGGGGGGAGACGACTTTGGACTTCCACATCCGGATGCCCGGCGACGCCGGCTACTTCCACCTGGCCTTCTCGATGCCACTGAGCGGCACGGACAGCCCCATGGGTGATCTGTGCGACGCCATGGCACATTCCCTGCGGTGGGTGTGAGGGGCGGCGAGCGACCAGTCACCCCTCTGCAAGAGGCAGGACTGTTCACCCGTCACTGCTTCCCGGCTGCCACTCTGCCGTACCCGCACGGCTGCCAGCGTCGTGAGGCGGTCTCTCTCCTCGCGTTCGACGGATTCGTGGATGACGCCCCCGGCCGAGGGCAGTCGCCCGTGCTGCCAGCATGATGAAGTCACCCGGAGCGAGACCGCGTCGAGGGCTGGTTCGGTCCAGTAGTGCGGCACCGGTCCGGTGTTTCCTCACCCGCAGTCAGCAATGGCTGGCAACGATCGAGGTACAGCAGCGAGAGTGCAATCACCTCTGCCATCCGCTCAGGTCCTGCAGCCAACCGGATGCTCCTCGCCAAGCCGTCGATGAAACCGAGGGCGGCCTCGTGTGGCGGGCCCCGCTGTGGCACCGGTCCAGGGCCGCTGTCCGTCTACGGCGTTCTGCTGCCCCACACCGCAAGATGACACCGGGTTGCGCGGATCAGGCCGCGTGATCCTCGAAACGGAACTCGGGACTTGTACGAGGGGCGATGCGGGCGTCGGCGTCCATTGCTGTGACCAGGCATTCGATCAGATCGAAAATGGGGTCGACGCTGCTTTCCTCGATGGCTTCGACGTCTTCTTCGGAGAGTTCGGCACGCCGGGCCAGCTCCGCAACGTTCCAGCCGAGGGCCGAGCGCCGGTCGTAGACGGCCTGGGCGAAGTCCGTGCGGCGACCCGCGGCACGGTAGGCGGGAGCCTCCCGGTGCTCCGGCGGGACGTTCCAGGTGGTGTGGTATCCGCTGCTCATCGTGCTTCCTCGTCCCTACCGTAGACGTCGTGCTCACCAGTTGGTGTGTGCTCCGCCTCGCACACTTTCTTCGCTCGTTGGGCTCGGCGGACTTCCTCTCTCTCGCGCACCCTGGTCTTGCGGAAGACGGTGAGAAGGACCGCGCGACGTCCTGGAGCGAGCCAGTAGGTGACCCGTACTGGACCGATGCACAGCTCTCGCAGTCTCTCCCGAGGTAGCTGGAGAGAGGGCTCACTGACGAGAAGGCGTCCGAGGCATTACTGAAGGCCAAGGGAGAAGCTTCAGGAGCCGCTGCCGCTCCTACGCACGACACCCCGGGCACATCACTGGGCCGTGCCTGAGGCTGTTGGTCCGGGCAGTCCGACTCCACTTTACTGACGGTATGCACCGGAGTGTGAAGGTTTCCGCCTGACGGTGCGGCGCGCTGCCGGGTGCTTCGTGAGCGCCGGCTGGTCGGCCCCGTGTGAGGCAAGGTGGTCTTCGTAGGTGATCCGCTGGACCGGAGCCGAAGGTGTCCGGCGGCGGGCGATCGCATGCCGTGCAGCGACCGGGGCCGGGCCGGGCAGGCTCTGGTCGGGCGAAAAGGCGGTCGTTCGCGCCCCGGCCAGCCATGATGCGGGGAGGAGGTGTGCTGCTGCGTCCGTGATGAGTGAACTGATCGAGCGGGATGCCATCCCCGAGGGATACAAGGTCGAGGTGTTCGCCGGCAGAGTGATCATGACGCCACGGAGCCCGGAACAGGACTGGACCGTTTCCGACGTCAAGGACGCGGTCAAGGCCTCCGGCATCGCGCGGAAGCGTGTCTTCGGCGACGTACTCATCACGTTCCCCGGGGAGAACGACGCTGCGCCGGACCTCACGATCGTCGACTTCGACGCCGAGCGCAGGAAGACCAGCTACTCGTGTCTCGACGTGCTTGCGGCGGTCGCGGTGCCGTCCGAGTCGGAGGGCGAGAAGGACTACGTTCGGAACGTCCAGAAGTACGGTCGCTTCGGGATCGATTTCTACATGATCGCCGATCCTTTCGAAACGACGGTCACTCTGATGTCCGAGCCGCACGCCGTGGGGTACGCGCGGGTCGTCGAAATTCCGTACGGTGAGCCGGTCAGCTTTACCCCGGCCGCCGGGGAGCGGGTCGAGATCGGCACAGGGGCCTTCCCGACGTGTGAGGCGGGCGGAGCATGATCCCGGACCGGCGTGCATCAACGGGCCTTGGGTCAAGGCCCGTTCGCTGACAGTAGGCGCCCATAAGCGATGCGGGGTGTCAGTCCCCGAGGCCTTGAGAAGTCTTCTCTGGCCGGCTCTGCATTCTCCTGGACTGGGGGAAGGTGAAAGCAGCCCCGGGCCTGGCCCCGCCCGTCACTTACCTTCTCCGCTGCGCGACTTTTCGGAGCACTGATCACCGGTTGATGGACTGGATTTCTTGGACCGTAACTGCCTGGTCGTTGCCGAAGGTGCCGTCGGGCAGGTCGCCGCCGGCGCCACCGGTGCCGGTCCAGGCGATTTCCCAGGTGATGGTGGCCTGGAGATCGTAGGTGCCGTCGCCGGAGGAGCGGAGGTACGTGATGCCGCAGGGCGGAGTCCGGTCGGCCTTGCCCTTGGCGTAAGGCTCACCGATGGAACCGTCGGCGTTGATGGTGCACTCGCCGGAGGCCGGGTAGGTCTCGGCGTCCTCGGTGCCCGGCTCCAGTGTGAGGGACACCGGTTTGGCGGTCGTCGTGGCCTGGATGGCGAAGCCGGGGACGTTGATGGCCGCTGTGGCCTGGACTTCGTCGAAGACGGCTTTGTCGAGCCAGGCCCAGGTCGGCAGATTCACCTTCGTGGTCTCCTCGGGGGCGAGGCTTACCTCGGTGTCGGGGAGCTGCATGTGCTGGTAGGCGAGGGCGGCGAGTATCTCCGGGGTGATGGCCTCCTCGTACTGGGGCGGCGGGGCCTCGCCGTTGTCGACCCAGAAGGGGAGGACGGTGCAGGAGCTCCGCTTGAGGACATCAGGTTCGTTGGGATTCTCGACACCGGCCCAGAACATCCCCTCGCCATCCTTCTCGACGTTGTAGTCCTTGTAGCCGGGGGTGTCGGTCCATCCGTACTCGTCCTCGTAGTGGCGCTCCATCTCGTTGACCGCCGCACCCGCGTGCCCTCCCATGCCGGGTGCGCCCTTGGCGTCCTTGATATCCTTGGACATCTTTCTCTTGAAGTCCTCGGCGCCGAGGTAGGGGGCGTACCAGCACGGCGGCGGAGCCCAGTTCACGTCGGAGGACGTTACGTTTCCCGTGCTGCCGTCCTTGGCGACGGATCCGGAGTACTGGATGCGTGCGGCGGCGTAGATGCCGGTGTCGTCGCCTCCGCCTCCTTGTTCGGTGCTGGCGCCCTTGTCGGAACCCACTGGTTTCGCCGCATAGGAGGGTCCAGTGAGGACGAGGGTGCTGAGGGCCAACGTCAGTGTCGCGGTACCGATGAACCTACGAAGTGTCCCCGTCACCGGCACTTCTCCGCCTTCGTCTCGACAAACACC
The DNA here is from genome assembly GCF_026242095.1 of Streptomyces sp. NEAU-W12. Taxonomy (NCBI): domain Bacteria; kingdom Bacillati; phylum Actinomycetota; class Actinomycetes; order Kitasatosporales; family Streptomycetaceae; genus Streptomyces; species Streptomyces sp. NEAU-W12. Next base: position 106,614 of record NZ_JAPJDM010000026.1, read on the forward strand.
TTGGACGCCTGCCACAGGCCGTCGCCTGTGGGGTGCTTGACCATGATGATCTTGTAGTAGTCGAAGTCTTCAATGCTGGGCTCGGTCTCGAGGACCTTCTCGGTTTTGATTTCCTTGCCGTAGAACTTGCCCGAGTCCGCACAGAACGCCACCTCTACCGACGTGCCATTCTCGGCGGACCGGGTGGTGGCGTCGTAGTGGCGCAGTGTGCCGGTGGCGGTCCAGCCGCCTTCGATCCAGGCGTTGACCTGCGTTTCCGCGTAGCTCAGCCCTTCACCAGTGGCATAGGCGGCCACGGACGCGTCCTCGGTCGTGCGCTTGTCGACGCCCCGGTAGATGGCACGGAAGAAGTTGGCCGCGTCGGACATGGCGGCCGCTTCATTCTGGTCCTTCGGCTTCTTCCAGTCGAAGACCAGGTTCATGTCCGCGGGCAGGGACACGTCCACGCCGTCCGGCTTGTCCTCTGCCGGTGCTCCCGAGGGCTCCGCCGACTTCGTCGGCGCCTCTGTGTCCTGGTCGGCCCCAGCGATCTTGTCAGCGGCCTTCCCGCTGTCGTCCCCACCCCCGCAGGCGGTCAGAAGCAGGGTTGCGGCGGCGGCGAACGCGGCAGCAACGGGCAATGAGCGGCGCTTCACAGTGACTCCCCGTGAGACAGATGTGCAGTCAAGGGCCATGACGGTATCGGTGTGGTTCTCGGTTTCGCCACAGCGAACCTGTGCGGCCTGCACTGTGCGCAACTCCGGACGGTGGCACAGCCGTCGGCGCCCCTGCCCGCGAGTCCGCTGCGGCTTCAGCCGGGGTGTGTGCCCTCTCCCTCTCGGCGCTCTCCCGGAGCCCTCAGCGCCGGGTGCCGGCCGAGGGGGCCGCCGTGTCGTCGGGGCGGAGTGGTGGCGGCTCGGTCGTCGGCGGAGCCGTCCTCGTCGACGATCCGGTCGGGGCCCTGGGTGTTGCGTCGGCGGGGGCCGGCAGGCTGGTCGGGGCGGTGGTCGGGGTCTGCGGGACGGGGGTGGGGCGGACCGCCTCCTGCGCCGTACTCGGGGCCGGGTCCGGTGCCCGGGTCGGCACGGTGGACGGTGTCGGCACGGTGGCCGGGCTGGTCGCGGGCGGCGGTGGGGCCATGGGGGGTGTCGAGGGGCCGGGGGCGCCGGAGGTCGACAGGCGCAGCGGCAGTACGACGAGTGCGGCGACACCGCAGGTGACGGCGGCACCGGCGGCCCCGCGCAGCAGCTTGCGGCGGGCCGCGCCGCGACGGATCGCCTGGTAACGGCCGGGTGGTGGGCCGAGGTGCTCCGAGGGGGGGCGCAGGATGACGGCGAGCGGGTCGTCGGGGTCGAAGTCCGGGCCCTCGTCAGAGTGTGTGATCAAGGCTCCTCCTCAGGTGGGCGCGGAGCAGTTCGCGGGCCGCGTGGAGGTCGGCCTTGACGGTTCCCTCCTTGCGTCCGGTCAGGACGGACACCTCCCGGATCGGCATGTCGGCGTAGTAGTGCAGCAGGATCGGGACGCGCAGGCGCTCCGGTAGTGCCTGCACGAGCAGGCGCACCGACGGGTCGGCCTGTTCGGGCTGTGGGCTCAGGGCGGCCTCTGTGGTGGCCCGGCGCACGGCTCGGCGTTCCCGCTCCAGTTTGCGCCAGTGGTCCCGGACGAGGTTCGCCGCGGTGACGTAGAGGAAGCCCCGCGGTTCCGACACGCTGGTCCAGCGGGCCCACAGCCGCGTGAACGCCTCCGAGGCGATCTCGTGGGCCGTCTCGTCGTCGTCGACCAGCCGGCGGCACCAGCCGGCGAGACGCGGGTAGAGGGCGGCGAAGAGCTCGGACGCTGCCTTCTCGCGGGACCGTTTCAACGTTCTCCATGCTCGTGGGGGCGCTCGTGGGGAAGTGTCGAGGTTTCCGGGCCGCCGGGCCGGGGGGCCGCCCCGCCCCGGCGGGCGGGACCCCGCCGGGCGGCGGCGGGGGGGGGG
>NZ_JAPJDM010000026.1:108580-123579 GCF_026242095.1 Streptomyces sp. NEAU-W12
GGGCCGGGGGGGGCGCCGGGGGGCAGGGCGCGTGGGTGCGGGGCGGCGGGGCGGGGGGGCCCCCCGGCCCGGCGGCCCGGAAACCAGCCGGGCGGCTCAGGCGTTCGGGCCGGCGGGGCTCGACGCCGCGAAGGCGATCACGTTGTCGAGGTATGTGTCACCGACGCGTTGGCCGCCGCATGTGATGAGCCGCAGCTCCGGCCGGTCGACGTTCCCGTACACCTCGGCCGACGGGAACTTTGCCTTCGCGACCCTCCGCACCGAGGTGACGGTGAACACCGCCGTCCTGCCGTTCTCCAGGCGTGCCTCGATCCGGTCGCCCCGGTGCAGTGCGGACAGATGCCGGAAGACCCCGTCCCCGTGGGGCCCGACCGTGACGTGGCCGACGATCACCGACGGTCCGGTCTGCCCCGGCGTCGGCGAGTGCTCGTACCAGCCCGCCCGGTCGTGCGCCGTGATCGGAGGCACCTGCATGCTGCCGTCCGGGGCCAGGCCCAGCCGCATGACCGGGGTGTCGACCCCGATGGCCGGGATCCGCAGCCGGAGCGGGACGGAACGCCCGCGAGCGGGCGACGACTTCGAGGGAGGTCGCGAGGGGGACGCCGTGCTTGCGGCGCCCGTGCCCGTGCCCCGCTCGGCCGGATGGCCGCCACAGCCCGCGAGCAGCGAGGTCAGGGCCGCAGTGGTGAAGGCGCGCCTGGAGAGCGTGCTCATGCCCCGGTCGCGCGCCGGCGACGCACGAGGAAGGCCGCGCCGGCGACCAGGGCGACCGCCGTGGCGGCGCCCCCGCCGACCAGCGCGCCCTCGTTCCCCGAGTCCGACGCCGTCGGCGTCACACCGGTGTCCGGCGCTCCGTCGGGCACGACGGGCACCTGGGCCCGGGGCGGCTCGGTGGCGGGGACGGGGCTCGCATCGGTGGCCTCGGAAGGGGCGGGGGTCGCTTCCTGGCGCGGGGGTTCGGTGGCGGCCCGGGTGGGCGCCGGGGTCGGGGACCCGCCGTCGGCGAACGCGGGTACCGCGCCCGCCAGTACGACGGTGCACGCGAGTGCCATGGCGCTGAGGCCGGTTCGGCGCATGAATCGCTCTCTTTCGTCGGTCCGCCCGCCCGGTGGGCGCGGCGGGCTGCGTTACGGATCGAGCGGAGAGACGAGGCGGCGGAGGAGCGGGTTGTAAAGAGGAGGCAAAGTCCTGCGGCCGGGTCTGCGGTCGGGTCTGCGGCCGGGGCTGCTGCCGGACTCGGCCCCGTGACCTCGGTCCCGCGGGGAGGGAAGGGGGCGCGGCGGATGGTCAAGTCGGCTGGTGCCGAGAGCAGTTCGCGTGAGCGAGTCGTGGGGGGTTCACGGGTGGGGTGTGACGGGCCGGGTGGGCCGGGTGGGCGGGGTGGGTGGTCGGCGGGCTCGGCGGTTCGCCGGCGCACAGGGGGTGGGCTGCGTCTTGGCGCAGTCCCCCACCGGGTTGTCCGAGGGCGAAATTGCAGATCAGTAACGGTGCGTCATGTGGTGTCCGTGACGTTCGGTGTGCCTTGAGGGGCTGATGTGTGACTGGTACGGTGCGATGGCTTGACACTCACCTCGACGTTGGCTGTTCACCCAGGTCGGCCCGGTAGGTCCGGCCGCGTCCCGCATGTCTGCGTGCATGTCTGCGTGCGAGCGGGCGCGGGTGAAGTGTCCTGATTTCCGAGGTACTTGGCAGACATCATCTTGGGTGTACGGGGAGCGGTTGCGTGAAGATCCAGGAGCGTACGGGGGCGGGCGCGGGACGTTCCGCTGCTCCGGCTCAGCCGTCGGTCGGTGACCGGCTTCCCACTCCGCCCCGCGAGCGCAAACCCGCGTTGGCCGCGCTCGCGGTGCTGCTGATCCTGGTCGGCGCGCTCGGTGCCACGATGCTGGTGCTCCAGGTCGGGGACCGGATCGAGGTCGTCAAGGTCACCAAGGAGATTCCGGCGGGGCAGTCGGTCGACGGCGGCAACGTCGAGTCCGTGCTCGTCGTCGACGACCCGGAGATCAACTACATCCCGTGGACCCAGCTGGCCGCGCTGAAGAAGCTCAAGGCCGTCAGCACCATCCCGGCCAACGTCGTCGCCGTCGGCGACATGTTCGGTGACGGCGCCAAGATCCCGGACGGCAAGTCCGTCGTCGGCCTGTCCCTCAAGGAAGGGCAGTACCCGGCCGGGATCGATGGCGGCGACACCGTCGCCGTGTACCGCGTCGGGGGTGCCGGATCGGGCTCGGGCTCCGGGGGCGAAGCCGACGAGGACGGCGGTGCCGCGGCGGGCGACAGCAACTCCCTGATCGTCGAGCGGGCCCGGGTGGAGTCCGCACCCGGACAGGGGGGCGACAGCAGCATCGTCAGCAGCACCAACCTGCCCGTGACCCTGCTCGTCGACAGTGCCCGGGCGGCGGCACTGACCCAGGCCGCCTCCAACGGCGAGGTGGCACTCGTCCTCGTTCCTGGCAATTAGAAGGCGGCACCCCACTCATGGCCCTGATCGCCCTCGCCGCCGACAAGGGTTCCCCCGGCGTCACCACCGCGGCCGTCGCTCTCGCGGCGGTCTGGCCGCGGCGTGTGCTGCTCGCCGAGACCGACCCGGCGGGCGGTGACCTCGTCTACCGCAGCGCCGCCGCCCACGGCGGTCCGCTCAACCCCAACACCGGCATGCTGTCCATCGCCGCCACCGCGCGGCGCGGGCTCGTGCCCGACCAACTGTGGGACCACGTCCAGCCGTTGAGCGGCGGACTCGAAGTGCTCGTCGGGCTCGGCAACTCCGAGCAGGCCGCAGGCCTCACCGGACTGTGGCCGACCCTCGGGCAGGCCTTCGCCTCCCTCGCCGACTCCCCGCACGCGGCCGCCGACGTCGTCGCCGACTGCGGGCGGATCAGCGGTGACACGCCGGCGGTCGAGCTGTTCCCGCACGCCTCCCTCGTCCTGCTCGTCTCCCGTACCGAACCGGAGGCCCTCGCCCGGGTCCGGGACCGCGCCGCCGCCCTGGCCGGCAGGCTGAACGGCGGTTCGCGGGTCGCCGGGCCGGGCGGCCCCGTGGTCGGTGTCGTCCTGATCGCCGACACCGGCAGCGCGGCCAAGCTCGCCTCCCAGGTCAACGACATGCTCGTGCACGCCCAGACCGGCGCCCGCGTGGTCGGCACCCTCGCCGACGACCCGGCCGGCGCCGAGCAGCTGGCAGGCCGCAGGCGGGGCCGGCTCGACAAGTCGCTGCTCATCCGCACCGCCCGCAAGGTGACCGCCGACCTGTACCAGCAGTACGGTGCCGCCTGGACGGCCTCTGCCCACGCCGCTCAGCCCCAGCCGCATCAGCCCCAGCAGGGGCAGTACGCACCGCAGACTCAGCCGGGTCAGGCCGGTCGGCCGGGTCGGCCCGGCGGGGCGGCCGTGCAGGGCCGGTCCGACGGCCGTGCCGCCGGAGCCGGGCGATGACCGCTGTCGACCACCAACTGGTCAAGCGGTTCCGACAGGACGCCGGCGACCGCATCTCCGAACAGCGCCGCCTCGACCAGGTCAACGGCGTCACGCCGATGTCCACCGAGGACGAGCGCCAGTTCGCGCGGGCCGTCATCGCACAGATCCTCGAGGAGCACGCCCGCTCCGAGATCAACGCGGGCCGTACACCGCTGGACGCCGAGACCGAGGAGCAGTACGCGGCCGCCGTGCACGCCGCGCTGTTCGGCGTCGGGCGGCTCCAGCCGCTGCTCGACGACCCCGAGGTCGAGAACATCGACATCAACGGCTGCGACCAGGTGTTCGTCGGCTACGCGGACGGTCGCGAGGTGCAGGGCGAGCCCGTCGCCGAGACCGACGAGGAGCTCGTCGAGCTGATCCAGGTGCTCGGCGCGTACTCCGGTCTCTCCTCCCGGCCCTTCGACTCCGCCAACCCGCAGCTCGACCTGCGGCTGCCGGACGGTTCCCGGCTCTCCGCCGTCATGGACGTGACGAGGCGCCCCGCGCTGTCCATCCGGCGGGCCCGCATGGGCAAGGTGTTCATCTCCGACATGGTCGGGAACGGCACGCTCACCCCGGAGCTGGGGCACTTCCTGGCCTGCGCGGTGCGCGCCCGCAAGAACGTCATGATCGCGGGGGCCACGAACGCCGGCAAGACGACGCTGCTGCGCGCCCTCGCCAACGAGATCCCGCCGCACGAACGTCTCATCACCGTCGAACGGGCCCTGGAACTCGGTCTCGACTCCTTCCCCGAACTCCACCCGAACGTGGTGGCGTTCGAGGAGAGGCTGCCCAACTCCGAGGGACAGGGCAGCATTTCCATGGCCGAGCTGGTGCGCCGGTCCCTGCGCATGAACCCCTCGCGGGTCATCGTCGGTGAGGTGCTCGGCGACGAGATCGTGACGATGCTGAACGCGATGTCGCAGGGCAACGACGGTTCACTGTCCACGATCCACGCCAACAGCTCCAGCGAGGTCTTCAACCGCATCTCGACGTACGCCCTGCAGGCGACGGAGCGACTGCCCATCGAGGCCAGCCAGATGCTGATCGCGGGCGCGGTGAACTTCGTCGTCTTCATCGAGCGGCGCAACGAGTTCCAGAACGGCGGCCGGCTCCAGCGCATGGTCACCTCCGTCCGCGAGGTCAACGGCGTCGACGGACGCGTCCTGTCCAGCGAGGTGTTCGCCCAGTCGCCCGACGGCCGGGTCGTGCCGCACGCCCCCATCGCCTGCCTGGAGGAACTGATGGCCTACGGCTACCGCCCCAGCGGAACGTGGGGGTGATGACCCGGTGACCCGTACGACGACCACGGACCTCCCTGCCGCCGCTGCCGACACTGCTGCGGCCGGCACCGTCGCTGATGCCACGGACCTCACCGCCGCCGCCGGCTCGCTCGGCTCGATGGGCGGACTGTTCTCCACCACCGTCCTGTACGCGCTCGCGTGCGGCATCGCCGTCGGCGGCGGACTCGCCCTCCTCGCCGTCGCCGTGCGCGGACTGCCCGCCAAGCCCGAACACGAGAAGCAGAAGGCGAGCGCGCGTGCCGCCGAGCTGATCCGGTTTGCGGGGCAGCGCGGCTCCCTCGCAGCGATCGTCGGCCTGGCCGTGCTGCTGCTGACCCGCTGGACCGTCGCCGGTGTCGCCGCCGCCGTCCTCGTCTTCTTCTGGGACCGCCTGTTCGGCGGCGCCGCGGAGGAACGGGCCGCCATGCGGCGCGTGGAGGCACTGGCCTCCTGGACGGAGTCGCTGCGCGACACCATCGCCGGCGCGGTGGGTCTCGAGCAGGCCATTCCGGCGTCGGCGCGGGCCGCCGCGCCCGTCCTGCGTCCCCATCTCGACGCGCTCGTCGACCGGTTGCGCTCCCGCACCCCACTGCCCGAGGCGCTCCAGCATCTCGCCGACGAGATCGACGACGCCTCCGCCGACATCATCGTCGCCGCGCTCATCCTCAACGCCAAGCTGCGCGGCCCCGGTCTGCGGCAGGTGCTGGGCGCGTTGGCCAAGTCGGCGCGCGAGGAGGTCGACATGCGGCAGCGCGTGATGGCCCAACGGGCCTCCACCCGGCGTTCCGTACAGATCGTCGTGGCCGTCACGATCGCGTTCGTCCTCGGACTGGCCATCTTCAACCGGGAGTTCGTCGAGCCGTACGGGACGGCTGTGGGGCAGCTCGTCCTCGCGTGCGTCTGCGGGCTGTTCGCGCTCGGCTTCTGGTGGCTGCGCAAGCTGTCCACCATCGAGACGCCCGAACGCTTCCTGGTGCGCGACGAGGCGACGGTGCAGTTCGTACGGCCCCGTACTCCGGGGGCGGCGGCCGTCGCGGGGCAGCAGCAGACGGAACCGGGGCACGCGCCGTCGCTGCGGCTGCCGCACCAGCAGGACAGGGGGGTACAGCGGTGAACGACGAACTGACGATGCCGGTGGTCGTCGGCGCGGTCCTCGGACTGGGCGTCTACGTCCTGATCCGGGCCCTGATGCCCACCAGGCGCAGCGCGGTCGCCCAGGTCGCCCGGATCGACGCGATGCGGGCGCGGGGCACGGCGTACGAGTCGGCACGCACGCACAAGGACACCGGCCGGTTCGCGTCGCTGCGTACCGGAGTGGGCGCGCGCATCGCCGAGTTCTACCTCCAGCAGGGCTGGGAGCAGCGCTCGCTGCGCGCCGACCTGGCCGTGCTGGAGCGCGGCTGGGAGAAGTTCCTGGCGACGAAGGTGCTGCTGGCGGCGGGGGGCCTGTTCTTCGGACCGTTCCTCTTCGCGGTGGTCTGGACGCTCGGTTTCAGCAGCAGCCCGGTCGTCCCGGTCTGGCTGGCGCTGCTCTGCTCGGTCGTCTTCTTCTTCCTGCCCGACCTGGAGGTACGCCGGGACGCCGCCGAGAAGCGGCGCGACCTGCGCCGGGTCATCGGCGCCTATCTGGACCTGGTGTCGATGAGCCTGGCCGGCGGGCGGGGCCTGCCCGAGGCGCTGATGGCGGCGGCAGAGGTGTCCGACGGCTGGGCGACGCAGCGCATCCGCAACGCCCTCGCCGACGCCCGGATCACCGGTGTCAGCCAGTGGCAGGCGCTGGGGCAGCTCGGGGACGAGCTGGGCGTCGAGGAGCTGAAGGACCTCTCCGCCTCCCTCGCCCTGGTCGCGGACGACGGCGCCAAGGTCCGCGAGTCCCTCGCGTCCCGCGCGGAGACCATGCGGCACCGCGAACTCTCCGAGATCGAGGGCAGCGCGGGCGAGAAGTCCCAGTCGATGCTCGTGGCGCAGCTGCTGCTGTGTGCGGGGTTCCTCGTGTTCCTGATCTTCCCGGCGGCGATGAGGGTGTTCCAGGTGTGAGAACCGTGAACGGGGGCGGTGCCGTAGCGCACCACGGGCCCCGCACCGCCCCTCGCGAACCAACAGCCGTGAACCGTACGTCAGAGCCTCTGTGAACCGCATACGAAAGGACGAAGCGTCATGAACGGACGTACCTTCCACACCGGCGTCCCCGCCGTGGACTTCCTGGTCACCTTCCTGCAGGCCCGCGTGGAGCGTGCCCGCTCCGGCGAACTGGACCGCGGTGCCTCCGCTGTGGAGTGGGTCATCATCTCGGCGGTCGTCGTCGCGATCGTCGGCGTGGTCGCCGCCATCATCAACGCGGCGCTGAGCGACGGCGCCAAGAAGGTCGGGGACTGCATCAAGGGCGCGAACGCGGGAAGCACCTGCTGACCGTCCGTACTGTGTCGCTGCCTGTGTCGCTGCTTTTGCCGTTGTTTTTGTCACTGCCGAACGTCTGACACCTGACGCCTACGGGGAACGGGGATGCCGGTGCGCGTACGTCGCTGGGTACGCCGACGGGTGGAGGCCGCCTCCGCCCGCGGCGACTCCGGCATGACCGCGATCGAGTTCGTGCTGCTCACTCCGGTCCTGTTCTTCATGATCTTCGCGGCGGTGCAGTTCGCGCTGTACTTCTTCGCGGACCACGTCGCCCAGGCGGCGGCGCAGGCGGGCGCGCGCACGGCACGGGCGACGGCGCACGACCAGCCCGGCGGCTGGCGGGGCGAGGCACAGGACGTGGTGGACAGCTACATCCGGCAACTGGGACCGCAGTTGGTGCTCTCGCCGGACGTGCGGATGCTCCAGCCGGAGCAGGACACGGTGGGTGTGGAGATCACGGCCCGCATCCCGACGGTGTTCCCGGGCCTCGACCTCACGGTGCACGCCCGGTCGGCGGGGCCGGTGGAGCGGTTCGTGGAAGAGGGGGAGAACTAGATGGACCTCCCCCTTCGGCCGGAGCGCCGGGGACCGGTGGACGGCCGGGGCCTGTCCCGTCGGCTGCCCGCGGACGGCCGGGGCCTGTCCCGTCGGCTGCCTGCGGACGACCGTGGCCTGTCCACCGTCGAGGTGGTGATCCTCGCCCCGGTGATGATCCTGTTCATCCTGGTGCTGGTGGCGTTCGGACAACTGGTGAGCGGGCGCGGCGCGCTGGACGGCGCCGCCCGGGACGCGGCACGCGCGGGCTCCATCCAGAAGGACCACGTGCGGGCGATGGCCGAGGCGCGCGACGCGGCCGAGGCGAACCTCGCGGACGTCTGCTCGGGTCCGGTGAACGTCGTACAGACCAGTCCGGGCTTCGCGCCGGACACCCTCTTCACGGTCGAGGTGAGCTGCGAGGTGCGCGGCCTGGCCATGCTGGGGCTGAACATCCCGACGACCCTTTCCGCGAGCTTCAGTTCACCGCTGGACCCGTACCGGAGGACGGTGTGAGGGCACAGGTGCGTACGTGGCTGAAGCGTCGCGGTCCCGGGTTCGACGACCGCGGCTCCGGCGCCGGCGCGGTCATCGTCTTCGCGCTGGTCTTCCTCTCCCTCGCGGCCTTCGTCATCGACGGCGGCCTCTCCATCTCCCAGCGCGAACGCGCCGCCGACATCGCGGAACAGGCCGCCCGCTACGCCGCCCAGGACATCGACCGCGAGGCCCTGTACGAGAACGTGGACGAGCCCGCGCCCATCAACTACGAGAACTGCGACGCCCGGGTGAAGGCCTTCGCCCAGGAGATGGACATGTCCGGCGCGGACGTCGCCGGTACGCACTGCGTGGCGGCGAGCCCGCAAGGAGTCGAGGTGCAGGTCCAGTTGACGTACTCGCCCGTCTTCACCGGTGTGTTCTACGGCGGGGACGTGGTGGTCCGCGGCCAGGCGGTGGCGGAGAACGAGGTCGGCTGAGCCGGGGCCCGAGTGAGGAGTACCCATGGGAGACCAGGAAGCGGACATAGCGCGGATCAAGGAGAGCGCCCGCGCGCTGAAGCGCGTCCGCGACACCTTCGCGGAGCGGGCGAACCCGGCCGACGGGTACGGCGTCGACGACATCGGCTCGCAGAGGATCCTGGACGCCTTCGACGCGTTCGACAGCAACTGGAAGATCCGCCGCAGGCAGCTCACGGAGGAGCTGGAGAAACTGCACGGGATCACCAAGGGTGCCGCCGAGTCGTACGAGACGCTCGACCACGAACTCGCCGAGGCCCTCAGGAGCACCGACGACCGGCAGCCGAAGGGGGGCGGGAAATGACGGCGCGCCCCGCCACGCACCGCTGGGCCGTGCTCGACGAGTCCTCCGACCCGGTCCCCGGCGACCCGGACGCGGTCGCACGTCTCGGACGGCAACTGCGCAAGACCGCCGAGGCCATCGACAAGGAAGCCCGCGAGATCAAGGCGCTGGCGTCCGTGGAGAACTGGAAGGGCAAGGCGGCCACCGAGTTCCGGGGCGCGGCCGAGGGCGCCGGCGACAAGCTCCGCAAGGCGTTCAAGCGCTACGACGAGGCCGCCGACGCGCTCGGCACACAGGTGCGGGACGGGGTGTGCGGCAACGAGTTCGCCTCGGAACTGCATCGCGCCCAGCAGATGGCCGACAAGGCGCTGCGGGACGCGGAGACGGCCGACGAGGACCTGGGGTCCGCGAAGCGGTCGCTGGACGGACTGCCCGACGGCACCCCGAAGGACGATCCGGACAGGAAGAGGCACACCCGGCAGCAGGAGGCGGCGTCCTCCGCCCTGTCGGCGGCGAAGGAGGCGCTGGAGACCGCCAAGGGCATCCGCGACCGTGCCGCGCGAAGGGCCGCCGACGCGATCCACGACGTCATCGAGAGCGACGGGCTGAAGGACGGCTGGAAGGACAAGTTCAAGAACTGGGTCCACGAGAACGCCGGCTGGCTCAAGGAGATCTCCAAGTGGGCGGGACGCATCGCCCTGTGGGCGGGAGTGGCGGCCCTGGCCCTGGGCTGGATCCCGGTCATCGGGCAGGCCATCGCCGCCGTGGCCGGCGCCGTCGCCCTGGCGGCCAGCGTCGTGGCGCTCGCCACCGACCTGGTGCTCGCGCTGGGCGGTGAGGGAAGCTGGAAGGCGGTGATCCTGGACGCCGTGGGCGTCGCCACCTTCGGTCTCGGACGGGCGGCGGTGGCCGGGGCCAAGGGCGTGGCCGCCGGAAGCAAGGCCCTGGCACGCAGCAACCTCTACAAGAACGCCGTGGCGTCCGGCATGAAGACCAACAAGGCCTGGAACCTCGCCAACCGCGGCGCCCAGGGGAGCATCCGGGGAAAGGACGCGGCACAGGCGATGGCGAACATGCCCAAGGGGAAGCTTCCCAACTGGAGCAACATCAAGGAGGGCTTCAGCCCGTCCGCCATGTACCGGGACACGGTCGACGGCGTGAGGTCGGTCGGCAACGCGTTCTCCGGACAGGGCTGGCGCGACGGGCTCAGCACCATGGCCGCCCCCCGCTCGGCGGGCACCCTGGACCCCGATCTCGCCAGGACGGCCGCCGGTCTCGACGGCATCGCACCGGCAGCGCGGGAACTGCCCGCGGTCAGCAGCGCGCTGAGCAACTTCACCGGCCAGACCAACGTCTGGGCGGGCGCCACGTCCACCGGCACCATCGCCGGCGCGGAGGGCGCCTACGGAACGGTCACCTCCCTCTACGACGGGGTCACGAGGTGATTCCCGAGCCCGCCCTCAGGCCGGCCGCCTCGCGCGGCCCCGGCCTGGAACGATGCCACGCCTCCCGGCTCTACGCGCAGGACGGCGCTCTCGTCCTGCGCACCCGCGGCCGTACCCGCCGCTTCCCGGTCGGCGGGACCGCCGGTGTCGCCCGTGCCGTGTTCGTCGACGCGGCGGGTGGGGACAGAACGCGCGTGGGGCCCGACCTCCCCGGCTCCTGGGGAGAGGTGCAACTGCAGGACGGGGACGGCGCGCTGGTCGGCCGCTTCGACATCGAGGACTGGCTGCCCGAGGCCCCCGCGCTGCCCAAGCGGTCGGTGCAGGGCGAACAACTGCTCGCCCGGACGGGCGTGGCGGGACTGCTGCGGGCCGCGGAGGTGCCACTGCACGTCGTACGGGACGGAAACGACCCCCTGGTGGCCACGAAGGGCGCGGGCGCCTCCCTCGGCCCGGGCCGTTCCTTCCCGGCCTGGTACTGGGGTGTGCGCGCCGTCGCGGGGAGCGTCTGGTTCGCGGTGTTCACGTGGGTCGTGTTCTCCGACACGACGGTCCCCTGGATCGTCCTGCTGCTCGCCGCGACCGCCTTCTCGGCGCCCGTGGCACGGCTGGCGCTGCGGGGCCGGACCCGGCTGCGGACGGGGCGCCACGACCCCGTCGTCCGTGAACGCGTCCGGCCCGGCCCCGCGCGGGAGACCGGGGCGACGGTCAGGTTCCGCCGGGACACCGAGCTGCGGGTACAGGACCGGGACCTCGTCCTGCGCGACCTGGGTGGCCAGGAGTACTGGTTCGCGCTGTCCGGCCCGCACGCGGTGACCTCGCTGGTCCGGGTGGAGGACCGCACGGGCAGGCCGGTCGGTGTCGAGCTCCGGGGCCCCGGGGAGCAGGTGCGGGCGGTGTTCCCGTGGGACCTGTGGTTCGGCGGCGAGGAGGGCGCCGAGGGGTGGTCGCGGCTGCGCCGGGCCGCCGGGCTCGCGGTGTCCGAGCGCCGCCTGGGCGGCAGGGGGACCGCCTGGCCCAAGGGGCCGGTACTGGGCACCGGGCTGCTGCCCGGCTCCGGCGGGGAGGCCCGTCGCACGGCGCGGTTCCCCGGCACCGTCGCCGGGGTGTCGTCCACCGCCGTCATGGCCTTCGGCTCCTTCTTCTCCGTGGTCCAGGGCCTGCGGATCGCGGACCCGGCCCCGGGGCCGGCGGCCGCCGCGGTCCTCATGGGGGCGCTCGGCCTCGTCCTGCAGGCCGTGCCGTACGCGATCCACCAGCTGCGCAGCCGGCTCCTGCTCGACCGGCCGGTTGTGGAACGGACGTCCAGGGAAGGCAGCCGATGACACGCACCGGGAAGAGCGCCCCGCCCGCCGACTACCACCTGCTCCTGCCGGAAGGATGGTTCCGGATCCTGCTGGACCCGGAACAGCGCGACAGGTCGGTCGACGCGCTGGTGGAACGGCAGTTCCACGGCATCGACAACGCACCCCACCTCAAGGACGAGCTGCGCGCGGACCTGCGCCGCCGTGCCGCCGAGGCGCACCGCGGCGGCGGCATCGAGCTGTACCTCAGCCTCCAGGAGGCGGGGCCCGTCACCGTCCCCGCCTCGCTGCTGGTGAGCCTGGCACCGCTCCGCCACGCCGAACCGCTGCCGCCGGAGGCTCTGGCCCGGGCCTTCACCCAGGACGCCGATCCGGCCGAGGCGACGGAGGTCGGCATCGAGGAACTGGCGGCGGGCACCGCCGTACGGGTGCGCAGAACGACGCGCCAACCGGGGGAGGAGAAGGGCGGGGGCCACGTCTCCGTCTCGGTGGAGTACCACGTACCCGTCCCCGGCACGACGGAGTTCCTGCTGCTCACCTTCTCCACGCCCCTGGAGCCGATCGCCGACGCGATGGCCGGCCTCTTCGACGCGATCGCCTCCTCGCTGACCTGGACGGAGTGACCACGGACATGACCGACGACCTGTCGAACCTCGGCCTGGAGTGCTCGGAGGACTGGGTGCCGTTCCCCCTGTCCGGCACCCTGGACCTGGACTACTGGGCCACGCACCAGGCGAAGGAACTCGTCGAACGGTACGAGCGCGACGGGGAGAAGGGAAACGCCCGCCTGCTGGCCCGCGACCTCAAGCGCGCGGCGGCCGACTGCCGTACCCGCGACCCCCTCGGCGCCTTCGGCTGGTACGTCAGCGGGCACCATGCGGTGGCGGCCGTCCTGGAACTCGACGCCGTCCATCCGGACGCCACCCACCCCGAGGTCACCCTCCCCCTGCTCACCGGGGCCATGTCGGCGCGGGACTTCGGAGAACCGGACGTCCGCGAGACGCGGCTGCCCCTCGGCGACGCCGTACGCATCCGCCAGAACCTCGTCGAGGACAGGAAGCGCCTCCTCGGACCGCGTCCGGTGATCCGCACCCTCTTCTACGGCGTCCGGCCGGTCACGACGGACGCCGCGGTCACCCTCCTGGTCTCCTGGACGGAGCCGGTCCTGGACGAACCCCTGGAAGACATCGTGGACGGCATCGCGCACACGCTGTCGCTCTGACGCGCCTCCCGAGAGGAGAGGGGCGACGAACCAGGCGGCCGGTGAGCTGGCCGGAGGCAGGCCGGCTCCATTCGACGCAATTGCATCTCCGGTGCGAGCCGGTACCGTGCACCAGTCCCGCAGCTTCCTGATCCTCAGGGCGGGAAACCGAGTGGAGGACGCAGCAGTGTGCGCAGAGCCGGAGACGGACGAGCTCCGTCCGGCGGGCCGAGACCGGCTTCATGAACAGGATCGTGCCGAAGCGGCTGTGTCTGGGGAACAGCCGAAAGAGGATCCCGTACCTCAACGGGCCATCGGCCCGACGACTCGTACCCGCCGGCACCTTCTGCTTACAGCAGCTGCGTTGGGGGCCGTCGGCCTGGGGTTCGGTGGCTGGCGACTCATGGGCGGCAACGATGGTGGCGGCGATTCGGACAACGAGCGGCAAGGCAGGGCATCCGGCTCCGGCGGCAGTGAGGTATCCAAAGCCGAGGAACAGGGCGGCACACAGCGTTGGACGGTGCCGGAGTGCTTCACGACGTCCCCCGCATCGATAGCCGGTGGCACCCTCCACGTCGGTGGCTACGACTGGGAGAGCGACTTGCTCCTGGCCCTCGATGCCACGGATGGGAGGACGCTCTGGTCCTTCCCGCTCACCGGCATGCTGAGAACGGCCCCAGCGGTCGTCGACGGCACCGTGTATGCGACCTGCATCGGCGGCATGCTGTACGCAGTTGACGCGAGCAACGGAAAGGAACGCTGGTCCTTCCAACCCGGCGGACGACCGGCCCGGAAGCAGGTGATCGTCGAAGGCCCCCATGGGGAGCAACAGACGTTCTCCACACGCGGCAGCCGAGTCGTCACTGCTCCGGTGGTCGCCGACGGCAGCGTGTACGTCGGCAGTGTCGACGGTACCGACGGTGAGCTGTACGCGATCGACGCCACCACCGGGAAGCAGCGTTGGCGTTACTCCTACCCTTCGTACGACCCTGGCCTCGAGGCGCTGGCTCCGGTCGTCGTCGAGGGCACTGTCTGCATCGCAGGCGTCGACGGCACCCTGTTCGCCGTCGACACCGCCACCGGAAAGAAGCGCTGGACACGTCCTGGTGACGGCGCCCAGAAGTTCCCGCCCGTCGCGGACGCATCCGGAACGGTCTATCTTCCCAGCGGCCACGGCACGCTGCACGCCTTGGACGCCGTCAGCGGAAAGCGACGCTGGACCTTCCGGGGCGAGGGCCGGTTCCTGGCACCTGTCGCCTTCGGCGAGGCCGTCTATGTGCAGGAGGACCAGGGAAACCTGTACGCGGTCGACGGCACGAGCGGAAAGCAGCGCTGGAGTTTCTCCCTCAAGGACAAGGCGGAAGTACTCACCACGCCGGTCGTCGACGGTGGCACGGTCTGCTTCAGCGACAAGGGAGTGCTGTATGCCGTTGATGCTGGGACCGGCCGCGAGCGCTGGGCTTTCGACAGCACCTACCAGGAGACCGAGACCGGCAACATCGCGACCAAGATGCCGCCTGTCATCGGTGAAGGCATGGTCTACTTCGTCGTCGGCGGCACGTTGAGTGACGAATTGTCGTCCACTCTGTACGCCGTGGCCCTCTGAGACCAGCCCCAGGCGGGCAGCTCCGAGGCGAGGTCCGCGGTAGGTGAAGCGCCGGAGGCGAGGTCACTTCGTGCGGAATCCGGCCGGGGCGGCATGCGGTCCCGCGGTGTCGCCCCGCTACGTGTCGGCCCTGCCGCCCCGTTCGTCCTTGACCTGCATCTTGTCCTTGACCTGTCGGGTGAGTTCGTCGTCGAGTTTCTTGAACTCGCGGACGACGGCGTCGGACAGGCCGGCGAGGGCGTCGAGCTGCTGGGAGATGTCCTCGCGGCCGTCCTCCCAGTTGGACTCGAAGTCGGAGAGCGCGTCGTTGACGCTGCCGTCACCGATGTCGTCCTTGTAGGAGTCGAAGAGTTTCCTGGTGTGGTTCAGCCGTGTCCTGAGCGACCGCAGCCGGCGTCCGTAGTCCTCCATCTCGCTCAGCGGGAGCGCGAGGTCGCTCTTGCCCATGGCCCGGAGTCCTCTCTTCTGCGGATCTTCTGCGGA
>NZ_JAPJDM010000027.1:0-114579 GCF_026242095.1 Streptomyces sp. NEAU-W12
CGCGGCGGCGGGTGGGATGGGGATCAGTGCCTGAGCGCGCGGTCCACCAGGGCCGCGGCGGCGCCGGTGTAGCCGGCCGGGTCGCACAGTTCGTCGAGTTCGCCCCTGGCCTCGGACGGCAGGCCCGGCAGACCGGCGAGCACGTCGGCCAGCGGGCGGCCGGTGCTGCCCGTCACCCGTGCGGCCTCGGCCGTCAGCCGTCCGGCCGCGGCCTTGCCCAGCAGCGGGGTCAGGCGGGCGGCCAGCCGCTCCGAGACGATCTGGCTGCCGGTCATGGCGAGGTTGGCCCGCATCCGTTCGGGCCTGACCTCGAGCCCTTCGGCGAGCTCGACCGCCGTGTGGGCCGCGCCGCCGGCCAGCCGCAGGCATTCGCGCAGCAGCTGCCACTCCGCGTGCCAGGCGCCGGCGGACCGTTCGTCCTCCGAGACCAGGCACTGGGTGAGCGCGGCGGCCAGGGCCGGCACCTGCAGGGCCGCGCTGCGCAGCAGGGTGGCGAGCACCGGGTTGCGCTTGTGCGGCATGGCGGAGGAGCCGCCGCGGCCGTCCGGGCCGGGCTCGGCGACCTCGCCGACCTCGGTGCGGACCAGCGACTGCACATCGACGGCGATCTTGCCGAGCGCGCCGGCCGTGAAGGCCAGCGCGGACGCCAGATCGGCGACGGGGGTGCGCAGCGCGTGCCAGGGCAGCACGGGCCGGGCGAGGCCGGTCTCGGCCGCGTACGCGTCGGCCAGCCGGTCGGTGTAGTCGCCCGGTTCGGGCGGCCGGCCGTCGTCACCGACGGCCGCGTACTCCAGATAGCCGGCCAGCGTGCCGGCCGCCCCGCCGAGCGAGACGGGCAGCCCGCCCTCGTGGACGCGGGCCAGGCGCGCCTCCGCGTCCAGGACCAGCTGCCGCCAGCCCGCCGCCCTCAGCCCGAACGTCGTCGGGACGGCGTGCAGGGCGAGGGTGCGGCCGACCGCCGGCGTGTCCCGGTGCCGGGCGGCGAGCTCCGCCAGGGCCCGCGCGCTGCGCGCGAGGTCGGCCCGGACGATGCCGAGGACCCGGTGGGCGACCAGCATGGTGCCGGTGTCGAGGACGTCCTGGCTGGTGGAGCCCCGGTGCACGTACTCGGCGGCGTCGGCGTCCTGTTCGGCCACCGCCGCGGTGAACGCCTTCACCAGGCCGACCACCGGGTTGGCGGTCTCCCGGGCGGCGAGCGCCAGCTCCCGCAGGTCGAACCGGGCGGCGTCGGCGGCCCGCGTGATGGCCCCGGCGGCCTCCTTCGGCACGGTGCCGAGCGATGCCTGCGCCCGGGCCAGGGCGGCCTCGGCGTCCAGCATGGCCTGCAGCCAGGCCCGGTCGCCGGTGGCCGCCTCGACGGGGGTGCCGGCCCTGACGGGCGAGAGCAGCCCGGCGTCCGTGAGTCCGTCGGAGGCCGGGGTCACACGACCACCCCGACGAGATCGCTGCCGGCGCCCACCGGACGCACCCCGGCGGGCACGTGGGCCACCGGCGGCAGGGCCAGCACCGAGCGGGCGATCGCGTCGGAGTCGCCGAGCGTCACCGAGTCGACGCCGGGCCGGATACCGGCCGCGGTCACCCAGTGCACGGACTCCGTGGGCACGCCGTAGGCGAAGCACCGCGGGTGGACGCGGCCCCGGCCGTCGAGCAGCCGGTAGGGGCGCTCGGTGACCGCGAGTCCGCCGGTCTCGTAGCTGGTGCCGCCCGCGCCCGCGATCCGGAACGGTGTCGCCTGGTCGGTGTCGAGCAGGTGCTGCAGCAGGGGGTCCTCGGTGCGGCGCAGGTCCGGCTCGGGCAGCCGGGCCTCGATGAGCGCGGTGGCACACACCGGCTCGCCCGGCACCGCCGTCGACGTCGCGATGTACACCTGGGCGGTGGTGTCGATGCGGACCTGCGTGCCCGGGCCGGTCAGGGTCAGCACGCCCGCCTCGATCAGCGCCGTCATCTCCTCGATGCGGGAGGACGGCGGGCCGATCGACAGGAACGCGTTGAGCGGCGTGTACCAGCCCTCCAGGTCGTCGCGGTGCGAGTTGCCCTCCAGGCCGCCGTGGTCGACCGCGAGCCGGATCTCGTTGCGCAGGTCGCGCAGCACGTCCAGGGCGGCCTTGAGCGGACCGCTGACATTGCCCTTGCGGGACTCCTCGACGTCGCGCCGCAGGTATCCGAGCAGCCAGCCGGTGAAGTCCTCGCGGTCGGTGAACTCCCGCTCGCCGTAGGGCCGCGACAGGCGCTCCCAGTCCCAGCGCTCCCCGGCCGGGATGCCGTGGGCGTCGAGGAGCGCGGACGGGTCGGCGTCCGGCTCCAGGGCGAACAGCCGGTCGGTGAACTCCTCCCGGCGCTCCCCGTCACCGCGCTCGCTCAGCAGCGCGCCGTAGTAGACGCCCTCCACCTCGCGGGAGATCAGCGGCCACAGGTCCTCGCCGAAGTTGACCGGCCGGCCGGCGGCGGAGCGCTCCTGGAGCGTCGCGATGTACTCGGCGGTCAGCAGGCGGGGGAAGTAGCGGCCGGTGGCGCCCTTCTCGTTCTCGCCACGCGCGTGGTACGGGATGCCGCGCCGGGAGAAGGCGTACAGCTTCGGCTCGTTGCCCGAGGGGCGGTAGACGAGCCCGCCGCCCGGCGCGCGCTCGAAGCGGCCGCCGCGGCCCAGCGTGAACAGGGCCATGTGGTCGAAGAAGTTCAGGCCCAGCCCGCGCAGCAGGACGTTCTGCCCCGGCCGTATGCCCGTCAGGTCCAGGTCGGCCGGGTTGGCCGGGGTGATGTAGGTGAGGTGGTGGATGCGCGCGAGGCTCGCGGTGCGCGCCTCGCGCGCCGACAGCCGGGCCGGGACGTGTCCCTGGGCCATCACGATGGCGTCCAGCTCGTTGAGCCGGGTGCCGTCCTCCAGGCGGATGCCCTGCGGGCCGCCGGACACGCCGTACGTGTCGGCGGCGGCGACGGCGCGTGAACGGTGGACCCGGACCTCGACGTGGGCGGGCGC
The DNA here is from genome assembly GCF_026242095.1 of Streptomyces sp. NEAU-W12. NCBI lineage: Bacteria > Bacillati > Actinomycetota > Actinomycetes > Kitasatosporales > Streptomycetaceae > Streptomyces > Streptomyces sp. NEAU-W12. The sequence continues at coordinate 2,978 of NZ_JAPJDM010000027.1, forward strand.
GGACCGCACGATGCGCTCGAAGCAGTCCTGGAGGTAGCGGCCGTAGAAGGCGCGCGTGGGGTAGGAGTCGGGGCCCAGGCGCCGGGCCTCGTCGAGGACGGTGGCGTCGGGCCCGGCCGGGTCGCCGCACAGGACCAGGGCCTGCGCCCACTCGTGGAGGCTGGGGCCGGACTCGATCGGACCGTCGATCCGGGCGCTGTCGTCGGTGAAGACGGTGATCTGGGACGCCACCGTGTTCATCAGCAGGTGCTGCGACTGCTCGGTGCGCCACACCGTGCCGGCGCCGGGCGCCGAGGGGTCGACGACGTGGACCGTGACCGCGCTGTGCGCCGGGGTGCGGCGCTCGTTGGCCAGCAGCCGTTCCAGCACCGACAGCCCGCGAGGGCCGGCACCAATGACGCAGACCTCGAGGGTGCTGCTCATGCGGATACTCCGTTTCTGGGCAGGGGACGACGGGCGGCCGGAGAGGGGGAGGGGACCGGCCGCCCGTCGCAGGACGGCGGGAGGGCACCACGGCCCGGTACCGGGGGCGGGGCACGGAGCCCGAAGCCCGGTGGGCCGGGGCAGCCGAGCCCGGGGAGCCGACGGTGTGCGGGGCCGCCGGAGTGGACGTCGCGGGCGTGCGGGGCGGGGATCCGGGGGCGGACCGGGCCGCCGGGCGGAAGCCGGTGGCGGTGGGCCGGGCGGGCGCGGAGCCCGCGCGCGGTGCGCCGGTCGGGCTCCGGCCCGGCCCGCCGGGGGTGTCACTCGCCGGCACCGGCTCCCAGCAGGCGGGCCAGCTCCAGGCGCTTGATCTTGGTGGTGGCGGTCTGCGGGAGGTCCTCCAGCCGCCACTGGACGGGATCGCCCAGCGCCGGCAGATCGACCACCGCGCTCTTCCACGCCATCTCGTCCAGCGGTGCGTCGCCGCGCGTGCACACCACCGGCACCGCGCGCCCGTCCGGGCCGGAGATGATGATCACCTCGACCAGTTCCGGCAGGCGGGTGAACAGCTTGTCCTCGATCTCGAGCGTGGACTGCACCCCGGGGATCTCGTCGACCTCGCGGTCCAGCAGGTGCAGGCAGCCGAACCGGGTGCGGTAGCCGAGGTCGCCCATGCGCCACCAGCCGTCGTTGACCTGCTTCTGCCAGCGCTGGTGCTCACCGAGGTAGGTGACGATCCGGCCGTCGGTCCTGACCTCGATGAAGCCGGGGTTCTCCTTGGAGACCGGCGCGCCGTTGCGGCTGATCACGCGGACCCCGGTCATGCCCACGAACGGCACTCCGACACAGCGGCCGTTGAAGTCGGCGCCGTCCTTGAGCGAGTAGGTGCGCGCGGCGATCGGACCGACCTCGCTCTGCCCGTAGGCCTGGGCGAAGCGCCGGCCCCTGCGGCGGGAGGCCTTCAGCATGGTGTTGACGGTGCGCGGGTGGATGGCGTCGAAGGTGGAGGAGAAGTACTTCACGTTCGCCAGCGGCCCGCGCGGGTCGTCCGCCAGTTCCTCCCAGCGCAGGAAGGTGTTGGGGTGGGCCTCGATGAAACCGGGGGGGATCTGCGCGAACAGTTCGCCCACGGTCCGCGGCTCGTCGTCCCTGAGGACGATCAGCGGGTGGCCCTGGAGGATCGAGATGGGCATCGCCGTGAACATCCGCGAGTGCACGAACGACACGTGGACCGCGACGGGCTCGCGGCGGCGCACGGTGGCGCCCACGACGGCGGCCTGCGGCCGGTAGCGGGACTGGAAGCTCATGCCGGTGTGCACGGCCAGCTTCGGGGTGCCGGTGGTGCCGGAGGTGTGGGTGATGAGCGTGGGGTGGTCGATGGGCATGCTCACCGCGGGCACCCGCTCGACGCCGGCCAGCGAGGCGAACGAGGTCGCTCCCTCGTGCTCGCCGGAGGTCAGCAGCACCGTGCGGGACAGGCCGAAGACCTCACCGGGCAGGTGGTGCTCGAGCTTGTCCTGGTCGGTGACGAGGAACGGCTGCCCGACCCGGCGCAGCAGTTCGGCGACCGTCGCGCCGTCCAGTTTCGACGACAGCAGCACCGGGACGGCTCCGGTGCGGGCGATGGCGCAGGCGAGGAGGGAGATGTCGAAGCCGTCGCTCTTGTGCACCACGACGTGGTCCCCCGGGCGCACCTTGACGGACCAGAGCCGCGAGGCGAAGTCGTCGACCAGGTCGGCCAGTTCGGTCAGCGTCACGCGTCGGCCGAGGCCGGGGGCGATGTCCAGGTCGTGGTCGAGGATCACGAAATTCGCCGGATGCCTGGCCGCCGCTCTGTCGAACAGCGTGCCAAGCCTGATTCCCTTGCTTCCTATTCGCTGGAGAAACATGTAACCGATCTCTCGTCCATGGCTGCGGATTCCTGAAGGGGGGTGCCGAATTGCGGATCTGACGGCCTGCCGGTGCGGGTGATGCGGCGCGTGTGGCCTCAGTTCTTCTCGACGACGTCCTTGATACGGGCCAGGGTGGCGTCGAGGTCCTGCCCGAGCTTGGCGGTCCATTCGGCGACGAACCGCTTGCGGGCGTCCTCGTCGAGGTCTTCGACGATCTTGTGGATTCCGGCGGTGGCCCTGCCCATCCGGAAGTGGTGGACGAGCCAGGAGGCGTCGTCGCCGGCGTCCTCGACGTCGAAGCCCCAGATCGACTCCTGGTCGTCGCGGGCGTGGGTGAGCATCATCCAGCGGAAGGTCCGGCCGGGCTCGGCGGCCACCACGCGGGCCTCGGTGTACCAGGTGCCGCGCACCAGCGGCGCCCAGCCGACCACGTCCTCGCTGCGCAGGTTCTCACCGCGGAAGACCGACCCGACCGCCGAGGGCTCTCCCTCGATCCACTCGCCGCCCATGCACTCCGGGCTCCACTCCTTGCTGCGGGCCAGGTCGCTGACCACGGAATAGATCTCCGCCGGCGTCGCGGAAACGCGAATGCGGGCGTTGAGTTCGAAGAGCGGGGAATTGTTGATGACGGATTCCGTGTTCGCTGTCATGGCGGCAATCCTGCGACCCGCGCGGAACCGGAGCAATCAAGCCGTTCGGGGTCCGTCAAGTTCCATTCCGGCCCGCAGTCGGGAATGCGGCCGGGCGATTGTCTCCCTTCGGGAGAAGCGTGAAGGGCGCCTCGGCGGCGGCCCCGGCGCCCTCACCGGCAGCGGATCGCGTACGGCCCTGGACCCCGACCGCGTGCACCGGCCCGACCGTACGCACCGGCCCGGGCGCCGTCCGCCTGCCTCAGCCGCGCACGCGCAGGACGAGCTTGCCCCGCACCTTCCCGCCGTCCAGGAGGCGATGGGCCTCGGCCGCCTCGCTCAGCGGCAGTACCTCGGTGGTGCGCGGGCGCAACAGCCCCGACGCGAGAAGCCCGTTGATGCCGCGGGCCGCGTCGGCGAGCTGGGCGGTGTCGGCGTGCGAGATGGCGAAGCCGTGCACGGAACGGTCCCGCAGGTACAGCGGCCCCACGGGCAGCACCGGGCGGGTGCGCAGCCCGGCCAGCAGCACGATCCGGCCCCGGCCGGCCAGCAGGTCCACCGCGGTGTCGAGGTCGTTGCCGCCGGAGGTGTCGACATGGACGTCCACGCCGTCCGGCGCGGCGGCCCGGATCAGCCCGGCGACGTCGGCCGAGCGGTAGTCCACGACGTGGTGCGCCCCCAGGGACCGTACGTACGGCTCGTCGCGGCCGGAGGCGACGGCGATCACCCGGGCGCCCGCCCGGACCGCCATCACGACGGCCGCGCTGCCCACGTTGCCGCCGGCGCCGAGCACGGCGACGGTCTCGCCGGCACGCAGCCGTCCGTGCGTGAACAGCGCCAGGTGCGCGGTCGCGGCGGGGTGGGCCAGTGCCACGGCGTTCACCGGGCCCACGCCGTCGGGCAGGTGGTAGAGCCGGTCCACGGGAACGACCGCCTGCTCGGCCGCGGCGCCCTGACGGCCGTCGTGGCCCAGGCTGTTGCACCACACCCGGTCGCCGGGCCGGAAGCCGGCCGCGGCCGGACCGGCCGCGGCCACCGTGCCGACCAGGTCACGGCCGATGACGAAGGGGAACTCGACCGGGGTGCGCCAGGCCCCCGAGCGGACGAAGGTGTCCACGTGGTTGACGGCGCTCACCTCGATGTCGACCAGCACGTCGTGCGGGCCGGGCACGGGCGGGGGCAGCTCACCGTGACGGATGACGTCGGGGGAGCCGAGCTGGGTTATGTAAGCGGCACGCATGGTCGCCGAGTCTGGCACCGTCCCCGGCCCGCGCGGCAGAGCCGGCGGTGATCGCGGGACACGGTCCGTCAGGTCGGCCCACGGGTGTGTCAACTCGGGCTCCGTGAAAGTCCGTTGCGCCTCTACGATTCCCGCCGTGTCCTACGTACTGACCGATGTGGTACCCGGCGACTGGCGGATGACCGCGCACGTACGGCCGCTGATACGTGTGCTGAGGCCCGCGCTGACCGAGGAGGAGTTCGACCGGTTCGTCCCCGAGGCGCACGCGCAGGGCCTGGTGTTCACCGTCGCGCACGACGTCCACGGCCACTGCGCCGCGGTCGCCACGCACCGCGTCCTGGCGACCAGCCGCGGCCGGATCCTCTTCGTCGACGACCTCGTCACCCGTCCCGACCGCCGTTCGGCGGGCATCGCGACGGCCCTGATCACCCACCTGACCGAACGGGCCCGCTCCTCCGGCTGCCACCGCGTCGAACTCGACTCCGGCACCACCAACGTCACCGCCCACCGCTTCTACCACGCCCGCCGGATGACCATCGCGGCCCTCCACTTCACCCTGCCGGTCGCGGGCGAGGCGTGAGGCGGCCCCTCCCCCGCCCTGCCAAGGCCTTGACCGGTCCTGGGCAGGTCCTTGGCCGGGCCTTGGCCGGTCCCGTCGAGCGTGTGGGGACCCGTCGTCGAAGGAGGACACGACCGTGCCCGCAGCAGAGCCCGTCCCCACTCCCGTCGACCTCTGGTTCGACCCGGTGTGCCCCTGGGCGTGGATGACCTCCCGGTGGCTGCTGGAGGTTGCCGGACACCGCCCCCTCGACATCCGGTGGCGCGTCATGAGTCTGGCCGTCCTGAACGAGGGCCGCGAGGACCTGCCCGAGCGCTACCGCCGGCTGCTGACCGAGGGGTGGGGGCCGGTACGGGTGGTGATCGCCGCGGCGCAGAAGCACGGCGACGACGTCACCGGTCGCCTCTACACCGCGCTGGGCACCCGCATCCACCAGCAGGGGCTCGGCCCGAGCCGGGAGGCGATCGCGGGGGCGCTCGAGGAGGCGGGCCTCGCACCGGGCCTGATCGACCACGCCGACCAGGACACCTACGACCGTGAGCTGCGGGCCTCCCACCAGGAGGGCATCGACCGGGTCGGACAGGAGGTCGGCACACCGGTGATCGCCCTGCCGGGCCCCGACGGCACTCGGACGGCCTTCTTCGGCCCGGTCGTCACCCCCGCCCCGCGCGGCCGGGCGGCGCTGGACCTGTGGGACGCCCTGCTGCTCCTGGCCTCCGGCCCCGGATTCTGCGAACTCAAGCGCTCCCGCCCCCACGGCCCGGTCTTCGACTGACGCCCGGCCGGCCCGCGTCGCCCGACCCCGTAGCGACGACGCGGGCCCTCACGCGCCCCGGCCTCCCACCGCCGGAACGCGAGTCCTCACCACCGCGGGTGGGCGGTCCACCCGCGGCCGGCGCCACCGTCCGGCGCGCAAAGGCGCGGGCAGGTGGCGGCAGCGATGCCGCAAGCCCTCCCACCGCCGCGGACGCGACGTCCTCCGCTCGCGCCCGACGGCCGTCGTGGCAGCGATGCCGCAAGCCGCTCGTCCGCGGCCCCGCACCCCCGGGCCGCCCCGGCCGTCGCCCGCTTCGCACGACCGGGCCGGCGGCCCGGGCACCCGCGGGGCGACCGTGCCGAGGGCAGCGAAGAACACGGACCGGTCCACACCGGCCCCGGCCGGCGCCGGTGTGGACCGGCGGCGAGCCGATCACCGCCGTCACGGCGAGGCCCGGGCCGAGGGCGCCGAGACGGCTCGGCTTCCGGCCTTCGGGGGAGGCACGGCGGCGCCCCGGCCGTCAGGCCCGCGTCGCGCGGGGTACGCGGTGGGGCCGGCGTGTCCACGGCCCGGGCACCGCCGCCCCGGCTGATCAGCCCGGCCACCGACGCCGCGCCCGTTCCGGGGAGGAGACCGTCACCAGTGCGAGAAAGGCCGCGCGGCGGACCGCGCACAGCGCGCCCGCTACGGTGCGGGTGCCGCGGCGTCCCGCCGCACGGACACCGGGCGTGCCACCCGACCAGGACATGGCTGCCGACGTGCCGGGCACGACACCGATCCGTGCGGCGGCCGGATCCGTCACGGTCGGCCCCCGGCCGTCGCGTCGAACCCCGGTACCAGCCGGATGCCCAGTGCCCGCTCCACCTGCCGGGTGACGGAGCGGGCCGCGGTCCGGTCGCCGGCGGCCACCATGAAGCTGGCCAGGTGCAGGGAGCGCTGCCGGCTGACCCGCTGGCCGGGTGTGAAGCGGGGGGAGACGTAGACGAGTTCGGGAAAGGCGCGCAGTACCGCCTCGACGGGGGTCTGTGTGGCCACCCGCCAGTTGCCCGCCGGGATCGGCAGGTACCGCAGCAGGGCGACCCGGGTGAACTCCGGCAGCCCGGTGGGCTGCAGGCCGAGCGCGGCACGGCCGATCTCGGCGGCGTAGTCGTAGCCGGCCGCCACCTTGAACATGGTGGGCAGCGGGCCGCCGGCGCGCGCGTTGACCTCGATGACGAGCGGCCCGTCGGCGGTCAGCGCGATCTCGGTGTGCACCGCGCCCGAGACCAGCCCGACCGCCCTGATCGCCCGGTCGGCGACGTCGACGACGGCTGCCCGGGTGGCCTGGTCCAGCCGGCTGGGCAGCAGGACGCCCTCCTCGGCGTAGCCGTGCTCCAGGGGCAGCCGGTCGGAGACCGCCAGGTGGTGGGCGGTGCCGTCGGCCAGCAGCGACTCCACGCTGCAGTAGGCCGCGTAACCGCTGTCACCGTCCTTCTCCAGCGCCATGCGCTGCTCCAGCAGATACGCCTCGTCGGACTGGAGGAAGGCGGTCCTCTCGGCGCGCGCGGCGGTGAAGGCGTGGATCAGTTCGGCGTACGTGGACACCAGCCGGACGTTCTGGCTGCCCGCGCCCAGCGAGGGCTTGAACACACCGGGCAGCCCCACACGGGCGGCGGCCGCCGCGAAGTCCCGCTCACTGGTGATGATCTCGAACTCGGGCGAGGGCACATCGCGTTCGGCGAAGGCCAGGCGCTGGAGCGCCTTGGACTGGGCGACGGCCACCGCGTCGGGCGGGTTGCCGGGCAGGCCCAGACGGGAGGCGATCTCCGCCTGCGGGCGCAGCAGCAGTTCGGAGTAGGTCACCACCCCGTCCAGCGGCAGCCGGCCGTGCAGGGCGGCGGCGGCCAGGACTGCCGCGTCCAGGTCGGCTGCTTCCACGAACTCGCCGCGCAGAGCGCGCCGTTCCCAGTCCGCGCGGACCGGCTCGGAGGAGCGCCAGGCGGTGACGTACACGACGCTGACGGCTTCGGTCAGCGTCGACAGGGAGTCGAGGGCCTCGCCGGTGGCGTGGCCGCCGATCCCGGCGAGGAGCAGAACGTGGGGGGAGCCCATGGTGGTGAGGCCTTTCGTCCGATGGCGGGGAGGGTCAGAAGGACGCGCTGCGCGCAAGGACAGGAGTGCGCCGGCCGGGAGGGTCCGGCATCCGGCCGCCGGTCGGGAGGCCGGAGGGCTCTCCGGGGACCGGACCGGACCGGCCGCGGTGGCGGCCCCACGGGCGGGTACGGCCCGGCCGTCCGGCGAGGCCGTCGCGCTTCCCACGACCGTGCCGAACCCGAACCCGAACCCGTGGACGGGCGTCGTCTCCACCGGGACCGTGTGCCCGCCGCTCGGCTCCCTGGCCCGGTCCTGCTGTCGGGTCAGCGTCCGCCGGGCCGGCCGGGTTCCTCAAGGAAGCCGGGACGAATGGGTCAAGTGGCCCACGCGCGGCCCGCGTCGACGCGGGCAGGGGTCCGCCGTCAACACGGTGGAGGCGAATGCCGGAAGTTGCCGGATTTCGTGTCGTCCGCTGGCCCTCCGGAAATCCGCCCGTCTACGTTCGAGGTTCGGCGGACCCCGTGCCTCAGACATTCGAGAAGCCGGGACGCCCCGTGACCGAGCCGGACGAGGAGAGGACGAGACGGCGTGCGACCCAGTGACCTTCCGGCCCGCGGGCCGGGCCACCTCGCCCTCCCCACCCGGGTGGGGTCCGCCCCGCGCCGTCGACGAGGACCCGCGCAGCCGCCGCGCCGTGGCCGCCGCCGCGGGCCGCGGACCAGTGGGCCCGTGCCCTTGACCACCGGCACACCGGCCGGTCACCCCGCCCACCGGCGGACCTCACCGGCTCCCGCGCCCACCGGTACGGCCGGGAACGCGACGCGTGGGGCACCGGCAGCAGCGCCCGGGCGCCCCGCTTCCCCTGTGCCCGGACGCCTGGCCGGCACCGGCCCGGGCCCCGCACGGCGCACGCACGCCCGCACGGCGCCCGGTGACCGACCGGCACCTCCCGCACCAGGGCCACCGGCTCACGTACCTGCTGCTCTCCTTCCGCAGGACCGACGGACGACCCGCCGCCCGTGAAGGGACGGAACATGCTCAAGGAAATCGACCTGGAACGGCCCGGCGGCCGGGAACACCTGCGCGGCGCACTGCGCGACGGGTTCTTCCTCGTCCGCAACACCGTCCCCGAGAGCCTGCTGGACGAGGCGTGCGCCTTTCTGCACGCCTTCTTCGCCCTGGCCCCCGACGCCAAGACCACCTGCCGGGTGGCGGGAAGCAACGGCCAGGCCGGCTACACCCCGCCCCTGCCGGAGCGCACCGGGGCGGGCACCGTGCCGGACTGGAAGGAGCTCTTCCACTGGGGAGCGCCGCTGCCCGCACGGCACCCGCTGCGCATGCGCTACCCGGCCCGCTATCCCGACCCGTACTTCCCCGACCACCTGGTGCCCGGCATCGGCTCCGCGCTGCGTGAACTGCACGCCCGCCTGGCGCGCTTCCAGCACGACGTCGTACGCACCCTCGCCGACGCCCTCGGCGCCCACCCCGACTACTTCACCGACATGCTGGAGGACGGCCCCGTCGTCAACCGGGCCACCTGGCACCCGCCGATGGACCAGGCACCCTCCGCACGCCAGGTGTGGGCGGCGGAGCACCAGGACTTCGACCTGATCACCGCCCTGCCCAGGGCGACCGCGTCCGGCCTGGAAGTCCTGGTCGACGGTGAGTGGCTGGCCGTCGACGCGCCGCCCGGCTACGCCGTGGTCAACGTCGGCACGGCCCTCGCCCGCCTCACCAACGGCTTCGCCCGCGCCGCTGTCCACCGGGTCATGGCCCAGCCGGGCCAGAGCGGAGGCCGCCTGTCCATCCTCCAGTTCTGCCACCCGGCCCCCTGGACCACCCTCACCCCCCTGCGCGTCGCGGACGCCGAACCGGCCCCCCAGCGCTTCGCCACCCTCACCGCGGACGAACTCTTCCAGCGCAGCGTGTACGGCATCAACCACCTGACCGCACCACCGCTCCGCACCCCGGCCCGCTGACCCCCGCGGCACCGGTGGAGCCGCGCCCGCGCCCGCGCCGGCGACGACGTGACGCCGGACCACGGCGTCACCCCCGGCCTGCGCGGCCGACAGCGGCACCGGCACCGGCACCGGGCGCAGATGACGCATTCCGCCCCGGTCCCGCCGTTTCTCCCCCGTCCTCCCGGATGCTGCACCTCACCCCCACCCCGCACTGCCCGCCCGCCCCGCGCGCATCCGCCTCCGGCCCCGTCCCGGACACAACGGAGAGTGATCCACATGCTCAGCAGACGCTCCCTCATACGGGTCTCGGCCGGCTCCACCGCGGCTGCCGCCCTCACCGCCACCACCGGCGGTCTCGTCCTCGCCGCCGGTACCGCGGTGTCCTGGAGCACCCTGCGGCAGCGTCTCACCGGCCGCCTCGTCCTGCCCGACGACGTCGGCTACGACACCGCCCGGCAGCTCCAGCTCGCCCAGTTCGACGCCGTCCACCCGCAGGCCGTCGCCTACTGCGCCACCGACGCCGACGTCGCCACCTGCATCCGCTTCGCCCAGGACAACGGCCTGGCCACCGCCGTCCGCAGCGGCGGCCACAGCGCCGCCGGCTACTCCACGAGCCCCGGCCTCGTCATCGACGTCTCCCGCCTCAACAGGGTCCGCGTCGGCGGCTCCACCGTCCACCTCGGCGCCGGCAGCCAGGGCGTCGACGTCCTCGACGCCCTCGCCCCGTACGGCATCCAGGTCGCCGGCGGCACGTGCCCCACCGTCGCCATGGGCGGCTGGATCCAGGGCGGCGGCCTGGGCTACGCCTCCCGCGCCTACGGCATGGGCTCCGACCTCCTCGTCTCCGCCCGCGTCGTCCTCGCCGACGGCCGCACCGTACGGGCCTCCGCCACCCGCGACGCCGACCTGTTCTGGGCGCTGCGCGGAGGCGGCGGCGGAAACTTCGGCATCGTCACCGCCTACGAGGTGCGGCCCGTACGGATCCCCGTCCTGACCCTCTTCAACCTCAACTTCCGCTTCACCGACGCCGTCCAGGTGATCCTCGCCTGGCAGGACTGGATGGCGTCCGCGCCCCGCGAACTCGCCTGCGAGCTGATGTTCCTGCACTCCACCGACGCCCCCGCCGGCACCGAACCCCACGTCGTCCTCACCGGCGGCTACCACGGTGCCCGGAGCGACTGCGACCGCCTCCTGGACCGGCTCACCACCGCGGTCGGCCACCCCGGCACCAGCCGCACCAGCAGCGAACTCCCCTACACGCAGGCGATGATGCGGGTGTACGGCTGCGGCGCCCAAACCGTCGGCGAGTGCCACCGCGTCGGCTTCACCCCCGAGGCCCAGCTCCCCCGCGACTCCCACACCACCCAGCGCAACCTGTTCTTCGCCAGGCCCTGGACCCCCGCCGCCGCCCGGGCCGCCCTGGACGCGTTCACCGCCGACCCCGCCCCCGGCCAGTTCCGCTTCCTCGGCCTGTTCCCCTACGGCGGCCGCATCAACGAGGTGTCCCCCACCGCCACCGCGTTCGTCCACCGCGACGCGGTGCTCAACGCCGGCTACGCCGTCACCCTGCCCACCCCCGACCCCGCCCCGGGCGACCGCGACCGGGCCCAGGCCTGGGCGAACAAGGCGTACACCACCATGGACACCCACTCGAGCCACCGCTCGTACCAGAACTACATGGACCCGGCCCTCACCACCTGGCGCGAGGCCTACTACGGCGACAACTACGCCCGCCTGCGGGCCGTCAAGCACACCTACGACCCCCACCGCTTCTTCCGCTTCGCCCAGGCCGTCGACTGACCCGCCACGCCCCCGCCGCGGCCCCTCCGCCCCGCTTCCGACCGAAGGACCCACCGTGACCCGCACCGGCGACCGCATACGCGACGTCATCATCATCGGTTCCGGCCCCGCCGGGTACACCGCAGCCCTCTACACCGCCCGCGCCCAGTTGTCCCCGCTCGTCTTCGCCGGCTCCCTCCTCGTCGGCGGCGCCCTCTCCACCACCACGGAGGTGGAGAACTTCCCCGGCTTCCCCGAGGGCGTCATGGGCCCCGACCTGATGGACCGCATGCGCGCACAGTCCGAACGGTTCGCCGCCGAGATCGTCGACGACGACATCACCGCGGTGGACCTCACCGGTGACATCAAGACCGTCACCGACTCCACCGGCACCGAGCACCACGCCCGCACCGTGATCGTCGCCACCGGCTCACAGCACCGCACACTGGGCCTCCCCCTCGAGGACGCCCTCTCCGGCCGCGGTGTCTCCTCCTGCGCCACCTGCGACGGCTTCTTCTTCAAGGGCCGGGACATCGCGGTCGTGGGCGGCGGCGACACGGCGATGGAGGAGGCCACCTTCCTCACCCGCTTCGCCCGGTCGGTGACGATCGTCCACCGACGCGACACCCTGCGCGCCTCCAAGGTCATGCAGGAACGTGCCTTCGCCCACCCGGACATCTCCTTCGCCTGGAACAGCGAGGTCACCGAGATCCACGGCGAGGACCGCCTCACCTCCCTGACCCTGCGCGACACCGTCACCGGCGAACACCGCCCCCTGGCGGTCACGGGCCTCTTCGTCGCCATCGGCCACGACCCCCGCACCGACCTGTTCAAGGGCCAACTGCACCTCGACGACGCCGGCTACATCACGGTCGAGTCCCCCTCCACCCGCACCGGTGTCCCCGGCGTCTTCGCCGCGGGCGACGCGGTCGACCACACCTACCGCCAGGCCGTCACGGCCGCCGCCACAGGCTGCGCGGCGGCCCTGGACGCGGAGCGCCACCTGGCGGACCACTCCAGGATCAGCCTCTGCTGAACCCCACCCGGACCGACGGCGATGCACCTGCCCGAAAGCTCCCACCGAACGGTTCCACCGAACGGTTCCGCCGGACGGTCAGAAGCCCAGAAGCTCCAGTCGCAGGGACCACCACCGGTATGACCCGGGTCTGTACGGCTGTGTCCAAGGCTTCTGCGCAGTGAGGCGTGCCTGCCACCCGAGCGGCAGCTGTCCGTGGCCTGGCCCGTGCAGATGGGCCAGGACGGTGTCGTGGTGCGGCGGACCACGGGTCACGCGCTCCGGTGCGAGCCCGCTGGCGGTCTTCGCGGGCGCCGCCCTCCACAAGGCGCCCTGCTGAGGCGGGGCGGACCTCCGGTCCGGCGGAACCAGCGTCCCCCGCCTGCGGGTTCCGGTGCCTCGATCAGCTGCACCACCCGAAGGGACGCCATGTGCAGATGCCGCGCGGCACTGACGGCACCACGCGTCAGGTGCGCCCTGCTCGCCGCGTCGGACGCGGCAGACGCCGCGGTCCGGAGAACGCCGACGACACCCGGCGGGGTGAACCGGACGGGGGAGCGGCACTTATCACGGCGTGATAATCCGGCCCGCGGCACGGCAGCCCGCCGGACCGGGCCCGATGACAGATCAACGGCCCATCGGCACCTCTCCCGCTCCTTCCCGGGTGATGACGTCAGGTGACACCCCGGTGACCCGTTGTCAGTGGCCGCTGCCATCATGAGCCGTCGTACGGGGAGTGGTGACGAGGGGGAGGCCTGCATGCCTTGGGTGCGGTCGTACGTACGCTCCGACGGGACACGGGTTCGCGGGCATTCGCGGTGGGCTCCGGGGGCACGACGGGAGGTGACCGTCTTCGGGGCGGTGGCGTTGGCCGTCGTCGCGTTCGGCAACGGAAGTTCCTCCGGACCGGGTGAGGGGGGCCCGCGCCCGCAGTCGACGGTGCAGTATCCGGTCCGGTTCGACGACGTTGCCCCGGCGCGGGTGCGGGAGCCGCAGCCCACGGTGTCGTACCCGATCCGGTGGGAGCGGTGACCCGGCGGCGGCCGCCGGTACGGCGGCGCACGCGACGGCCCGGCAGGAAACAGCAGCAGAGGGACGCCCAGCTGATCGCCTTCGCCGTGGCGGCGGCCGCCGCCGTCGGCCTGGCGGTGACGGTGGTCAACTGGCTGCTGGCGCACTGGTGGGTGCTCGTCGTGCTCCTGGTGCTCGCCGTGCCGGTGGGCGCCGGCTGGCTCCACCACCGGCGGCAGAGGGCCCGCCGGGAGGCCGTACGGGCGCAGGGTCTGCGCTACGGGCTGGCCCGGCTGGACGCGCTGCACCACACCCGGTTCGAGGACGCGGTGCGGGACCTGATGCGCCGGGACGGCTGTCAGGACGCCCTGCGGGTCGGCGGGCGAGGCGACCTGGGCGCGGACGTGAAGGCCACGGATCCGTTCGGACGGCGCTGGGTGATCCAGTGCAAGCACCGCCGTGACGGGGCGGGCGGGGCGGCGGTGGGCACGCCGGACCTCCAGGTGCTCAACGGAACGGCTCGGCAGGTCCACGGGGCGGACATCGCGGTGATCGTGACCAACGGCCGGGTCACCGCCCCGGCCGTGGCCTTCGCCAAGGAGCAGCGCCTCCACGTCGTGGACCGACAGACCCTGGCCGTCTGGGCGTCGGGCTCACGCCCCCTGTGGGAACTGCTGCGCGCGGTGCCGCCCCCGCGCCGCCCGACGTCGTTGAGCTGAGAGGCCCGGCCGCCCCCTGCCCGCCGCACCGGGCCGCGGCCCGGTGCGCCCGGACTGCCCCGGCACTACTCCGTGTCAGCGGCGGGCAGCACGGCCAGGGCCCCGGCGAGCTGGCGTACGGTCACCGAGCCGCTCTCGGGCAGGCCGGCCTCCAGCCAGGCCCGGCGGGCGGACTCTTTGTCACCCTCGGCTGCCGCCAGCACGTTCTCCTTCGCACCGTGCTCGTGGACGGGATCGGTGTCCGGGCCGAAGTCGGTGAGGTGGACGACGGTACGCACCTGCAGCTTGGCATTGGAGGCCATCTGCTCGTTGAGGCGGTACACCCGCAGCCGGTGACCCACCAGCGTCCGGGCCCGCTCGATCATCGCTCGCCCGGCGTCCGTGTCCCCACGGTCGGTGCGCAGGTGCTCCAGCTCGCCGGAGGTGTTCCTGACGACCAACAGGCCGCGCGTACTCGTGGCCTCGATCCGCACGGTGAGCAGGGTCGCCGTGAACTGCTTCGCCGCGTCCAGCCGTTGCAGCTCAAGACCGACGCTGTCCGCGAGGGTGTAGAGGTGGATGGCCCGGCCCCGGACCCGCTCGCTCCAGGCAGCTTCTTCTCCGGGCGGACAGGGACCGACCGCGCGAGCGGCCGCAAGGGTCAGTTCGAGGTCGCGGGGGTTCACACGCCCATTGTCCCCTCCTGACCGACAGCACAGCCCTGAACCTCCGCGACCACCCAGTACCGGCACCCTGCGTCCCCGCGCACGATGACGTGTGGCCGGAGCACCGCACCCGCCCCACTGATACCCGCACCCGTCCCACCGGCCGCGACCGACACAGCGGCGGGGCACGTTTCCCGTCCTGCACAAGCCACAACCCCGGTGCTCCTCGACGCGAACGGTGCACGCCACGACGATACGGATGCGCGTCGAGGAGTGCCGGGGGCAGCGGGGTCCAGGGGCCGGCGAAGGCCCCTGGTACCACCGGCCCTCAGCAGCGAAGTGGTGCGCCCCGGAGGTGGAGCAGATGACATCGAGGACAAGCTCGAGGATGGTGCGCAAAGACGGACCCGCGCCTTATAGAGAAGAGAGCGGCTCACGTTTCCGCAGGTCAGAGGGTGTGACAGGCCCTCAGAACATGACTCCCAGGTCATGTTCGGCGTCCGGAAATTGTGCCGGGAGTCAAGTTGCCCCGTATGCATTGCGACCTGGATGCGCAATCTCGCGACAGGTGTCGGAGCCCCCGTCAACTTGACTCCGGAGTCAAGTTCGAGGCCCCCAACGCGCAGATAGGTCGCGTCGTTGCTATCTATATGCGCGATCACTACTGTGCCGTGCGTCTAGGTTTCGATCTTGAGGAGCACGTAGCGCCATGTCCGCACAGCCTCAGGGGGACCCTCGCCGGGTCCCCGGCTCGTCCCCACCTCGTGCCCCGAGTCCCAGCAGTCCGTACGCGAGCACGCTCGGTCCGCGGCAGAACCTCGTCGAGCTGCCGGCCGGTCACACGGCAGAGGTCAAGCCCCCTGTCACCGCCGGTGACTTCGTCGGTAAGTACTTCTCTCAGGACAGCCTGGAGTTCCTGCGCTGGGCGGCCAGGTACTTCAGGGACGACAACGTGACCCTCTGCGTGCTGCTCTACATGATGGGAAGCCAGGAAGTGGGAGGGGCCGTCGAGCTCAGGCAGACCGAGATCGCTGCCGAGCTGGCCATGGACCCTGCCCAGGTGTCACGGGCCCAGTCCAAGCTGAAGAGGCTGGGGCTGGCCTACTCTCCCAAGAAGGGGTCGATCCAGCTCCAGCCGGCAGTGACCCTTCGCGGAGGCTACCGACTGGTCGACCGGCCCGTCCGCGGGTCGGTGGCCAAGAGTGTGAAGGTCCAGGTGGAACAGCTGAGCCTTCTCAACGAGCTCGTGCTCGATCCAGACGTCCCGGCAGAGTTCAGGGGTATGGCTCTCCCGGGTGCGAAACTGCCCGACCCGTCATCGAGGACGCGCAAGCGTAAGCGTACGGAGAAGAAGCCGGAGGCGTGAGGATGAGGACTGCAGCGTCTGCGAACCCGGAGCCGCCGGAGCTGACCTACGGCACCTTCAACGGTTTCGCCTACATGCCCGCCATGCCGGGGATCGCCTACCGCGTGCTCTTCCGGCTGCTGGGGACCCAGGAGCCAGGAGGGCGCTGCCTGGTCAC
This sequence comes from Streptomyces sp. NEAU-W12, assembly GCF_026242095.1. Classification (NCBI taxonomy): domain Bacteria; kingdom Bacillati; phylum Actinomycetota; class Actinomycetes; order Kitasatosporales; family Streptomycetaceae; genus Streptomyces; species Streptomyces sp. NEAU-W12. The sequence continues at coordinate 19,203 of NZ_JAPJDM010000027.1, forward strand.
TGAAGAGGAGCTGGCCGAGGCTCTGGACGTGCACCGCTCCATGGTCGGACGGGGTCTGCAGGCCCTGATCCTGGCCAAGCTGGTGTTCCGCCAGGCCAAGGGCATCTACTTCCTCAACCCGATGATCAGTGGCGCGCGCAGTGTCACCGAGCACTTGGAGGCCATCGGGTCCCTCGATCCCGCGGACCGTCTCGACGTCGACGACTACCAGGAGCGTTACGAGGACTCCGTCGCCCAGGCGGAGAGGGAGAAGAAGGAGAAGCGCCTGGGACGCGGCAGTGCGTCCGGCCGGCCGAAGCCCGCCAAGGCCGCCGTCCCCGAGGGGGCCGCAGACGTACTGAGCCTCTCGACAGCCCGTGACCGTTCGCGGCGGAGGCCGTCCCGTCCGTGACACGACCGGCACACCATTGAGGCCCCCGCCGAAGCGGGGGCCTCAATGTGTCCAGGTTTCGGAAGTCAGCCTACCGTCCGGCTCGTGTCCGCACCACGGGAGGTCGGGACGCCGGCGTCATACCGGCGCCTCCGACTGGAACAGGTGACAGGGGCGAGGCACGGGCAGGGCGTCGCGGAGGACGCCGTCGGGCATGCCGCCTGACGCGGGGGCGGAGAGGTCCGGCTCCAGACGGGCCGCCACTTCGCAGGGCGCTGGGGGCCGGTCCCCGGAACGCGGTCGTCCCGGACGGCAATTATCACGGCGTGATAATCCCGGCAGGGGAGCTCTCCGGGTGAAACGGCGTCAGAACCCACAAAGTGGTTGTCGTGACACCTTTGAAGGTCAGTATGCTGACGTCATGGCTTCTCCTTACCCCGATGGAGACCGGGAAAAGGTAGCGTCCAAGCTGCCCTCGGCGCTCCAGCAAGCACTCAAGGTCCGCGCCGCCGAGCTCAGCCTGGACATCCAGGACGCCGTCGAGGCGGCCATCAACGACTGGCGCGGCAGCACGAGCGCCGGCGCCGAAGTGGACACCGCCGGTGCGAAGTCGTTCTCCACATGGCTTCCGCCCGGACTGTACGAGCAGTTCAAGGAGACCTGTACCGACCGCGGCTTCTCCTACACCCAGGGCCTCGCCCAGTCGGTCCGTGGCTGGCTCGACGCGAACCCCTCCCCCGGGCACGGCGCCCGCGGCACCGATCCCGAGCGGAAGATCGTCGGCAACCAGAAGGGCGGTGTCGGCAAGACCGCCATCTCCGCCGGCATCGGCGAGGCCTACGCCGAGGCGGGCAAACGCGTCCTCGTCGTCGACTTCGACCCGCAGGGACACCTCAGCGAACAGCTCGGAGTCCCCCAGATCGAGCCCAACCACGACAGCCTGGTCTCCCACATGTGCGGTGAAGGCAGGGGAGATCTGCGGGACCTGGTCGTGGAGATAGACGATCCGCGGTTCGGGAAGCGGCTGCATGTCCTGCCGGCCTGCTTCGACGGGTTCCTCCTCGACGCGAAGATCGCCGTCGTGGCGACGCAGAAGCGCGGCTTCCAGAAGGAAGCGGCCCTCGAGTTGGCCCTGCGCCCCCTCGAAGCCGACTACGACGTCATCATCGTCGACTGCCCGCCCAGCCTCGGTATCGCCATGGACGCCGCCCTCTACTACGGGCGCCGGCGCCGCGGTGAACCCGCCGGCCTCTCCGGCGTCGTCATTCCCGTACTCGCCGAGGACTCCTCCGCCACCGCCTACGGCATGCTCGCCCAGCAGATCGAGGACCTCTGCGAGGACCTCTCCCTGGAGATGGACTACCTCGGCCTGGTCGTCAACCTGTACGACTCCCGCCGTGGTTACGTCGCCACCTCCTCCCTGGACAACTGGAAGTCGCTCGGCGACCCGAAGGTCCTCGCCGTCATCGGCGACCTGAAGGAGCAGCGCGAAGCGGTCCGCAAGCGCATGCCGCTGCTGTCCTACGCGCCCCACAGTGATCAGGCCGAAGCCATGCGGCAAGTAGCGAGGGGAGCAACCCGTTGAGCAAGGCGGACACCCTGGGATCGGCACCCGCGTTCGGCGCGGCCCGCGGCGCACGGTCCTCCCGACGCAACCTCATCGACCAGACCATCGCCGGCGAGGAGTCGACCGCGGCAGCCATCACCGAGCTGCCGGTCACCCTCATCAGCGACAACCCCGACAACCCGCGCAACCACCTGCGCAACCTCGACGAGACGGTACAGAGCGTCCGCGAGGTCGGCATCATCATCCCCATCGCCGTGGCCACGGTCGACGCCTACCTGCGCAACCGGCCGGACCGCGCCGACGACCTCGACGACGGGGCGCAGTACATCGTCGTCGACGGCCACCGCCGCCTCGAGGCCGCTCGCCGCGTCGGAATGGCCACCATCCCGGTCCGCGTCGACAACGGACGGGTCGCCACCGACGAGACGCTCCTCGAAGCCGCGTTCGTGGCGAACTACCACCGCGACGACATGACGGACCTCGAGGAGGCCCACGCCCTCAAGGCCCTGGTCGACCACTACGGCTCCCAGACCAAGGCGGCCAAGCGGCTGGGCATCCCGCAGAACACCATCTCCAGCAAGCTGTCCCTTCTGAAGCTCGCTCCCGAACTCCAGAAGGACCTGGTGACCGGGGCGCGGAAGGTCGAGCACGTCCGCAACCTGGGCAAGCTGCCCCCGGAAGAGCAGAGGGCCAAAGCCGACGAACGGGCGGAAGCGGCGCGCAGGAAGACAGACAGCCGGCCGCCGGAGGCCGTCGAGCGTTCAGCGGGCCCCGCCGATTATCACGGCGTGATAATCCCGGAGACGCCCACGACCCGGGCCGTTCCGCCGCCTCCCCCGTCCCCGCCCCTCCGGCCCGGTGCGGCTGCGCCGCCCGTCGAGCGCGAGCAGGCTTCCGAGTCCATCCCGGAACCGCGTACCAGCGGGGGAGACCTCGAACCGGAGAACGCGGAGGCAGCGCAGTCGGAGCAGTCGAAGCAGCCGAAGCGGCTCCCCTACGACGACGCCTTCTACTGCGTGCACCATCTCCACCAGAAGATGGAGCCCGAGACGTTCGTCCAAGGGGCCCGGATGTGGATGGACCTCCTGCGGGAGCAGCACCCGGACGAGTACAGGACCCTGCTGGCCGAGCTGGGAGCCCGATAGCAGACCCGACCAGCGGCCCCGCTCGCCTGCGCGTCGTGGGAGGGAGCGGGGCCGCGTCGGCTGCCACGAAGCGGGTGGCCGGAATGCGTGCGGGGCGGGGAACCACCGCACAGCTGAGCCGGGAAACCGCCCGCGCCATAGGCGATGGCATAGGCGAGGCCCGGTTGGGGCAGCCGGAGCCGGAGCCCCGTTCCCCTGTCCGCGGGCCAGGTGTGGTCACTCGATCAGGCAACGTGAGGGCGGGGGTGGCGAGGACGGGGTGGGTGCGGCCGGGCACTTGGGCCGTGCCGGGCCGCACCCGTGGTTACAGAGTGCGGGTCAGGCGGTCGGTGAGCAGCCGGGTGAAGCGGGTCGGGTCGGGCAGGTCGCCCCCTTCGGCGAGCAGCGCGCTGCCGTATACCAGTTCGGCGATCTCCGCCAGTGCGGGGTCGTCGGCGCCCGCGTCGTGTGCTGTGCGCAGGGCGGTGATCAGCGGGTGTGCGGGGTTGAGTTCCAGGATCCGCTTGACCGGGGGTATCTGCTGTCCCATCGCCCGGTACATCTTCTCCAGGGTCGGCGTCACGTCGTGGGCGTCGCCGACGATGCAGGCCGCCGAGGTCGTCAGGCGTGACGACAGGCGGACCTGCTTGACCTGCTCGGACAGGGCGGTGGTCAGCCACGCCAGCAGGGCTGCGAAGTCCTGCTCGCGCCGGGCCTTCTCGGCGTCGGTTTCCTGGTCGCCGTCGGCGGACTCGTCGAGATCGACCTGGCCCTTGGCGATGGACTGCAGACGGTGGCCGTCGAAGGCCGGGACCCGGTCCACCCACACCTCGTCGACGGGGTCGGTGAGGATCAGAACCTCGTACCCCTTGGCGGTGAAGGCTTCCATGTGCGGGGAGTTCTCCACCATCGCGCGGGTCTCGCCGGTCAGGTAGTAGATGGTGTCCTGGCCGTCCTTCATGCGCTCGACGTACTCGCGCAGCGTGGTGGTCTTCTCCGGGTCGTGCGTGGAGGCGGCCGACACCAGCTCCAGCAGGGCATCGGTGTTGTCCGTGTCCTCGACCAGGCCTTCCTTCAGCGCCCGGCCGAACTGCGCCCACACCTTCGCGTAGCGCTCGGCGTCCTTGGACTGCATGTCCTTGATGGCGCCGAGGACCTTCTTGACCAGGCGTCGGCGTACGCCGCCGATCTGCCGGTCGTGCTGGAGGATCTCGCGGGAGACGTTCAGCGACAGGTCGTGGGCGTCCACGACACCCTTGACGAAGCGCAGGTAGTGGGGCATGAGCGCTTCGCAGTCGTCCATGATGAACACTCGCTTGACGTACAGCTGCACACCGGGCTGGGTCTCGCGGGAGAACAGGTCGAAGGGCGCCTGCGAGGGGATGAACAGCAGCGCCTCGTACTCGAAGGTGCCTTCGGCGCGCATGTGGATCGTCTCGGCCGGGGGCAGCCAGTCGTGGCTGATCTGCTGGTAGAACTCGTTGTACTCGTCCTCGGTCACCTCGCTGCGTGGCCGGGCCCACAGCGCCTTCATCGAGTTGAGCGTGTCGGTGTCGCGGGTGGTGTCGCCCTCGGCGTCGGTGCGCTCGGTGGCCATCCGGATCGGCCAGCGGATGAAGTCCGAGTACTGCTTGACGATCTGACGGATCTTCGACTCGGACAGGTAGTCGGCGAGCCCGTCCTCGCTGTCGGCGGGCTTGAGGTGCAGGGTGACCGAGGTGCCCACGGGCAGGCCGTCGACGGCCTGGAGGTCGTAGGTGCCCTCGCCGTCGGACTCCCACTGGGTGCCGGAGTCGGTGCCGGCCCGCCGGGTGCGCAGGGTGACCTTGTCGGCGACCATGAACGCCGAGTAGAAGCCGACGCCGAACTGCCCGATCAGGCTCTCGGCGGTGGCGGCGTCCTGGGACTCCTTGATCTTCTCCAGCAGGCCGGCGGTGCCGGACTTGGCGATCGTGCCGATCAGCTCCACGAGATCGTCCCGGGTCATGCCGATCCCGTTGTCACGGACGGTCAGTGTGCGGGCGTCCTTGTCGACCTCCAACCAGATGTGCAGGTCGGTGGCGTCGGTCCCGGCGAGGCTGGAGTCGGTCAGCGACTCCAGCCGCAGCTTGTCCAAGGCGTCGGAGGCGTTCGAGATGAGCTCACGCAGGAAGATGTCCTTGTTCGAGTAGATCGAGTGAATCACCAGTCGGAGCAACTGGCGGGTCTCGGCCTGAAATTCCAGCGTCTCGACGCTGCTGCCCATGGGGGTCTCTTTCTGTGGGAACGTCATGAACGGACTTGGACTTGGACTCGGGCCGGGGCGGGCCGTCGCCCGCCGTCGGCGTGGTTCGGGGCGGCCCGGACCGCACCCGCATGATGTGACTCTGCGTGGTGGGAGTCAGTCATCGTCAGCGGCTGTCGTCGTGCGCCGGCCTTCGAGGGCGTCCAGGGATTCGACGAGGCCGGTGTGGCGGGCATCGAGGTAGGGGCGCATGCCGGCCAGGGGCGCGATGAGCTCGGCGGCGTCGGCGGCGCCAAGAGCGGCGTGCAGGGAGGCCTGGGCCGAGCGCGCTTCGGGCCCGAGGTGGGCGAGCGCGGTGATCTGTCCGGCGAGGCGGCGCAGGTCGGCGGCGTGGGCACGGGCCCAGGTGGCGGTGGCGCGTTCGGCGGCCCTGGCCTGGCGGGTGGCCGTCACGCGCTGCTCGCCGGTGGCGCCGCCGGTGTCGCGGCGGCCGCGCAGGTAGCGGCGTTCGGCGGCCTGGCGGCTGGCGACGCCGAGGGGGCCGGCGAGGTCGGCCCAGCTGGCGCCCGCGTCGCGGGCGGTTTCGATCAGGCCGGTCTCCCAGCCGGCGAGCTGCTCGCGCACCTGCCGCAGCAGCAGCAGGGAGGCCAGCGCCTGCTCGGGACCGGGCCCGGCCGCGTCGGGAGTCTCGTGCTGGGCATCGCGCAGCGCGTCGTCTATGGCGGCAAGGGCCGCCGCGGCGGCGAGGAAGGACGCCGGGCCGTGGGCGTCGGTACGGGGCGTGGACGGCTGGTCGGCTGCGGTCACGGGCACCTCCCTCGGACGGGTCATCGAGTCGATGACATCATGTTTGTCATCTGTTGGATGACATGTTACAACAGTGGCAGCGCAGTGCGGCGCATGAGCAGCGACTGCTCGAACCTGCTGGAGGTGTTTTCACGATGTTGATGCGCACTGACCCCTTCCGTGAGCTGGACCGGATGGCGCAGCAGCTGACGGGCCCGGGCACCTGGTCGAAGCCGTCGGCGATGCCGATGGACGCCTACCGCGAGGGTGACGAGTACGTGGTGGCCTTCGACATCCCCGGCGTGACCGCGGACGCGATCGACGTCGACGTCGAACGGAACATGCTGACCGTCAAGGCCGAGCGGCGGCCGGTGGCGAAGGCCGAGGACGTGAAGGTGGAGCTGTCCGAGCGGCCGCTGGGCGTCTTCTCCCGCCAGATCGTGCTCGCCGACACCCTGGACACCGAGCGCATCCAGGCCGACTACGACGCCGGTGTGCTCACCCTGCGCATTCCGATCGCCGAGCGCGCCAAGCCCCGCAAGATCTCCATCGGCGTCGGCTCCGGCCGCAAGGAGATCTCCGGCTGACACCGGCCGGACCGGTGCGGAGGACGGGCACCTGATCTCCCCCTCCCCGCCCTCCGCACCCCCTGTGGACATCCCGACGGCAAAAAAGGGGTGGCGGCCGATGACCTTGCGAGACGAAGTGTTCCTCGACCACGGGAAGCACCGCGGCGAATACGACACTGCGGAGTAAGCCGATCGTGCGGCCCGCGTGGTGCCCGCCCTGCTCGGCGCACACCTGGTCGGCGGGGTCCGCGCCCGGCTGGCGGCACGCCTGCCGGAGGCTTCGCCCTGATCCTGTTCGACCCGCTGCAGAGCGCCGAGCCGCTGCTCCCGGAGCGGCTCGGCGCTCGCGCAGATCACTCAGCGCGAGCCCCATCCGGGCTCGGCCGCGCATACACGACGCCTGCACATGCGAGCTCACCGGTCCCATGGCCGGTCATCCGGCCCCTCGCCGGTTCACCCGGTGCCAGGGGTTCTCCGCCCGGCTCCGCGCCCGGTCGAGGTACTCCTTCTTCACCGTGGCGCTGCCCGGCTTCCACCGGCCCTGCTTCGTCGGGTCGCCGCCGGCGTCCGCGATCTCCTGCGCGCCGCCGCGGCGCAGGCCGTGTGCGGTGATGTCCTGCCAGCCGGGCAGGCCGGCGGCGTAGGCCCGGCCCCGGATCCAGTCGTTGACGGCGTCGCCGGTGACGAAGTCGCCCCGGACCGTCGCGGTGGCCCGGGACTGGAGCGTGCCGGCGACCGTGAGCGCCCGCAGCACCGGGCCGGATTCCACGCCCAGCCGGTGCAGGCAGTTCAGCCAGTCCCGGGTGGCCCGCACCGGGTCGTACGGCCCCTCGTCGTCGCCGGCGGGCACCCAGGTCTCCTCGCCGTGGGCGTCCTGGTCGTTCTTCGAGAAGGCGACCCACTGGGCGACGCCGCCCTCCTCGACGGTCAGGTCCTGGACGGTCAGATCGGCCAACTCGATCCGCCGGTTGAGGGCCCTGCGGCCCACGAGCAGCACGAAGCGGTCGCGCAGCCCGACCGGATGGCGTACGTCGCAGGTGTCCACCATCGCCCGCGTCATCGCGTCCGTGATGGCCGGCGCCTTCCGCACGCGGTTCCGCTTCAGCCACTGCTTGCGGTACTCGCGCAGCAGGCCGCGGGCCTGGCCGGTGCCCGGCTTCCTGTCGTCGGGCATCCACGTCCGCACGGCCGACAGGTACGTGCCGACCGTGTTCGGGCTCATGCCCCGCGCGATCAGGTGCGCGCAGTACTCCACGTACGTCGCCGTGGTGCACGGCCGCGCCACCCGGCCCATTTCCTCGCACCACTCGGCGAACAGCCTGCGCTGGTTCCGGTAGTTGCGGCCCGTGTTGACCGGCGCCGACTCCTCCTCCAGACGCCGCGCCGTCTCCTCGGAGACCTCGAAGTCGCGCCGGGTGTACCGCGGGGCGTCGGCCGCACTCGGCAGGGCCTCGCCCGGGTGGAGGATCGTGTGCTGATCGACCGTCGTTTCTGTGGGCGAGGCCGGGGGAGCGACGGCCGGCAGGAGCGCGTCGTCGACGAGTTCGGCCTCGACGACTTCGGCGGACTCGAGTTCGTTCACCGCGGTCATGAAGTCACCGAGCCGCCGCGGTCGGCGCTGTGCGTCCCGGCCTCTTCGCTGTTCATGCCGCTCCCTCTCAGGATCGCTCTCAGACAACCTCCCTCGTATAAGGGAATTTATACGAGGGAGGTTGCGGCTTGGTGCCGAACACGACCTCCAGCACACGTATGAAGCTTCCCCTTGACCGTGGACACACCGACTTCCCGACGGCCGAGGCCCTGGAGTCAAGCGTGGGGACACACGAGGGTCGGCCCAGTTGATCTCCCCAGCGTCTGGCCGGCCCGCTTGACGTGGGACAAGCCCGCGACCGGCTGCGTTCCCACCTGCTTGTTCCTCGGCTCTCGCCCTGTTCGCTTGCAGATGCAGTCTCGTCCGGACGCGATCAGTCGATGTCCGAATCACCCGACTCTTCGAGCAGGCGGGTCGCCAGGTCGTCGGCCCACTCCACGGCCCAGGTGCGAAGCGCGGTGATGGTGGCCTGGTCCAGGCCGTAGGCGGTGAAGGCTTCGTCGTCGGTCCACTCTGCGCCCGTGAGGTTCGCCTGCAGGTCTTCGCGCTCGAAGCGGCCGCGGGCGTGGCGGCGACCGAACTCCTCGAGCTCGGCAGTGTTCCAGCGGCGGGAGGCGGCGAACACGTCGATCAGGTCGCGGGGCGCTCCGCGGTCGGCGAGGGCGCGGACCTTGGTACCGATCACGTCCTCCTCCGCGAGGACGGGCCCGTACGGACTCTGGGTGACCGGCCGCCAGAAGTTCTCCTTGAGGATGTCGACCTCGCATTCCTGCCCGGTGGCCGGGTCGGTCACGGTGAAGCGGGCGGACAGCGGGGCGGTCTCCAGCGCGTGCACCTTCCAGCCGCGGGCTTCCAGACCGGCACGGAGCGTGGCCGCGATGTCGGCCATGGGCGCAGGGTTCTCGGTGGCGACGTCGAGGTCCTGGCTGGGGCGGTTCACGAGGCGGTGCGCCCGCACGGCATAGCCGCCGGTGAGGACCAGGGGGTACGGGGAGCCGAGGGCGATCACGTCCGCCAGGAGCCGCGTGTGCAGCTCCGGCATGTCCGTCACGCGGCCGTCCGGGTGCGGGAGGCGAGCTGGGGGAAGGCGTCTTCCCATACCGTGCGCACACTGCGGCCGACGAGGGTGCGCAGCACCGGCCACAGATGGAGGAGCAGGTCCCGGTCGAGGTAGCGGGGCAGGTCCTCGCGCAGCCCTTCGTGCAGGACGGTGCGGTACAGGCCCATACGCTGGCGAGGCTTGCCCAGGTCGTACGAGGTCATCCCGGACCAGGCCATGTGCAGCGGCAGCTCCACGACCCCCTGGGTCGGGCCGTGCAGCTCGTCCAGCGACTCCGGCAGACGGCACCGGAACTTCTCCCGGTACAGCGCGAGGTCCTCGGCGTCCGCGCCCGAGAGGTTCTTCGGCGCGGGCGCGGGGTGGTGTGGGCTGGAGGGCATGCCCCCATTATGGCGGCCGGAGAGGTGGTGCGGGTCATGCTGCGGGTCGGCGTCCGGAGCGCACGGGGGCGGATCCCTCGAGGGCGAGTCGGGGGGCGGGGCGACCGAGTGGATCCACTGGCAGTCCGGCGCCGCCCAACTGCTGCCCCGGCTGATCGCCGGCCGTAACCGCGGCCCGCTGTTCCTCACCGGCCGCAAGGCCCCCGCCGGAACGCCGACGTTGGACGTGTGCCCGGAGACGGCCCTGTTCTCCCGAAGCTGCCGCGAAGTGACAAGTAGCTCTCTGTAGCGGATCTGGGGTGTGCTTGTCAGCGTTTTCGATCTTCTGGATTCATCGGGTGTCATGCTCGGCGACGTTGGTCCGGTCATGACGACCGGAAGGAGCCCCGGGTGCGGCAGGAGTGGGAGCCGGAGGACCTGATCGAGGTCTGGACGCTGCTGGAGGAGGACCAGGAGCGGCTGCGGAACAAGTCGGGGGCGAACCGGTTGGGGTTCGCGCTGTTGCTGAAGTTCTTCGAGGTGGAGGCCCGGTTCCCGGAGGACGCCGAGGAGATCCCGGCGCCGGCAGTGGCGTACGTCGCCCAGCAGGTGAAGGTTCCCGCTGAGGAGTGGGCCGCGTACGACTGGGCGGGGCGGGCGATCAAGCGGCACCGGGTGGAGATCCGGGGCGCGTTCGGCTTCCGTGAGTGCACGGTGGAGGACCAAACGCAGCTCGCCGAGTGGCTGGCGGTGGAGCTGTGCGGGGTGGAGCTGTCGAGGGACCGGCTGGCGGAGGCGGTGGTGGCCCGCTGCCGCAAGGACAGGCTGGAGCCGCCGACGCCGGGGCGTATCGCCCGCCTGGTGGGGTCGGCGGTCAGCACCTTCGAGGAACGGTTCTGCGCGACCACGGTGGGCCGGCTGTGCGCGGCGACCCGGTCCCGGCTGGATGACCTGATTGCCGAGGACGCCGACGCGAGCGAGGACAGCACGGGCGGCGGGGGCACGTTCTTCAGCGAGCTGAAGGCCGACCCGGGCGCGCTGGGGCTGGACAGCCTGCTGGCGGAGGTGAACAAGCTCCAGCGGGTGCGCGCGCTGGAACTGGGGCCGGAGCTGTTCGGGGACGTGTCGGAGAAGCTGGTGGCGGCCTGGCGGGCACGGGCGTCGAAGGAGTACCCCTCGGACCTGCGGGCGGCGGGCGGCCCGGTGCGCTACACGCTGCTGGCCACGCTGTGCCACGTGCGCCAGACGGAGATCACCGACTCGCTGGTGGAGCTGTTCATCCAGCTCGTGCAGAAGATCAACACACGGGCGGAGAAGAAGGTCGAGGGCGAGTTCAACAAGGAGATGAAGCGGGTCCGCGGCAAGGAGGGCATCCTGCTGCGGCTGGCGGAGGCGGCGGTCGCCGAGCCGGGCGGCACGGTCCGCAAGGTGATCTATCCGGTGGCCGGGGAGTCGACGCTGAAGGCCCTGGCGGCGGAGGCGGCGGCGAACGAGGCCCGCTATCGGGCCCGGGTGCGTACGGTGCTGCGCCCGTCGTACTCCAACCACTGGCGGCGGATGCTCTCGCCGCTGCTGAACGCGTTGGAGATGAAGTGCAACAACACCGCTTACCGGCCGGTGATGGACGCGATCGACCTGCTCAAGCGGTATCTGGACCAGCCGATCGCCAAGGAGGGCGCGTTCTTCGACGAGGCGGAGAAAATCCCGCTGGCGGGGGTGGTGCGCGATGAGTGGCGCAAGGCGGTGGTGGACGAGCGCGGCCGGGTCGAGCGCATCCCGTACGAGCTGTGCGTGCTCGTGGCGCTGCGGGACGCGCTGCGGCGGCGGGAGATCTGGGTGCCCGGCGCGAACCGGTGGCAGAACCCGGAGGACGATCTGCCACCGGACTTCGAGGACAACCGCGATGTCCACTACGACGCGATCCGCCAGCCGCTGGACCCGGAGAAGTTCATCGAGGCCCTTCAGAAGCGGCTGCGCGAGGCGCTAACCCGCTTCGACACCGCGCTGGAGCTGGGCACCACAGGCGGAGTGGACATCGTCCGCCGGCACGGCGAGCCGTGGATCAAGGTCTCGCCGTTGGGCAAGCAGGAGGAGCCGGAGAACCTCGTCGCGCTGAAGGCGGAGATCGAACGCCGCTGGGGCACCATCGACCTGATCGACATCCTCAAGGAGGCCGAGTTCGCCACCGGCTTCACGTCCGAGTTCACCTCGGTCGCCACCCGCGAGGCGGTACCGAAGGCGGTGCTGCGGCGCCGGCTGCTGCTGGTGCTGTTCGCCCTGGGGACGAACATGGGCATCAAGCGGGTCGCGGTCACAGGCAAGCACGGCGAGAGCGAGGCCGTCCTGCGCCGGGTACGGCATTTGTTCGTCAACCGGGCCAACCTGCGCTCCGCACTGGTGCGGCTGGTCAACGCCACCTTCGCCGCCCGCGATGCCGCGTGGTGGGGCGAGGGCACCGCCTGCGCGAGCGACTCCAAGAAGTTCGGCTCCTGGGCCAGCAACTTCATGACCGAGTGGCACCAGCGCTACCGCGGCCCCGGGGTGATGATCTACGGGCACGTCGAGAAGAAGTCGCTGTGCGTCTACAGCCAGCTCAAGTCCTGCTCGGCCTCCGAGGTCGCCGCAATGATCGAGGGCGTGCTGCGGCACTGCACGGACGTCGAGATCGACCGGCAGTACACCGACACACACGGCGCCTCCATCGTCGCCTTCGCCTTCGCCCACATGCTCGGCTTCAACCTGCTGCCCAGGCTGAAGAACGTCGGCTCGGCGCGGCTGTACCGGCCGGCGACCGGGGAGGACGAGAGGTGGCCGAACCTGGCGCCGGTGCTATCGACCAAGACGATCGACTGGGACCTGATCCGCCAGCAGTACGACCAGATCGTGAAGTACACCACCGCCCTGCGCCTGGGCACAGCCGAAGCCGAGCAGGTCCTGCGACGCTTCACCCGCGGCGGGCCCAAGCACCCCACCTACCGGGCGATCGAGGAACTCGGGCGCGCGGTGCGTACGGCGTTCATCTGCGACTACCTCGCCGACCCGGAGCTGCGACGCGAGATCAACGACGGCCTCCAGGTCGTTGAGAACTGGAACTCCGCCAACCACGACCTCTTCTACGGCAAGGACGGCGACCTGACCGGCTCCGACAAGGAGTCCCAGGAAATCTCGATGCTCGCCTTGCACCTGCTCCAGTCCGCGCTGGTGCACGTCAACACCCTGCTCCTCCAGGACATCCTGAGCGAGGAGAAGTGGCCGAAGCGGCTCACCGACGCCGACCGGCGGGCTCTATCCCCGTTGTTCTGGACCCACGTGAACCCCTACGGCCGGTTCGAGCTGGACATGAACTCCCACCTCGACCTCACTGTTGTGGCGTAAGCCTAGGTGGCCTGGCCTGAATCGTCGGTCAGAGCAGCCGCGGTCAAAGTGAGGTGCTGGACCAGGACCGCAGCTGCGGTGTCGGCGTCACGGTTCAGTGCCGCCTCCTCCAGCATGCGGTGCTCCTTGGCGCCGTCCCGGTCGGGGTTGCGGTGCGCCGACCAACGGCGGGCCAGCTCACTCGCGGTCCACAACCGGTCGAAGGTCTCCAGCAGCGCGCGGTTGCCACACCCCTCCAGCAACGTGCGGTGGAAGGCCCGGTGAGCCTCGGCCCAGGCGCCGGTGTAGTACTCGCCCTCCTCCGGCGCGTATGCCGGAGTGCGCACCAGACGATGGTGGGAGGCCCGCACGCGGGCCTCCCAGTCGACATCGCCGCGCTCGATGGACATGCGCAGTACGACCGGTTCGACGGTCCGACGGGCTTCCGCGATCTCCTGCCAGCGGCGGTCGGAGAAGGACGGGACGGCGAAACCGCGGTTGGGCAGCCGGTCGGCGAGCCCCTCGCCGACCACCCGCACGAGCGCCTCGCGCACCACAGCCAGGCTCACGCCCTGCTCCCTGGCAAGGTCCTGCGGCTTGAGAGGGGCGCCAGGGGGGTGGTCCCCACGCATGATCGCGTCCCGCAGGTGTGCGTAGACCTGCTCGGAAAGCATCTGCTTCCCCGGCGGGGTCGAGGAGTGCGCCGTCTGATCCATGAGCCCATCCTAGACGATCCACTAGATAATCGATTATCCGTGTTACGGTCCATTAAGTAGCCGACGAAGGCTTTCTCCTCCGGAAAGGACGGCCGCTGTGCCTGCCAACGACCCCTTCGCCCGCCTCCCCCAGGCGGCCTCGTTCACCGTCACCAGCACCACCGTCACCGACGGCGCCGCGTGGCCGCCCGAGCAGCACTCCTCCGGCCTGCCCGGCGGGAAGGACACATCCCCGCAGCTGTCCTGGAGCGGCGCCCCGGACGGCACCAAGAGCTATGCCGTCACCGTCTACGACCCCGACGCCCCCACCGGGTCCGGGTTCTGGCACTGGGCGGTCGCCGACATCCCCGCCACGGTCACCGAGCTGCCCGAGGGCGCCGGCGACGACACCGGCTCACAACTGCCCGAGGACGCCTATCAGCTGCCCAACGACGCCCGCGTGGCCCGCTACATCGGCGCCGCCCCGCCGGCCGGACACGGCCCGCACCGTTACTTCGTCGTCGTGCACGCCCTCGACATCCCCTCGACAGGCGTCCCGGCCGACGCCACACCGGCCGTCCTCGGCTTCACCATGGCCGGTCACACCCTCGGACGCGCGGTATTGACCGCCACTGCCGAAACACCCGCCTGACAGCGCCACCCGACTCCCGGAGATACCACCACCATGTACCTCAACGCTCTTCCCGACTCCGCCCGTACCGGCGACGGCCCGATGGACCTGAACGCCGTCCGCGACGTCAGCCGCGCCATCAGCGCCGCCCACCTGTTCATATATCTCGTCCCCGAGACCGCCGAGGAAGCGGCCGAGCTCGGCGTGACCGACCGCGGGCCGACGTATCTGGCCTTCCGGTCGGCCGCGATGGGCGCAGTTCCGTGGCAGGTCACGCTCGCGGCCTTCTACAACTTCAGCCCGCGGGCCGTGCGGGCCATGGCGGGCGTATGGGACGCCGCGCCGCCCGAGCGGTGGCAGGCCGCCCGCTTCCTGGCCGCCGGCCGCGCGATGCGGCGCGTCGACGTACATCTCACCGATGACCACCTTGCCGAGGCGCACTCGCTGATCGACCCGGTCGTCGCCGGTGCCGACTACGCCGGCAAGGTGCTGGCCGCCGCGAACGCCTCGGTCGCGCTTCCCCCCGATCCTCTCGTCGCACTCTGGCAGCAGATCACGGTGGCGCGCGAGTGGCGCGGCGACGCCCATCTCGTCGTACTCGCCGACAACGGCCTCGGGCCCTGCGACTGCCTCGTTCTGCACACCGCAACCGGCCGCCTCCCGACAGCTCTGGCGCGAGCGACCCGCCGGTGGGACGACGAGGAGTGGAGCGCGGCGACGGCACGCCTCGTCGCGCGCGGCTGGCTCGACTCCCACGGCATGGTCACCGACGCCGGCAGCGCGGCACGCGAGCGCATCGAAGTGGAGACAGACGAGCACTGCGCCGCGCTATGGGCACCGATCGGCAACGCAGGCGCCCGCCGCTTCGCCTCGCTCATCGCGCCGATCACCAACGCATTCACCGCAGCAGGAACGTTTCAGGCCGTTCGCGGACAGTCTGATCTCGCATAAACGGTCCTTTCCCAGAGCAAGATCAACTGAAGGTGCGGGAGGACGCGCGGACGCCGCATCGGTTCTCACAACCCGTTCTCACGCAAGAGCAGGCGACACCCCGTTCTGGGAACTGAATTGTGAGAACATCCGGGGTCATGACAGACCCTCACGACCCCGCCCCGGCCGACGCCGACGACGTCGAGCGCCACCCCTGCCCGCGGTGCGCGGCCGCACCGGGATCGCCGTGCCGCTCGCGCGGCGGCGCGGTCGCCGGGACGTACCGCACCGGCCGGTTCACCAAGGTGCCCCGGCTCGCGAAGCTCCTGCGGGTCCAGACCCCGGCCGACCGCGGGCCGGGGCAGCCGTGGCGGCCCGGCACCCCGCCGCCGGCCCCGGTCGACCCGGACACCCCGGGTGCGGACATCCGGATCGGCTACGCCCGATGCTCGACCCTCGGGCAGGAACTCGACTCCCAGCTCGACGCCCTCGCCAAGCACGGCGTCCCGCGAGAGAAGGTCTTCAGCGAGAAGATCAGCACCCGCATCCGGGTCCGCCCCCAGTTCGAGGCCGCGCTCGCCGCCGCCCGCGACATCAAGGCCCACGCCCCGCACTGCCGGGTCATCTTCACCGTCTATGAGATGAAGCGCCTCGGCCGCGACGCCGCCGAACTCACCGCGCTCGCCGACCACCTCACCGCCCACGGCCTGGTCCTGGAGATGCTCGCCGGACCCCTGCCCGGGATGTACGACCCCAGCGGGCCGGGCCGACTGCTGTTCGCGTTCTTCGCCGCGATGGCGGAGACCGAACGGGAGAACATCCGGGAGTCGACCCTGGAAGGGCTCGACACCGCGGCCCGCAAGGGCAACCACGGCGGCCGGCCGCCGGTCATCACCGAGGACATGCTGCACACCCTGCTCCGCCGGCGGGCGAACGGCGAGTCCGTCGAGCAGATCCAGCCGGACTTGATCATCCCTACCGGCAAGCGCAAGGGGCAGAGCCCGTCCGCCGCCAGCATCTACCGTGCACTCGCCGAGCACGAGAAACGGGTGGCGTACCCGGAAGCCGTCGAACAGGCCCGCGCCGACTTCGCCGCCCTCACTGGCAGCGAGGTTCCTGAAGCTCGCACAGAAGCCAAGGCCCTAACTACACGCTGAGTTACTTGTCACTTCGCGGCAGCTTCGGGAGAACAGGGCCGAGACCGGACGGGCCCGGCTCTCCTACCGGCGGGCCGAGGAGATCTTCGAGTACGCCACGCGGCTGCTGGCCAACCCGCTCGCCACACCCGAGGACATCGAGGACCTCGACGGCTGGACCCTGCACCGGCTCCGCCACAGTGCGCTCACCCACGACGCCGAGGGCGGCACCTCCACCCCGATGCTGGCCCGCTCCCGCCACGCCTCCGTCCGCTCCCTGGAGCGCTACGCCCGCTCCGGAGTCGACGCGGTCGCTCGGCACGTCGCCGAGCGCGACCCGGCCGCCCGCCGCCGTATGCGAGCCCTCAAAGGTTGACCTCGCGGCTATTTGCTCCCTGGTGTCCGAACCAGGGCTACTGAACCGTGAACCAGGTCTTGCCGCGCTCTTGATTGCGCTTGCGTTCGCTCCCTGTCTCCTCGATCACACGCTCTCTTCCCGACGGACGGAGAAGGCACCCGCGGCAGCCGCCAGGACTGCCGCCTCCGCGGCCCGTTTCGGGAGTTGCGGGTCCGGATCGGCACGCAGGAGCACTAGCTGGTGATAGAGCGGCGCCGTGGCGGCGATCAGCAGGCTCCGCGCGTCCGTGTGCTGTGCGGGGAGTTCACCGCGCTCGATGGCGCGCTCGACGAGGATCTCGCACTGGGCGTACCGGTCCGTCCACAACTGCGTCTGGGCCCGCGCGGCCTGTTCGGAGTGGAACGAGGCGGCCATCAGGGCGACGGCGAACGACGGCTGTACGACCAGGGATTCCTGGATTTCCTGGTTGAGGGCCGTCAGATCGCCGCGCAGCGAGCCGGTGTCCGGCGGCTGCCAGTCGATCTCGCCGGCGGCGTCGATGACGTCGACGAGCAGGCCGCCGACATCCCGCCAACGCCGGTAGACCGTGGCGCGGTGCACTCCGGCGCGCGTCGCGACACCCTCCATCGTGAGTCCTTCGTGACCGCCTTCAGCGAGTTCGGCGCGCACCGCATCGAGAACCTGGGCGCGGATGCGGGCGGTGCGACCGCCCGGACGGCGGTCCGACGTCGTGTCCAGTGGGTCTGTCATCGGCAATCAGTATCCGGTTGATCAAGGCGGCAGGGCTGTGCCAGCATCTTAACGCGACAGTTGTCGCCCTAGGTTCACTAGAGAGGAACCGCCTCCACGATGCCGCCCGTTCCCGCTGACCCCACCGTGCTCCACCCGATGCCCGAGCACCCGCGCGTGGTTCTGCTCAAGCCGCTGGTGAAGTCGCCGCTGATCGAGGTCGGTGACTTCACCTACTACGACGATCCGGACGACCCGACCGCATTCGAGACGCGCAACGTCCTGTACCACTACGGCCCCGAGCGGCTTGTCATCGGCAAGTACTGCGCGTTGGGGACGGGCACCCGGTTCATCATGAACGGCGCCAACCACCGCATGGACGGTCCTTCCACCTTCCCGTTCCCCACGATGGGGGGCTCCTGGGCGGAGCACTTCGACCTGATCACCGACCTGCCCGGCCGGGGCGACACAGTCGTCGGAAACGACGTGTGGTTCGGCCACGGCGCCACGGTCATGCCCGGTGTACGCATCGGCCACGGCGCGATCATCGCCGCCGGCGCCGTGGTCACCGGCGACGTCCCCGACTACGGCATCGTCGGCGGCAACCCCGCCCGGCTCATCCGCACCCGCTACGACGCTGCGGACATCGCCCGGCTCCTCGCCGTGGCGTGGTGGGACTGGCCCGTGCAGCACATCACCAGGCATGTACGGACGATCGTGTCGGGGACCGTTGCCGACCTGGAGGAGGCCGCCGCGCAGATCGACCAGCCCTGACATCGCGTCCTCTCCACACCGCCCGCTCCCGTCCCGCGCCAGAAACGGGTGATCGCCCACGTCCCGCCCCCGCGCCCATATCGCGATGGTCGGCGTCCCCATCGTCAGCCATGTCCTGCCCAGCCTCGCGCTCATCCGTGAGCTGGTGGACCGCGGGCACCGGGTCACCTACGCCAACGACCCGTTCGTGGCCGACCGGATCGAATCCGCCGGCGCGGAGCTGGTGCCGTGCACCTCCACGTTGCCCGTCGAGGACAACGACTGGCCTACCGATCCCATCGCAGCGGCGAGCCTCTTCCTCGACGATGCCGTCCAGGCGCTCCCGCAACTGCGCGCCGTCTACGACGACGATCCGGCCGACCTGTACCTCTACGACATCGGCGCCTATGCCGCGCGCGCCCTCACCGAAGCCCAGGGCCGTCCCCTCGTGCAGCTGTCCCCGACGTCCGTCGGCTGGGACGGTTACCAGGAGGAAGTCGCGGCTCATCTGCGGAAGCGTCCGCATCGGTGAGCGTGTCGGCCCACTTCGGATCGGCGAGGACCTGCTGCATCAGCAGCGTGTTGACGTGGACCAGGGCGGACTGGAGCAGGTGGAGGGCGAGCATGGACACCTCCTGGGACTCCTTGTCCTGCCCGGCCAGGCCACCGTCCTTGCCGTGGAAGAGGTCCTTGTTCGCGCTGTTCCAGTTCTCCACGACCTGCAAGTCCTCGTGGATCTCCTACCGTGGAGGCGTTGATCGTTCATGGCGGGTACAGGACAGGGGCGGCGGTGGCGCTCACGGACCCGACCGGGTGGGGAGACCTGTTCACGCGCGACGGCGCCCGGTGGATGCCGGATGGGCCGGGGCCCCACCTCGCGACGGGTTGATCAGTCCTGCGCCACGTTCGCCGCGGTCACATTCTCGATCACGCGGCCGAGTTTGGTCTTGGCCCGGGACAGGTCCTGGATGCGTGCGGCGATGCGGTCGCGTTCGATGATGAGCTGGTCGAGCATGGCGGGGGTCGCGACGCCGGTGCTCACGCACGGCAGGAGTTCGACGACGGTACGGCTGGAGAGGCCGGCCGCGAAGAGGTCCTGGATGAGCTGGACCCGCTCCAGGGCTTCGTCGGGATAGTCACGCTGCCCACCGGGCGTCCGCGCCGATTCCAGGAGCCGCTGTTCCTCGTAGTAGCGCAGGGCCCGCACGCTGACCCCTGACCGCCTGGCGAGCTGTCCGATGCGCATGACGCAGGCCGTTCCCTTCCCGTTCGTACCTCACGTTGACGTCAGGTTTAGGCTAGCAGTACCGGCTCCGGGGGCAGCCCCTGGGGGTCGATCGAACCGTTGCCGGCGCCGAGATCGATCATGACCCGGTGGCGGACCCGAGGGCGTTCACGCGGTTCACGTACGCACGGCAGTCCTCGCGTCGTGCCGGGGCCGCCGAGCCGGCCCGAGGGCACACGGGTGCCGACCGTGGCGGGCGGCGTGATCCCTCGTAGTGACGCGGACCCTCACGCTCACCCCGCCCGCTCGGCCACCTCACCCATCCGCGCCCGCCCTCCTCCGGCCGGGCGGCAGTTGCGGCTTGCACCTCACGTCAACGTCAGGTTCTAGAGTGACGAGCGTCGGACGAACACGTCATTCCGGCCCGTCAAAGTAAGGCAGACCATTATGCGCGCAGCCCGGTTCCACGAATACGGCGGAGCGGAGAGCCTGGTGATCGAGCAGGCCCCCGACCCCCACCCCGGACCCGGTGAGATTCGTGTCCGCGTCGCGGCGGCCAGCGTCAATCCCATCGACTGGAAGCTGCGCTCCGGCGCCCTGCACCAGATCTTCCCTCTGGATCTGCCCGACATTCCCGGGCGCGACGGCGCCGGGGTGGTCGACGAGATCGGCGACGGGGTGCAGGGGGTGGGCATCGGCGATCGGGTCTTCGGGCTGGGCGGTGTCACCGGCGCGACCGCGGAGCTGCTCATCCTTTCGGCCTGGGCGCACACCCCCGCCACGTGGAACGACGAACAGGCCGCGGGCGCCGGCCTCGCGTCCGTGACCGCGATGCGCGGGCTCGACGCGCTCGGCCCCCTCGCGGGGCGCACCCTCCTCGTCGAGGGCGCCGCCGGAGGCGTGGGCAGCGCGGCGGTCGAGATCGCCGTGGCGCAAGGTGCCACTGTGATCGGGACAGCCAGCGAACGCAACCACGAGTTCCTCACCTCCCTCGGCGCCGTTCCCACCCCCTACGGCCCCGGCCTCGCACACCGCCTGTCCGCTCTCGCCCCGCGCGGAGTCGACATCGCGCTCGACACCGCGGCCTCCGGCTCCCTGGACGACCTCGTCGCGATCACAGGTGACCCGAAGCGCGTCGCGACGGTCGCCGACCACGCGGGCGGGCAGCGCCTGGGCACGCATGTGGTCAACGCGGAGAACGATTCCACCCTCCTGTCCGCGGCCGCGGAACTGGGCCGGCAAGGCCGCTACACACCCCGTATCGAACAGGCCTACCCCCTGGAGCGGATCGCCGACGCCCACGCGCACGCCGAGCGCGGACGCACCCGAGGAAAGATCGTGATCTGCATCTGAACAGCCGATCCGTATCTGAACAGGCCCACGGGGCAGGTAACTCGCAACGTGCGGGCCTGCGTGGCGAGCGTGCCCTCGATCGGTACCGGCGAGCGGGCGGTCCGGAGCGGGCCGATCTCCATGGCGTCTCGTCAAGCGGGCCGCCCCCACTCGGACACCGCACGTGGCACATGAGCCGTCGTCCACGGGGCACTGGCCCCATCCAGCTTCAGCAGCCCCGTGAGAGGGGTTCAAATACGGGTTCTGACGCCGGGAGAGCCCTCCTCCCGGGCAGGAGGGCAGGTTGTCCGTTGACTGTGAGCTCACCGGTGGCCGCACCACAGGGGACGGAGCCGTTCGTGGAGTCCTCGTCGGCCGACGGCTCCCTTCGGGTAGTGGCGGCGCAGGTTGGCGGCGAGGACGCGGTCGAGCGTGCGGTCGGACAGCACCGGGCCCAGGCGCATGATCAGGGCGGCATCCCGGCCGGCGGTGTAGCGGGTGCGCGGTCTACGCGTCGTCACGGCCCTCGCGATGACCCGGGCGGCGGCGTCGGCGGTCAGGCCTGAAGCAGTGCCCGAGGTCATCAACTTGTTGTTCGCCTGGACCAGGCTGCCGTAACGCTCGTCCTGCTCCGGCGTCATCCGGGCAGCCAGGTGGTTCGCCGTCTCGACCCCGCGGGCAGCCATCTCCGTGCGGACGCCGCCGGGCTCGACCACGACCACCTGTACGCCCAGCGGAGCGACCTCCCGGCGGAGCGAGTCGCTGACCGCCTCCAGGGCGAACTTCGCGCCGGCGTACGCGCCGTAGGTGGCCATGGCGAACTTGCCGCCGACCGAGCTGATGTTGATCACACGGCCCTTGCTGCGCAGCAGCGCGGGGAGGAGCGCTTGGGTGACGGCGATGTGGCCGAAGAGGTTGACCTCGAACACCCGCCGCCACTCCGTCATCGGCAGGGCTTCGACCGGGGCGTTCACCTGGACGCCGGCGTTGTTGACGAGCGCGTGCAGCGCGCGCGGGTCGTCGGCGACCCGCGCGGCGAGTGCCTCCACCTGCTCGGACCTGGTGATGTCGAGGATGACCGGCTCGATGCCGGTCGATCGGATGGCGTCGGCGTCACGGTCGCGTCGCACGCCGGCCAGGACGTGAAATCCCTGGCGAGCCAGTTCGCGGGCGGCTGACGCGCCCATGCCCGTGGAGGCTCCGGTTACGACGATCAACTTCTGAGTTCCAGATGACGTTGTCACCTCGGCTACGGTACCGGTTTAGATGACACTGTCAACTGTATGATGGGCGTCATGACCACCCGTGCCGAGTCCGCCGCCGCCACCCGCCGCGCTCTGCTCGACGCGGCCGCCGAGCTCCTCGACCTCGGCGGCCCCGAAGCGGTCACCTTGCGCGAGGTGGGCGCGCGGGCAGGCGTGACCCGGGGAGCGCCGTACCGGCACTTCACGGGCAAGGACAGCCTGCTGACCGCCGTCGCGGCCGAAAGCTGGGAACGGATCGGCGACCAGGTGCACGCCCTTCGGACCGACCCGGCCCTGTCTGCCTCCGAGAAGCTGCGCGGCGCTCTCCGCGCCCTCATCGACGTCGGCCAAAACCAGCCGCACCTGTACCAGGTGTTGTTCAGGCGGCGCGCAAACCTTCCTGGGCAACTCGGTGACGGGATGGATCGCATCCGGCGTCAGCTATGCGGGCCGGAAGGCGACCCGGCCGTGGCCGACCGCGCGGCCGAACGCTTTCAGGACGAGTTCCTGGACATCGTCGCCGCCCTCGCGGGAGAGCGGAACGCACGGCATTACGGCGCCCTGCTGCTGACCAGCGCCCACGGCATCGCGGGCATGGAGCTCAGCGGCCACCTCGACACAGACAAGTGGCACACCACCGCCGACGAACTCGTCGACACCCTCGTCCGCATGGTCACGGACGCCGGCGAAATGCCATAGCAACGCCCACGCCCCCTCGACGGCGGACGCCCCGTGCGAGGACGGCGAGGACCCGCGGCGAGCTGATGCTCTCCTTCTCGTCTCGCTCAATCTGGGGTGCCGGTAAGGACCCTGTCACCGATCCTGCTGGCTTATTGTGCGGTGGCCTCGACGGTGTTCTCCGACTTGCGGGCCAGCAAGTGGGCGTCGAGGAAGCCCCGCTCAGAGGCCGGGTCGTGGAGCAGCCGGGCGAACGTGACGAGCCCGGCCCGGGCCAGCAGCTCGGCGAACCGGTCCGCCGGCCAGCTGTAGGCGGGCGTCACCTTGTGGTCGAAGCAAACCGGTTCGGGCCCGTCGGTCGCGAAGAACGAGACCAGGAGCAGGCCCCCTGGTGCCAGGACACGCGCCTGCTCGGCGAGCAGCGCGGGTAGTTCTCCAGGAGGGGTGTGAATCATCGAGTAGTGGGCCAGCACGCCGCCGAGCGCGCCCTCCTCGACTGGCAGGGCCTCCATTCGCGCCTCGTTGAACTGCAGCGCCGGATGGGCCCGCCGGGCATGGTCGACCATGGCTGGGGAGAGGTCGAGCCCGAAGGCATCCAGCCCCAGGTCATGCAGCATGGCCGTCAGATGTCCGGGCCCGCAGCCGACATCGGCCGCCCGCGGATTCCCCGTCCCGCGCACCAGCTCGGCAAAGATGCCGATCATGTTCCGCGAGAACGGCTGCGTCTCCAGCCGATCAGCGAACATCGACGCATACAGCTCGACGACCCCGTCGTAGGCCGCCCTGGTCTCGTCCTGGTGCTCCACCACGGGAAGGAAGTCAACACCCGCCGTTCGCAGCTGTTCTCCCACCTCGTGCCGAATCCCGCGCCCGTCGCCGCAGACGCTCTCGCTCCCACGACAGGACCGCCACCCGGCTCCGCAACGAGGCCGGTGGGGCCTGGAGCCGGTACGCCGTTGGCAACCACAGTCGGTCACCAACTGGCTGGGTTCCTCGGGGAACCGGCGACAGTTGATTGGGCGATCACACCAGTAAGACCCCTATTCGGTCACGCGGTGAGGGAGAGGTCGAGTCGGGCAAGGTGGCTGAATCAGGCCGTGAGCAACCACATCAACCTGAGTAACCTACTTCCACCCGTCGGCGGAGGAGATTGCCGAGGTCACTAGTCTGCTGGGACCCAGGGACGCCCGCCGCTGACGCGGCACCCGGGCGTCCTGGTGGTGCTCATCCCGCTCCTGGCGACGTCCTGCTGCTCTCATGTGTCCAGCAGCCATGATGCCCGTTGTTCGTCGACGCCTCCACGCCATCCTGCGAGTGGCACCGTGATGTCCGAGCGTGGCGTGCCGCGTAGCCTGCGGGATGCGGTGTGCCTCTCGGCGGTGGGGATGAACCGGTCCCACATCGGCGGCAGGGCTGGGCTGGGAAGCACCCCAATCTCGGCAAGTCCGGTGAGGATGCCGTACCGCTGATACTTGTCAGTACCGGGCACGATCTTCGCCCGCGCGACCTCCTTCTCCAACTCGCTCGGCCCCGTCCCCGCCGGCGCTGAGCGGATGAGACCGAGCAACGCGCGCATCCGCTCGCGGTCGTCCTCTTCCGGCCGAGGCAGCCCTTCCGCTGCGGCGGCTTCCAAGTCCGGCAGATAGTGCTCCGGCATCTCATTCCACGCCCAGCCGAGTACGAGACGCAGCAGCACTTCTGTGACATCGACCTCGGACACCGGCTTCAAACCGCAGTCAGGGACACCGCCTTCGTCTCGCGGTGCCGTGCTGAGGAAGCGCGCCCATCCGTAGGAGATCACCGTCTGCCGCCCGCGCGGGACGGACCCCAACCCTGCGACGAACGCCGGGAGCACCGTATCCTCGTCCAGCACCGCAGCCGCTGAAACGGACCGCTCGACGATCTCAGGCGCAGCCCACTGTTCGCGCTCATGCACCGGCCACCCCGAGCGGCGAGCTGCCGCAACGTCCGCGGGATCGCCAGATGGCTCAGCTCCCTTGACCGTTCCGGCCCGGGTGATGCGATACCCGTAGCAGCGCATCAACGGCCCCAGGGCCATTTCCCCAGGGACTCGTCGTGACGTGGCACTCATAAAGATCAAGACTACTGCTCGGATTTTCTCCGCAGGCGGCATGATGCAGCTGCCCGCCGGCCCCGAGGACGCTGCCGTGAGAGGAGCAAGGTCTCCGTGCGGTGGGCACGACAGCGATCTCCGCCAAGGAGGACGTGTCGCTCCAGTCGGTGGGACCGCACACCGCTGGGGAGGACAGTCAGCTCGTATGGAATCAGCAGGACTCTGACTTGCACGACTGTCATTACTCTCCGTGTTCAAGAGCGGATCGCCACTCCCACGACAGACCTACGAGGGCTTTGGAGGAGATACGCGCGGTAGCAGCCGAGACGACATCAGCACGTCCAGGGCGTCATCGACGGCCGCGGTCTCCAGGTGCTGCACGGTGGCCGGCAGCGTCGCCGTCTTCCGCGACTCCTCCAACCGCCCACGGCGATCCGTCCTGGAGGCAGCGACCGCCACGGGAAGCGGATCGCTTCAAACGCGTCCGCATCACGTCACAACTCCATCACCGCTGCAGGCCCAGTGCCCCACCTGCCGCACCATGTTCCTACTCGTGTCCTACCAGGGGGAATCATGCGCATCCGCACCACGACCGCGGCCATCGTCGCCATACTTGCCGTCACCGTCGTTGGCTGCAGCAGCGACAAGGGCAGCGACAGCAAGGCCGACACCGTCAAGAGCACCGTGCCCGAGGCGTCGAGTGCCGCAGACAACAGCGGCGCCGCCAAGAACGCCGGCATGCCGCCCGAGCCCACCGGCGCCGATCGCGACGCCGTCCTCGCGGCCATCCATGACGTCAACGGCAATCTCACCCATGACGAGGACAAGGCCATCGACGCGGCCCGCAACCAGTGCGCGTCCCTGGACGGCGGCGCGACGAACCCGGACCACAGTGCTGCGCAGCGGTTCTCCTACGGCGGCGTCACGCTGACCGATGACGACGGAAGTCACATCAACTTCGGGCTGCGCAAGACGCTCTGCCCCGAGTCCTGATCA
The DNA here is from genome assembly GCF_026242095.1 of Streptomyces sp. NEAU-W12. NCBI lineage: Bacteria > Bacillati > Actinomycetota > Actinomycetes > Kitasatosporales > Streptomycetaceae > Streptomyces > Streptomyces sp. NEAU-W12. The sequence goes on from NZ_JAPJDM010000027.1 coordinate 44,988, forward strand.
GCCACCGACTCCGGCCCAGCCGCGACCGTATGTGGCCGGGCCTCACCATGCCAGGGGTGAGCGTGGCCACCGAGCGCAGCCAACTCACCAGCTACGAGTACCGGCAGATGTGCGTCGGCATCCTCGCCGCATCCAACGTGCACATCATCTGCAGCCCGTATCCGGTGCTTCGGGACTTCGTTGCCTCTCGAAGGACTGCTCGTCCGGCGCACACGAACTCCTAGCCTCGATCCTTCGTGACGGTTCGTCGGTTTCTTCGGCGGGCCGTTTCGGTTGTTCGTGGTGCTGGCGGCCAGGCCGTCGGCCTGGCTGTCGCGTCGGGTGGGCGCCGGGTTCCAAGGCTCCGGTCGGGGTGGTGCTGCTCGCAGGAACGGGAACGCGCTGGTCAGCCGGGGTTCGGGAGGGCTTCGAGCCGTGCCAGAGGTTTGGGGATCACGTCAGTGGTGCGTGAACCTCAGATGCCGACGGCGGACGGTCGTGACGATCTGGGCGGCGGCGGAGAAGAGACGGAGCCGGAGACGACGAGGCTCCCACCTGCGGGTTTCGCCGGTCAGAGCGAGCGTGGGCATCCAGGCCAGCAGGTCGAGGGCGATCTGGAGGATCTCCAGCCAGATCTGGTTCTGTGCGGTGTCGTGCAGGGGCAGGTTGCGCAGGCCGGTGGCCCGGGTGGCCCGGGTGGCCCGGACGCGGTCCTCGGCCCTCGCGCGCTGGCGGTGCCGCAGTTCGAGCGCGGCGATCGGAGCGCCGGTGGTGTTGGTGGCGAACGCGGTGAGCCGCAGGCCGTCGGCGTCGGTGAAGCGCAACTGGGCGCCGGGGTGAGGCCGTTCCTCGCGGACGATCAGCCGCACCCCTTTCGGCCGGCCGGTGGGGACATCGCCGGTGGGTTCGGCGACCCGGGCGCCGTCGCGGATCTCGCCGCCCGGCTCGACGGCCACTGTCCACGCGGCGGGCGGGATCTTGAGGACGGCGTGGTGGATGGCGTCGGTGATGGCCATGCCGACCGAGTACGACAGCCACCGGCCGCGCTGGGCGAGCCGGCGCCGTGCAGGCCCTGTACTCCCGAAGCTGCCACGAAGTGACAAGTAGCTCTATACAGCTCTGGCGGCAGATCCACACCTGGACCGTCACCACGATCAACGACTTGACCTAGGTGCTCCGTCACGCGGTCGCCTGGTCGATCAGCTCCCCAACTCCCTGGACGTGCGAGTACCCCGCGAACGCGGGTACGAGTTCCCGGACCAGGGTGACGCAACGCGGGGCGCCGATCCGCTGGGCGACCGTCAACGCTTCCAGAGCGGTCGCCGCCGCACGCTCAGGCTCTTTCAGGTCGAGGAAGCTCCGCGCCTCGTAGGTGAGGAAGACGCCCCGAGTCTTGTCCCGGCTGGTCGGCAGCATCTCCCGACCCTCCCGGATGAGCTGGTGCGCGTGCCGGGTATCGCCCAGGTCGAGAAGGGCCTGCCCCGAGTCGACGGCCAGGTCCGCGGGCGACATCCACGAACACCACGCCGGCACCGGGTCGGAGGAGGACGCGTCAAGGAGCTGTTCGGCGGCCGCGAGAGCGCGCAGTGTCGCCCCTCGTTCGCCCTGGGCCGCCATGGCACGGGCGAGACGCAGATTAAGCAGCGATCGGGCGGTGGGATGGTGCGTGCCCGTGAGGGCCCGCTCGAGGATGCTGGCGGCCGTACGAGGGGCACGGCGCCAGGACGCCTGATAGGCGAGGTCGCCGAGCAAGGCCGCGCCCATGTCGCGGTCATCTCCGGTATGGGCGCTGTGCAGCCCGGCAATCCAATACTGGCTGGCCTCCCCGTGTCGAAGCGGTGCCAGCCCACTGTCTGGGACAAGCGGGCAGCCAGTGCGTGCAGGCGCACCTTGACCGGCTCGGTGTATCGGCCGCCCTCGATCAGGTTCGTGACCGTGGTCAGCAGGGCGTCGATCAGCGGGGCGGTGTACTGACGCTGCTCGGTCGCCTGAGCGGTCAGGCTGGCGCCGGTCTGCTCCAACAGCGCGACCAACTCCTCCCCGACCGCTGTGGTGTTGCTCTCCGGCTCGCTGACCGCGGCCCACGCGCCGGCGTCTGCCCACGCGTCGGCGAGCGTGATCAGCGCGCTGCCCGAGACGGCAGTCAGGAAGGTGCGGCGGGAGCGGTTCATGGTTGTACGCAATGCCTCTCGCAGAGCGGTGACCGGGCTGGGTGGACTGAGGGGGACCACACGGCCGGTGACGCCAGGCAGCCACTCCGGCCACGCCTGCGGGTCAACCAGCTCGACAGGCGCGCCCAGCGCCTCAGCGATGTAGACCTGAGAGACCGCATCGGGTGTCACGCCCTTGGTCTCCCATTTCCAAATGCGCTGCTTGTCGATGCCGGAGCGCAGGCCGCGTCGGCGGGCGGCAGCCCGAATCCTCTCCGCGAGTTCTACGCGGGTCAGACCGAGAGCCTTCCGTGCGTTGCACAGCGGGTGGGGGTCACGCTCGTCCACGCATCAATCCAACCAGGACGGCAGGGTCTGAGAGCGGTAGTCGCAGAACGGGACTACCGCGGGACTACCGCCAACTCCTGTTCGGCCGGGACCGGTTGTTCGAGACTCGGTCACCCGTCGCCGCCCGCAGGGCGGCGTGACCGCGCAGACCCTCATCCCTCGCGGCCCGCCATGTCCTGGCGCTGCCGCACATCCGTGAAGGGAGCCCTGCTATGAGGTTGCTGGTTACTGGCGGAGCCGGGTTCATCGGCTCGCACTTCGTCAAACGTGTCCTCGGCGCCGCCGACGTCGAGCGGGTCACCGTCCTGGACGCCCTCACCTACGCGGGAGACCGGACGAACCTCGGGGATGCGTTCCTCAGCCCCAAGCTCGAGTTCGTCCTCGGCGACGTCTGCGACCGCGACCTGGTGGACGCGCTCGTCGCCCGGCACACCGCCGTCGTCCACTTCGCCGCCGAATCCCACGTCGACCGGTCACTGAGCACGGCCGGCCAGTTCGTGACCACGAACGTCATCGGTACCCAGACCCTCGCCGACGCGGCCATGCGCCACGGCATCGAGCGGTTCGTGCACGTCTCCACGGACGAGGTGTACGGGCCCCTCGTGGACGGCGCGGCCACCGAGGACTTCCCGCTGCGCCCGACCTTCCCCTACACCGCGTCGAAGGCGGCCAGCGACCTGGTCGCGCTCAGCTACTGGCAGACGTACCGGGCGCCGGTCTGTGTCACCCGGTCCTCCAACAACTACGGGCCCCGCCAGCACCCCGAAAAGATCATCCCCCTGTTCGTCACCCGGCTGCTGCGCGGAGAGAAGGTCACCCTCCACGACCGCGGCCAGCACGTGCGGAACTGGCTGCATGTCGCCGACAACTGCGCCGGCATCGAGCTCGTCCTCCGCCAGGGCGTGCCGGGCGAGGTCTACAACCTCGGCGGCGGCACGGACCTGACCAGCAGGGAACTGACCGGGGAGCTGCTGAAAATCTGCGGCGCCGACTGGGATCAGGTCACCTACATCCCGGACCGGCTCTCCAACGACATCCGGTACGCCATGGACTGGAGCAAGATCGCCACCCTCGGCTACAAGCCCGCCCGCGACTTCCACGCCAGCCTGGAGGAGACCGTCGCCTGGTACATGGCCAACCCCGACCGGTGGGCACCGATGTCCCGCAACCCGCTCCCCGCCATCCCCTCCGCCCGCACCGCCTCCCCCGCGCTGGAGGGCCAGCATGCCTGAGCAGTGGCCGAAGGGCGCGCTGATCGTCCTTGGCGCATCGGAGGAGATGATCCCGCTCTACCAGGAGGCGCGGCGTCGCGGCATCCCGACCATCGCGGTGGACATGCGGCTGGATGCTCCCGCGTTCCCGTTCGCTGATGCCGTCCTGGACGTTTCCACCCGGGACACCGACGCCATCGCCGACGCGCTGGGCGACGTGCGCCCCGCCGGGATCGTGGGCGGCGCGAGCGATGCCGCGCTGGCCAGTTGGCGCGCCTTGGGCCTGCGGTACGGCACAACGTACGTGTACCCCGAGCGTGCACTCACGGCCGGCGACAAGGCCGCGTTCCACTCGATCGCCGCGTCGTGCGGTATCACCGGATACGGGTGGACCGCGTCGGACAACCCGGAGGAGGTCATCGCCCAGGCGGCGCGGTTGCGGTTCCCGCTCGTGGTCAAGCCCGCGGACGGCTCCGGCAGCAAGGGCGTCACCCGCATCACCCGCCCTGAAGACCTGCACGCCGCCGTCGCCTACGCCCGCTCCTACTCCGCCTCGCACACTGTGATCGCCGAAGAGTTCGTCACCGGCCGCCCGCTGGCCATCGAGGTCTTCATGCGGGACGGCAGGGCCCTGCTGACCTGCATCAAGGACAAGGAATTCATCGGCGAGAGCTTCGTCGTCAGGCGGCTGAGCACTGCCCAGTTGGCCTCGGAGACACGCAACCAGCTCGGGGCCACCACGGAACGACTGTGCCGCGCACTCGGCATCGACAACGGGCCGGCGAACTTCGACGTCGTCCTCGGCGACGACGGCCAGGAACGCGTCATCGAGGCCAACGCCCGCCTTGGCGGTGACGGCGTTCCGCGACTGCTCGCCGCCGCCTACGGCGTCGACGTCGTGCGCGCCCTCATCGCCCTCGCCCTGGGCGAGCCGTTCGGCGACCACCTGCAGCCGACGCGCGCCGCGCATGCCGCGCTGGAGCTGCTCGGCTCACCCCTCGACGAGGAAGGCGAACTGGTCGCGTGGGAGGGCGTCGCCGCGGCGCGCGCCCTGCCCGGGATCACCGCCGTCGAGACATACGCAAAGCCGGGCGACCTCGTCCGGCCGCATGACCAGTCCGGCCACAAGATAGGCCTGCTCGTCGCTGCCGGGCCGTCGCCCGCGGACGCCGGCGCTGCCCTGGACAAGGTGAGCACGCTGCTCCGCCCACTCATCCGACCGGCCAGGGAGACGCAGTGATCACCTCAACGAAGCCGGATGCCCGGCGCAACGCCAGCCCGTACCTGTACGGACAGGAAGCCGCAGCCGTGGCCCAGGTGCTGGAGTCAGGGCAGTACGGCCACAGCGACGTCACCGAAGAGTTCGAGCACCGCATCGCCGAGTTCCTCGGCGTTCCCGACGCGGTGGCCGTGTCCTCCGGCACAGCGGCCCTCCACACCGCGCTGCTCGCCGCTGGCGTCGGACCCGGCAGCGAGGTCATCGTGCCGTCCATGACGTTCTGCGCGACCGTGCAGGCGATCCTCGCCGTGGGCGCCGCCGTGCGGTTCATCGACGTCGACCCGGCCACCCTGTGCGTGACCGAGCAACTCGTGAGGGACGCCGTCACCGACGCGACGGCCGCCGTCGTCCCCGTCCTGTTCGGCGGCCGGGCCGCCGACCTGATGGGCGCCCGGGGAGAGCTCAACGCACGGGGGATCGCGGTCGTCGAGGACGCGGCGCACGCGTTCGGCTCCCGCAGCGGCCCTCACCTCGTCGGCACGGCGGGGGCGCTCACCTGCTTCTCGTTCGGGCCGATCAAGAACCTCACGTGCGGCCAAGGCGGCATGGTCATCCCCCGTACGCCCGAGGAAGCCGACACGGTCCGTCGGCTCCGGCTCCTGGGCGTGCAAGAGCCGCAGGGTGAGCGCGCGAACACCACCACCTACCGGGTCGGCGGATTCGGCATGCGCTACCAGCTCTCAGCCATCAACGCCGCCATCGGCCTGGCCCAGCTCGACCACTTCGCGACCACTGCGGACACCCGCCGCCACCTGTGGCGCACCTACCGGGACGCCCTCGCCCCGCTGGACAGCGTGACGCTCGTCGACGTCGACGTGGACAACGCTGTGCCGCACCTGTGCCAGATCCTCACGCCTCACCGGGACCGGGTGTTCACGGCACTGCGGGCCCGAGGCATCGGGGTGGGCGTCCACTACCCGCCCAACCACCTGCAACCCGCGTTCGCGGCCTGGCGGCGCCTCCTGCCGGCCACCGAGCGGGTCGGCAGGGAGGTCCTCAGCCTGCCGTTCCACCAGCACCTCACCGAGACGGACATCGACGTCGTCGTGACCGCGCTCGGCCAGGCCCTCGCGTCGTAGCGGCCAGTCACACCGACGCGGCGGACAGGATCACGTCCACGAGCCTGTCCGCCGCGTCCGGCCGCCCGTGCGCCCGGGCCCGCTCAGCCATCGCCTCACGGCGGCCCGCGTCCGCCAGGAGAGGGCCCAGCGCGTTCTGCACCTGGTCCACCGTCACGTCGCCTTCCAGCGCGACGGCGGCCCCAGCCTGCTGCAGATGGCGGGCGTTGTGTGCCTGCTCATTGCCCGCAGCCGACGCTAGCGGCACGAACACCGCCGGCTTACCCAACGCCGTCAGCTCCGCCAGCGTGCCCGCGCCGCTGCGCGCGACCACCACGTCGGCCAGCGCGAGCACGTCCGGCAGCTCCGCTCCGACGAACCCGGCCAGGTAGTACCGGCCCGCCAGGTCAGCAGGAAGACCGGCCGCCCGTTCCCGCAGACCTTCCTCGTTGGCGGGACCGCACTGGTGCACCACGTTCGCCCGCGCCAGCAGCCACGGCAGCCCTTCGGCCACCAGGTCGTTGATCTGCTGCGAGCCTTGCGCGCCGCCCGTGACGTACACCGTCGGCAACTGCCGGTCGAAGCCCCACAGCCCCAACGCCTCGACCGCCTTGTCCGCGTCACCAGACAGGACCTCCGGCCGCACCGGGTTACCCGTCACCACGGCGACCTCCCGCGCTGAGTCCGGCAGCAGGGGCAGCGTCGACTCCGACGACACGCAGATCCGCGCGGCCGCCGGTGCCAGCTTCCGGTTCGCCAGCCCGAGCCGAACCGTCTGCTCGTGCAGCACCAGCGGGCGACGGCACATCCTGGCCGCCAGCCCCGCCGGCACCGCAACGTACCCGCCCGTGGCCAGCACCACATCCGGCCGGAACTGCTCGATGGCCTTACGTGCCTGCAGAACACCGAGCGGCACCCTCGCCATGTCCCTGACGTTCGCCGGCGAAACGAGCTTGAGCGGGTTCTTGGAGCGCCGGATCTTCCCCGTCACGACGCTGGTGAACGCGATGCCCTCGGCCGGTGCCACACGCGCTTCCAGGCCATACTCGGTCCCAATCCAAAGGGTCTCCAGGGCACGCCCCTCGTGCGCGAGTCTCGCATGCAGAGTGCGCACCGCCGTGAGTGCCGGGTACGTGTGTCCACCGGTCCCGCCACCCGTGACGACGAGACGGAAAGAGGCGCTGTTCATCGAGGACTGCTCCAAACGCGGCGCGGAGACCAGACGAGCCGTCACAGTAGCGGGAAGCTGCTCCGGCCGGGGGCCGTTGGCTCGCACGGCATCGTCGCAGGGATGCTCGGCTACCGCCACGGGGGGAGCGCCGCGGCAAGCATGGCGGCCGGCCTCAGGTCATCACCGACGACATGCTGCGCACCGTGCTGCGTCGCCGGGCGAACGGCGAGTCCGTCGAGCAGATCCGCCCAGACCTGCTCATCCCCACCGGCAAGCGCAAGGGCCAGAACCCTTTCCTGGCCAGCATCTACCGGGCGCTCGCCGAGCACGCCACGCGCGTGGCGTACCCCGGAGCCGTCGAAGCCGCCCACGCCGACTTCGCCGCCCTCCAGGCTGGCGAAGTGCCCGGACCCCGCCTCGCCCTACCTGACCGAGCGTCACTCTGATCACAGAGAGCTACTCGTCACTTCGTGGCAGCTTCGGGAGTACAGGGCCGTGCAGGGTGTCGTCGAGCCCGTGGCAGGCCTCGGCGACGCAGAGGTCCCGTTGCCGCCCGAGCACAATCGCCGCCGCCCGGGGCCCGCACCAGCACTGAGGGTAAGCCGGGTTGTATTAAATAACAGTAACTAGCTGACGTTGCGGTGACCGAGTCCGCCGGGGCGGGGGAGTGGGTGGCCGGGAGGCAGGGGGACCGTGATGTTCGTACCGGACCCATACGTACGACTCGGTTCGGGACGAGCCGAAACGATGCATCAGCTGGAGGACGCGCATTGTGGCGCTTCTCCGCTACTTGCTGTTATGTAATGGGTGGTGGCCTCGGCGCGCACCGCGTGGAACGGGCCTCTGTCAGCAGGCCCGGCGAACAACGGAGCTGAGCACCTCATGAGCGTCCCCGCCCACGGCACCGCCGCCGTGAACCGGTTCCTCGACACGCTGCGCGCCGAGGCCACCCGGCGCCAGCGCCGCGCGTACCTCGAGGAGTACCTCTCCTGGCTCGCCGCACACCACCAGTGCGACACCGGCCAGGTCGCCACCGAGGACCTGCTGGACGAGGAGAACGCCCTCGCCTGGCTGGCCGCCGCCCGACGCGGCACCACCCGGCGCCGCCCGGGCCCGCAGGGCCCCACCGCACCGGCCGCCGTCAACTCCATGGCCGCCCGCACCAGCTCGGTGAACACCTTCTCCCGGTACTGCGGGCACCCCCTGGAGCTGCGGCCGCCCGGACCGCAGTTCGCCGAGCGGCTCACACCCACCGAAGCACACCGCACACTGCGGCTGCTCGCCGGCCACCACCCGGCCGGAACACTCGAAGCGACCTGGCAGCGCTCCGTCGCGCTGATCGCACTCGCGGTGTGCACCGGGCAGGGGATCAGCACACTGCACCCGATGCGGCTCGCCGACCTCGAGCTGGAGCGCACCCTGCCGCGCGCCCGCGTCGCAGACGCCTGGTACCCCCTGGACACCGTCTCCCGCGGCGCCGTCGCCCGCTGGAAGGCCACCCACCAGGCGCTCACCGCCGGACACCTGAAGGCCCTCCGGGGCGGACGGGTGGAGGAGCTGTGGGTCACCACCGCGCCCGGCCGGCCGCGCGGCGGGCAGCCCGCCCTCCCCGCGGGCCTGCCCGCGGCCGTACGCACCCTGGAGGCAGCGCACCGGAAACTGACCGCCACGGCGCTGGGCGCACCCCTGCTGCTCGAGCAGTTCTGCGGGGTCGAAGCCGGCGACGAGCCCGAGGGCCCGGCCCCGCTGCCTGCCGGGTAGCCACGACCGGGACCGCCGGCACGTCGGGCCCGGGCCCCTCCAGGAAAGGGCAGAGCCGCCCGGTGACGCCTCGCGCCCTCCGGCCCCCGGACAACCGGGCGGTACAGGAAGCCCAGTCCGCTCCGCCCGCAGGAACCCCGCACACCGACGCTCTCCCTCCGGCTCACGCATGGCCCGACCGCTGACGCGGGCGGACCGGCGGCCGGGGCACCGGGGCCGGCGGACCGGCGGACCGGCGGACCGGCGGACCGTGCTCCGCTCCGCGTGGCCCCGTGCCGGGACCGCGGGCATACTGGGACAGACGCGCTTTCGCGTACAGGTGCAGAAGGCCCCGGCAGTCCGCCGGGGCCTTGCTGCTTCCCAGCAGTCAGGCAACGGCGTGGAGGCTGCCCTTGCCGGGCTTCGGGGGGCGCTTGGCGTAGCCGGGGACCTTGATGGAGGGCGGGCCTCCCACGGCCAGGAGCTGGGTCATCTCCTTCTCCAGCTCGGTCTGCGACTCGTAGCCGGCGACGGCCGGGTTGAGGGCGTAGCGGTGGCCCCGGCCGCCTCCGGAGCGCAGGACGATGCCCCGCTCGACGAGCAGGGCCATGGCGCGGCTCATGGAGGCCTGGCCCACGCAGAGGATCTCGTCGATCTCGGACTGGTTCATGCCGACCGAACCGCCCGGCTGCTGGCGGGCCACCATCACCGACAGGACGTCGATGGCCGTCGGCGTCAGCCGGAGCTGGTGGAGCATCCCCAGCAGGCCCGTGGTGTTGAAGAGCATGGCGATGAGTATCCCTTCCGTCAGCCGGTGCCGGACTTGGGGAACCGGGTCAGTTCGGGTGAGAGTTCGTCGGGGAAACGGGAGCCGAGGGCAAGAGCGCGCAGCTCGGCGAGGAAGTCGTACTGCTCCTGCCCGTTGCCGTTGTAGGCCACACGGGGATTGAGCTGATAGGTCGACCTCTTGGTCCGGTGGATCAGGTTCTTCTCGCACAGGGCGTCCAGCGCGTGCCCGATGCTCGTGCGCTTCACACCGAGCTCCTCCGCGATCTCCGCGTGCGTGACCGCGATCCTGCCCTTCTTCTGCCTGCCGATGATGTTCGACAGCACCGCCGACTGCAGCTTCGTGATGGCGTTGTGCATCAGGCAGTAGGGCAGCACGCGCCGCAGGAAGTAGTTGCTGACGAGCGAGTAGCCGTCGGCTCCGAGCATGTCGTGCGGCGGCCGCCGGTAGACGGTCGTCCTCACCTCGTGCACCGGCGTCCTGCCGAACTGCTCGGCGATGAGACGCGCGAGATCCGGGCCGTCATCGGCTCTGACAGCCCGGACGGGTCTCGCCTGCCGTGGTTCGGGCCCCTCGCGCAATCCACGCAGAGGCTGTGCAGATTCACCCATGTGGGGGTCCTTTCGCATACAGGTGCCCGGCACTGTACGGCAAAAGTTGTGTCCATCCGCATGTTCCGCCTCGGAGAGTTGCGGCTGGTGGCAAGTCTGCGCCGGCACCACGGAATTCCCCTTCCGGCCCGATACGGAACCAGGTGATCCGGCCGAATCGGGCCCCGTACGTAGCTACTGGGAAGAACCCCGAGGGGAAACTTGCGTCTGTCCGCATGCTTTGGGGGGAAGTTGCGGACAGACGCAAGTTTCCCCCCCGAATGTCGGCGCTCAACGACATTCAGGGAGGCGTAATGTCGGCGGCCACCGACATTTGCTGGCGTAAACGCGCAGGTCAGGGGCCGGTTTTCGGAAATCCCTCTTAAAAAAAGAGACCCCGGTGGCTGATCTCGCTTCGCGTGCGGCGCCGTTGACCGGTGAACGCCCTGGTCAGCAGCAGCGGTGCCGAGTCCCGGGTGGTGCCGGCCGTGACGGGAAAACAGCATCGAAGGCGTGGTGACGGCCCGGGGGTGGGCCGTCCTCCGAACCTCCGGCCCGGAGGACTCCGTACCTCCGCATCCAGTCGGTCGGCCGCGGGCCGTCGCACCGTCCGTTCGGGGGCCCGGGCCGGGGGAGCAGGTCGTGCCGACGGCGGAAGGTGTGCGCGAACCACTCAATGGGTGTGCGCGAACGGGGGAACGGAAACACGCCCGGCTTCCTAGCGTGGAGGCGGCACACGTCGAGCCGTGGGCACACGGCTGCCCGGCGTCCACCAGGCCCACAGCGCCGTCGAAGGAACTCGAGGTGTTTCGATGACCGTTCTTCCCGAAGCAGGCACCAGGCACGAGGCGTCCGCCTTTGACCGCCTCAGGGCCGTGCTGGCCGGGGCGGCACAGGTCGTCGGCGCGGACCGGGTCACCCGTCCCGACGAGGGGGCGCCCGGCGCGCCGGTGACCACGCTCGGGCCCAACGCCGGCCTCCACCGCTCGCGTGCCGTCTTCGGAGTGGTGCGGCCGCACACGGCCGAGGAGGTGCGGCGCGTCGTGGAACTGTTCGCAGCCGAGGAGACCACCGCCGTGCTCCACGCCTTCAGCACCGGCGGGAACTGGGGACTCGGCTCGCGTGAGCCCGCGCAGGACGGGGCGGTCGTGCTCGACCTGTCCGGCCTCGACCAGATCCGCGACATCGACGTCGCCCGGGGCTGGGCCGTCGTGGAACCCGGCGTCACCCAGGCACGCCTGGCCCGGCTCCTCGAGGGCAGTGAGCGCATGCTGAACGTGACCGCCTCCTCCGCGCACACCAGCGTGGTCGGCAACGCCCTGGACCGCGGTGTGGGCCTGCGCCACCAGCGGGTGGAGGATCTGACGGGCCTGGAGGTCGTCCTGCCCGACGGCGAACTGATCCGGGTCGGCTGGTGGCCCGAACAGGACCGGCCGACCCCGGTCTACACCCACGGCCTCGGCCCCTCGCTGGTGCAGCTGTTCGTGCAGTCCGCCCTCGGCGTGGTCACCGCGGCCACGGTGCGGCTGCTGCCGAGGCCCGAGGCGCTGCGGGTGGTCCGGCTCGACTTCACCCCCGACAAGGTGGAGGCGGCCACCGCCGAGGTGCGGCGCTGGGTGACACAGGGGCTGGCACGCGGTGTGGTGAAGATCTACAACGAGGTGGCTGCCCGTGCGTACGGCGGCGAGCCCGGCCGGTACCTGGTCCATGTGTGCGTCGACGGGACGCCGGAGGTCGTGGACGCGCTGAGCGGCATCCTCACCGTGGAGGCCTTCAGGTCCCGCCTGTTCAGCGCGGTGTCGGACTCCGACGCGACCGATCCGGCCGCGGCCCACCATGACGTCGCCGTGCGCGTGGAGCGCGCCTACGCCGGTGATCCCGATCCGACGGACGCGTTGTTCGAGGCGAAGACGGGCCGTCCGGCCGTGCGGCTGGACGAGGAGGGCGGCTTTCTGTTCTTCCTGCCGCTGGTGCCGTTCAGCGGGGCGTCGCTGGCGCGGGCGGACGAACTGGTCGAGCAGGTGCGCGCGGAGACCGGGATCCGGTGCGGGGTCACGCTCAACGTGCTCGGCGCCGACGTCGTCGACTGCGTCGTGACGATGAGGTTCGCCCGCGACGGCGAGGAGGCCGAGCGGGCCCACCGTGCGCTGGACCGGCTCTACGAACTGTTCGCGGGCGAGGGGTTCGTCCCCTACCGCCTCGACATCGATCACACCGACTGGGTCGGCCGGCTGCCCGCGGGTGCCGGTGCGCGGGCCTTCGCCCAGCGTCTGAAGGACGCCGTCGACCCCCACCACGTCATCGCCGCGGGGCGCTACGCGTAGGTGCCGCGCGCCGAGAAGGAGAGCGAACACCATGAGCCTCATCGACTTGCTGGATTCCGTCTCCGCCGAGGAGAGTGCCCTCACCGCGGAGGGGATCCTGGCGCGGGCCCGCGCCGTCGCGCCCCGGCTGCGCGAGCGGGCCGAGGACATCGAGAACAGCCGGCAGCTGCCGCCGGACGTCGTCGAGCTGCTGCGCGGGACCGGCGTCTTCCGCATGGCCCGTCCGAGAGCGTGGGGCGGTCCCGAACTCGACGCCATGCAGCAGACGGAGGTCGTCGAGGCCCTGGCCACCGGTGACGCCTCCGCCGCCTGGTGCGCGATGATCGGCATGGACACCCCGATCTACGCGGGGTTCCTCGGTGAGGACGTCGCGCGCCGGCTGCTGGAGGACCCGGACGCCGCCACCGCCGGGGCGATCATGCCGATGGGCCGTGCCGAGCGGGTGCCCGGCGGCTATCGGGTCACGGGGCAGTGGCACTTCGGCAGCGGGATCACCCACAGCACCTGGGTCGTCGGGGGTGTGCTGGTCACCCGCGGTGGCGAACTCGAGCCCGGGCCGCCCGGAGCTTTGGGCAACTGGCGCATCGTCGTGGCTCCCGTCGGGGACTTCGAGATCGAGGACACCTGGTACACGACCGGTCTGGCCGGCTCCGGCAGCAGGGACTACCGCACGGAGAACCTGTACGTGCCCGAGGAGTACACGTTCAGCTTCACCCGGCCACGGGTCACCGGCGCCGCCGCCACGTCCGACGCGGTGCTGCGCAACATGCCCGGTGTGCCGCTCGGGGTGGCCCGCGCCGCGATCGACCACGTGCGCCGGATGGCCGCGACCCGCATCGACAGCGCCACGCGGACGCCGTGGTCGGAGAGCTACCGCGTCCAGACGGCCATCGCCCGGGCGGAGATGGACCTGACCGCGGCCCGGTACGCCGTCTACGGCAGCCTGCGCGAGCAGTGGGAGATCCTCCAGGCCGGCGACGTGCCCACGCCCGACGAGCAGGTGGCGACCGTGCTGGCCCGGGCGGGTGCCTTCCGTACGGCACGTTCCGTCGTGGCCTCCCTCTTCGACCTGGTGGCGACCGCCGCGGTCTACCGGCCCTCCGTGCTGGACCGCTGGCTGCGCGACCTCAACACGATGTGCCAGCACGTCGTCGCCCAGGACCAGGTCCTCCAGTCCGCGGGCGCCCGTCTGCTGGGTGGTGTCCCGCACAACGCCTACAGCGTGGGCGTCGTGCCGTAGCGCACGGCCGCACGGCCGTCCCGCCGGTCCGGCCCTGCTGGAGCAGGGCCGGACCGGCCGTTCAGCGGGTCGTCGGTTCCCGCGTGCCGGGGCCCCGCGGCCGGGCGGTGGGCGAAACGACGGGTGGCACGAGGGACGGCACGAGGGACGGGAGGACGGGCGGGAGGACGGGCGGGGCGGCCCGCGACCGCGTCGGCGGGCCGGCCGTGGAGCACGGTGGCCGGAGCCCGTATTCGGCCACGCGTGTCAGGTCGGTGCTCGGGTGGGGAAGCCGTCCGGCCGGTGACGTCGGGGTGAAGTCCCGCGGGACGACGGAGGAATCAGGTCAATTGTTTGCACGGGCGATAGCGGAAGACATTCCTCCGATAGTTTGGGGATCATGAAGCAGGACGGCCCTCTGGCAGGTAAATGCGTCTTCATCAGCGGGGCGAGCAGCGGAATCGGAGCCGCGGCCGCACGCGTGTTCTGCCGCGATGGCGCTGCGGTGATGCTGGTGGCCCGTCGCGAAGAGAAACTGCGGGCCCTCACCCACGAGTTGCGCGACGCGGGACACGAGGCGGAGTTCACGACCGCCGATGTCACGCGCGGCGCCGAGGTGGCCGCCGCGGTGGAGCGCACCCTCGCCTGCTTCGGACGGCTGGACGTGGCCTTCAACAACGCCGGCGCCGCGGCCCCCCAGGTCCCCCTGCACGAGACGGCGGACGAGCTGTACGACCTGATCATGGACACCAACGTGCGCGGGGTGTGGAACTGCATGCGGCACCAGATCCGTGCGATGCTGCCGCGCGGTGGTGCCATCGTGAACACCAGCAGTACCGCGGGGCTGGTCGCCACCCCCGTCGCGGCCCCCTACGTCGCCTCCAAGCACGCCGTGGTCGGGCTGACGAAGGCGGCGGCCGCCGAGTACGCCGGGCGCGGCATCCGTATCAACGCCATCGCGCCGGGCTCGACGCGCGGCGAGATGCTCGACGACTGGCTCGAACAGCAGCCCGGAGCCGAGGAGTTGATCCGCAGCGCCACGCCCCTGCCGCGTCTGGCCGACCCGGAGGAGATCGCCGAGGCCGCCGCCTGGCTCGGCAGCGACCGGGCTTCGTTCGTCGTCGGCGCCACCGTGCCGGTGGATGGCGGCTGGACGGTTCGGTGACCGGGCACGGAGGCCCCGGCCGTTCTCGTGGCCGGCGGTCGCCGACGGACGGACGCCGTGCGGACGGCGCACGGACGGCGTCCGTGCCGGCCACGCGACGCCTTGCCGTGCCGGGTGCGGTGGGGTGCCGCTCCCGGCGCTGTGGCATGCGTGCGCTCCCGGGTTCCGGCGCGGCGAAGCGCGGCCGGAACCCGGGAGCGCACGGCGGCGGCCCCTTCGGCGTACAGGTACGACCGGGGACTCTTCCGCTGGGGAATGGACGGTGACGGGCCGGTGGAGGGGCCGGCGTGGTGCGCGTACGAAGGAAGTGCGTCCGATGACGTGCTCTGCCGGGGCAGGCCGTGGGGGGATGCCGCTACGAGGGGACGGCGGGGCGGCACCGGAGGAGGCGGCTCGTTCACGGACTCGTACGGCGACGGCGGTTCGGCTCCGTCGGAGAGCGGGACTGCGGCCCTGCCGGGCGGTCTCCCGCGGGAAGGCGGCGTGGCGCCGCGGTGCCCTACCGGGCGGCGGTGTCGGCGAACTCGATCACGAAGGCGAGTTGCTCGTTCTGGTGACCGGTCACGCGGACCGTGGTCGTGCCGTCCTCGGTGGTGTCCTGGTGGGCCTCGATCCAGCACGGCTGGTCGAGCTCGACGTACCGGCTGAAGTTCATCCTGGAGGACAACGGGATGAACCGGCCCCGGGGAACGAGCAGGCCGGCGGCCTGCTGGGCGGCCTCGACCAGGACCATCGCCGGGATGTGATCGTTGACCCGGTCGAAGAAGAGCGTGTTGGTCGGGTCGGCCCGCAACTGCCAGCGGCCGGGCCGGTCGGCTGCGGCGAGGACGACGTCGCACGCCCGGACGTGGTGGACGGCCGGCGGGTCCACCGGGTCGGGCAGCGCGGCGGCCAGGGCCGGGGCGCCGGAGGTGGGGAGGGACCCGCGTATGCGCGTGTACGCGGCGGGCGAGGTGATGTTGAAGCGGATGGAGCCCGCCCCGACGGTGTGTCCCGCCGCGCGGATCTTCATCTCCAGCGCCACACCGGACGGTACGGCGCCGCGCCGGCGCAGGTCCGTCACCTCGACGTCCAGCGTGAGTCCCTCGGAGGGGGTGCAGAAGGCCGGCAGCTGCGCGTCCAGGTGGTGGCCCATGTCCCACATCACGAAGTGGTGGCCCAGGGGAACGCCCAGTTCGGCGTGCGAGACCAGGAGCGTGGTCTGCCGGATCGTCTCCAGCACGAATGAGGCCGTGTACCGGCCGTCCGCCGTCATGAAGAGCCGGTGGTCATGAGGGCGGCGTGCGGAAACCGTGAAGTTCGTGTCGTCGTGGCGGGTCAGTTTGGTGGGAAGCACGTCGTGCAGTTGTGCCCGGTGTACGAGTTCCCGGTCCACCGGTGCCGGCGCGACGGGCGGTCTTACAGTCCTGACCTGCGGGAATAAGGCGCGATGCGCCCCTCTGTGAAGTCCCCGGGTCTGCGAAGCCATAGCACTCGAAGTCATTGCTGTCCCTTCGTCGGTGAAGGTGCACGCGGTGAGGTATGGCTGATCGCCCCCCGCGGTCGGTAAAGTACAGGCATGCGGGTTTGTTTTTCAATGGGATGGACGACGGACCCGTCGGATCACGCACAGGAGGCCGTCCCCACCGGGGCGCCTGAGTACAGATGGGAGGCCGCGTGGCACGACAAGAGCGTGCGGTGCGGACCAGGAAAGCGATCCTTGACGCAGCCGGGGAGGTCTTTGCCGAACACGGCTACGCGGGGGCCACGATCTACGACGTCTACAAACGATGCGGTGTCACGAAAGGAGCCTTCTACTTCCACTTCGCGTCCAAGGTGGAGCTCGCTCAGGCCGTCCTGGACGAGCAGGTCAGCGGCCAGATCGGCTACCTGGAGGTACCGCCGGGCGAACGCACGGTCAAGCTCCAGGAAGTGCTCGACATGGGGCTGCTCGTCGCACACCGCCTCACCTTCGACCGGATGCTGCAGGGCAGCATCCGGCTGGCTGTGGACCAGGTGCACGAGATCAACCGCCGGGTTCCGTACCAGGCGTGGATCGACGCGCACCTCAGGATCCTCACCGAGGCGGACAAGCGGGGCGAGCTGCTGCCGGACATCGACATCCCCGACGCCGCGCAGATGATCGTCGGCGCGTTCAGCGGGGTGCAGCTGATGTCGGAGGTGATGAGCGACCGCAGTGACCTGGAGGAACGGATAGCGGTGCTCTACCGGGGGCTCGCCCGTGTGATCGCGACCCCCGCGACATACGAGCAGCTGGACGTCACGACCGACCGCGGCAAATGGCTGATGGCCAGGGCCGAGCAGGAGCAGGAGCAGGAGCAGAGACAGAAGCAGGCCGCCGCCGAGTGAAGGGGTCCGCCGCAGGCAGGGGGAGCGCGGCGGCCCCTCGGTGCACGGGCCGGGCCGGCCGGGAAAGGGCCGCCGGCCGTCGAGGACGCGGTCTGGTCACGTCCGGGTGTGCGGTGCCGGCGGGCGGTGGCCGCCCCACGGCGTGGTGCGAAGCGGATGCTGCCGGTCGGCAGCGGACGGGCCGGAGGGACAGGGGCCGGAGGGCCGCCTGCGACGCCGGTGCCGCCCTTCAGCGGACCGGCCACAGCGACAGGGACCGGAGAGCCGCCTGCGCGACCTGCGCGGCGTCGCGGCCCCGGCTGGGAACGCTCACGCGCGCGACCTCGCGGTAGAACGGCGCGCGCTGCGCGGCCAGTTCCCGCAGCCGGGCGGCGGCGTCCCCGGCGAGCAGCGGACGGCCCGCGACGCCCCCGCGGCGGCCCAGCACTTCCTGGACCTCGGCGTCGACATGGACCACCGGACCGCCCGCGAGCAGCCGACGCGTGTCCGGGTCCACGACGGCGCCCCCGCCGAGCGCGAGGACCCCCGCGTGCCCGGCGAGCGCGGTACGCACCGCCGCCTTCTCCAGCTCCCGGAAGCGGCGCTCCCCGTCCAGGGAGAAGAGCTGCGCGACGGACCGTCCGGTGCCGAGCACGATGTCCTCGTCGGTGTCCCGGAAGCCGACACCGAGATGCCCGGCCATCAGCCGCCCCACCGTGGACTTGCCCGACCCGGGCAGGCCGACGAGCACGGCGAGGGGCCTCACGCGGCCCCCGGCAGGCCGGGCCGGCCGGGCGCGCGGCCGGCGGACGGTGCCGGCCGGCGGGTGCGAGGCCGTACGGCACCGAAGAAGCGGCGGGCATCCGGCGAGTGGGGCCTGGTGTCGGGCAAGACGTCCTCCGGGGGTCGGCGGGCCGGTACCCGGATGATCGGTGCCCATGAGCGCGTGCGGTGCGCCGACCTGACACACCGGCACCGTGGCATCGCACTTTCCGATACACATTGAAAACCCGCATGCGGGTTTGTTTTGCTGTGTCCAGCTCCCTCGGACGCCTGGTCCGCTTCCGCGCCCGCCGTGCGTGCCGTGCCCGGCGCCCGGCCGGCGTGCGACGAGGGCCAGACGTCGGAGCCCGGGCTCACCGACCACGGAGACGCCACATGATCAAGCTTGACGACATCCGCCGGCATGCGGCTGCCCGCCCCGACGCGATCGCCGTCGCGGACGGCGCGACGCGTCTGTCCTGGACGGACTTCGCCGACGCGGTGGACCGGTTCGCGGCCGGCCTCGTGGCCCGGCTGCCGGAAGCCGGCCCCGTCCGCGCGGTGTTCCTGGCCCGCCCGAGCTGGGAGCTCACGGTCGCCCTGGCCGCCTGCGCGACACTCGGCGTCCCCTGCACGGGACTCGACCCCACGCAGGGGAGCGACCGGCTCGAAGCCCTCCTCGGCACGCTCGACCCGTGCGCGGTGTTCGTCGACCCGCGGTACCGGCCGCTGCTGGAGGGAGGCACCCGGCCGAGCGGGCCCGCGCCCTCCTGGATCACTCTGGACGGCACGGCAGCCGACGGGACCGAACCGGTGAAGCGCGCACCGGCGGAGGACGCGCCGGCGGAGGGCGCGCGGGAGCCCGAGCCGAGCGAAACCGGGACCCCAAAGGCTTCCGGCGCGCCGCGTACGGAGGTGTCGTTCCGCCGTCTGTCACGGAGCGAGCCGCTGCGCCGGCTGCCCGAACCACTGCACCGGGAGTCCCTCGGTGTGGTGCCCGGCGGGCAGCGGATCGCGGTGCGCCGGGCCGCCACCGAGGGACGCGGGCTGCTCGGTCTGGTCGACGAGTTCGGATTCGACGCGCACGACACGCACCTGGTGGCCGCGCCCCTGTGGCTGCCGCTCTCCCTGCACCTGGCGCGCACCCTGCTCGCGGTGGGCGCCACCGTGGTGCTGGACGCCACGCAGGACGCGCAGACCCTGGCCGCGCTCGTCACCGCCGAACACGTCACCACCGCGGTGTTCGACCCCGGCACGCTCGGCCGGCTGCTGGCCGACCCGGCGTCCGCGCCGCTCGCGCACCTGGGGCGTCTGCGCTGCGTGATCACCCCGGGCCGGCACCTGGGCCGCTGGACGGTCAACGCCGCCTGGGAGCGGCTCGGCCCCGTGCTGCACCTGGCGTACACGACACCCGAGACCGGGCTGAGCGCGATCCTCACCCCCGAGGAGGGGCAGGTCTGCCGCATGCGCACGGGACGGGCGGTGCTCGGCACCACGATCACGGTCCTGGACGAGGAGGGAGCCGTACTGCCGGCCGGAAGACCCGGCCGGGTCGCCGTCTGCGGGCACCATGTGATGGACGGTTACCTCGACGGCGAGGACGCCTTCGTCACCCTCGACGCGGGGGCCGGAGAGCAGCGCTTCTTCGTCACCGACGACCTGGGCGTCCTCGACGAGCAGGGCCGGCTCACCCTGACCGGGCGCCGCTCGGGCGTGACGCCGCCCGCCCGCGACCACGCCCTCGACGCGGCACTGTTCCGCCTCGAGTCGGACCTGCTCAACCTGCCCTGCCTGCGCGACACCGCCGTGGTGCGGGTCAGTCTGCCCACGCTCGGCGACGCGCTCGTCGTGCCGTTCATCGCCGTCGCCGTCGGCCGCGAGGCCTCGGGACACACCGCGCTGCGCACCGCCTGCGCCCGCCGGGTGCCGTCGGTCCCGGCCCACGTGATCGCGGTCGACCACATCCCGTACAGCCCCATGGGCCGGATCCGGACCGCGGAGCTGCTGGAAGCGGTGGTTCCGATCATCACCCTGAACCTTCAGCTGGAGCAGACCGTGCATCAGGAGATCTCCGCCTGACTTCCTCCCCCGCCCGAAGGCGGGGGTGTCCACGAAGGAGAACACCGATGACCGTCCACCCCGCGTTCGACCTCTTCGAAGACGTCCCGGACGCCGACCTGGACAGCGGCTTCTTCGCCCTGGAGGGGGAGCTGCTCGAGCTGGCCTGCGTGCGGGAGTGCGCCCTGGTCCACACCGAGCTGCCCGAGCTGGGCGGCGCACTGGTGGTGGCGTTCGTACCGCTCTCGCCGGAGCAGGAGATCGCCGGGCGGCGGGCCGTGCTCGCGGCCTGCCAGCGCAGTCTGCCCGCCCTGTACGCGCACGCCGTGGCCGTGGACGAGCTGCCGCGCACC
Source organism: Streptomyces sp. NEAU-W12 (assembly GCF_026242095.1). NCBI lineage: Bacteria > Bacillati > Actinomycetota > Actinomycetes > Kitasatosporales > Streptomycetaceae > Streptomyces > Streptomyces sp. NEAU-W12. The sequence goes on from NZ_JAPJDM010000027.1 coordinate 65,510, forward strand.
GCGGAAGGGGCCGTGCGGGAGGGGGAGTTGCTGGACGGCGTGATGCCGCAGCTCGCCCGGGACCTGATGTCGCCGGTGGCGATGTCCGACTGAACGGCCCGCCGGGGTCGAAAAGAAACAGGCACGCTGGTATCTTTACTGGTCTCGAGAACGTGGTCGGAGGAAAGGGCCATGTCATGCAGTTCCAACAGTTACGGGCCTTTCGCGAGGTGGCGGCCGAACTGAGCTTCACGCAGGCCGCCAAGAACCTGCACTACGCCCAGTCGAGCGTGACCGCCCAGATCAAGAACCTCGAAGAAGCCGTCGGGACCGAGCTGTTCGACCGCAGCCGGCGCCGGCTGGCCCTGACCGAGGCGGGCGCGCGGCTGCTGCCGCACGCCGAGCGCATCATCGAGATCGCGGAGACGGCCCGGCGCGAGGTCGTCCTCTCCACGCCGCCGGCACAGCGCCCGCGCGGCGGCCGTCGAACACGCGCGGCGACCGCGGAGCCCGTGAACACCGGCCGGCCCTAGGGAACACCCGCCGCGGGAACTCGACGTCGCCCGGGCGTAATCCCCCGGCGCCCCCCGGGCCGGGGCCTCGACGTGCAGCCGCCGACCGCCCGCCGCGGCACCCGGGGCCCGCGCTCTCGCACCGCCGTTCTCCGGGCCGATGACACCAGCACGGCACCTCGTTCCGTCAGCGGTTCTCAGGACCTGCCGTCCGGGTCGCGCCGCCGACGCGGGGTCCGGCACCCACGTCTGCGGCGTTGTCGCCGGCCGCCGACGCTCCGCCCGCCCCCTCCCTCGCCCCGGTCTGTCGGGTGTACGGGAAAGGGCGGCCGGGGCGGACAGCGGGGCGCGTGATTCGGCAAGGGTCCGTGCGCGGGGCGGCAAATAGTGGATCGGGTTCGTTCCTAGAGTCGCCGGCAGCGGATCGTTCTCGTCACCGTCGGGCATCCGCGTCCGTCCCAGTCTCCCGTGCGCTCCGTCCGGCCCGACCGGCCGGTGACGGAGCCGTCGACCGCGGCCCCGGCGCCGCACGTCCCCCACCCGGAGAGGATCGACCATGGGCAGGCCCCAGCAGCGGAGCGGACGGCGGGCGCCGTCGCCGCCCCGGGCGACCCGCGCGGCGACGCCCACCCCCCGCCGGTCCTCCCGCAGGGCGGGCCCCACCGCTTCGAGCCCTCGCGGGCACGACCTCCACGGGAACACCCCGCGGGCGCCGCGCCCGCAACACCCCTGGTCAGGCACGGCGGTGGCCGTTCGTGGCACCGGGGCGGCGGGCCGTGGTGCCCCGCGTCCGCCCGGCGCCGGGTCCCCGGCCCCCTCGCCCCGGGCCCTTCGCATACCGATAGGTGACTGACACATGTCCTCTGGAATCTCGATCGGCGTCGTCGGCGGCGGCGCGGCTACCGTCTGCCTGATCGACGCCCTGGCCCGCAGCGACGGCGGCCCGGGCGGTATCACCGTGTTCGAGCCGTCGCCCCACCTGTGGCGCGGCCGGGCCTACCAGGTGGACACCGAGACGCTGCGCGTGAACGCGCCCCCCGACGACATGTCCGTACGCGCCGGCGACCCCGGCCACTTCGAACGCTGGCTGGAGACCCGCGACCGCGTCACCGGTGTCCGCCAGGGCGTCGACCGGATGTCGGGGGCCCGGTTCGCGCCCCGCCCGGTCTACGGCGCCTACCTGGAGGAGTCCGCGTACGCGGCCCTGGGCGAACTGCGGCGCAGGGGCTGGCGCGTGGACATCATCGGCGAGGCCGTCACCTCTGCCGCACGGCTGCCCGACCAGGTGGTGCTGCGCACCGGTGCGGGCGCCTCCCGCGCCTTCGACTACGTCGTGCTGTCCGTCGGCGGGGACAGCCCCAAGGACGTCTACGGTCTCGGCGGCACCCCCGGCTTCGTCGGCGACCCCTACCCGGTCTCCGGCACGCTGGAAGACATCGGCGAGGACGAGCACGTCGCCGTCATCGGCAGCGGTCTGACGGCCGTCGACATCGTGCTGTCGCTGGTCTCCCGGGGCCACCAGGGCCCGGTCAGCCTGCTGTCGCGGCGCGGTGTGCTGCCGGGTGTGCGGCAGCGGCCCGTCCACGTGGAGCTGCGCCACCTGACGCCGGACCGGTTGCACGGCACGGCCAGGGGCCGGCGCGAGCTGGCCCTCGAGGACGTCGCCGCGGTGATGCGGGCGGAGTTCCGCGACGCGGGGGCCGACCTGGACGCCGTCATCCACGAGATCATCCGCGTCGACCTGGAGGACCCGGTCGACCGGTTGCGACGGCAGATCGACGAGGTCGACTCGCCCCGGATGGGCCTGCGCATCCTGCAGCGCGCCGTGCCGGAGACCGGGCCCGACGTATGGCCGATGCTGCGCGAGGCGGAGAAGATCCAGATCCTGCGCGCCCACTACCGCACCATCATGAGCCTGTGCTGTCCGATGCCGCCGGGCAGCGCCGCCGTCCTGCTCGAACTGGTCGAGGCGGGGCAGCTGGAGATGTTCTCCGGCCTGCTCGACGTCGCCCCCTCCGAGGAGGGCGGCTTCGACGTGCTCGCGGCCGACGGCACCGCCTTCCGCGCCGACCGGGTGATCAGCGCCGTCAACGCCGCCGAGGGACGCGTCCCCGCCGGCGCGCTGTCCCTGGTCACCTCGCTGATCCGGGCCCGCGCGGCCAGCCGCCACCCGCACGGCGGGCTCCAGCTGGCCCGCGCCACCAGCCGGCTCACCAGCAACGGCCGTCCCGACCCGCGTCTGTACGGCCTCGGCAACATCGCCGCCGGAGCCCTGTTCTTCACCTTCGGCATCCCCTCCCTCGTCGACCGCAGCCAGGACATCGTCGCCGCGATCCTCGAGCACTCCGCCACCGTGCAGGCCGCCCGCGGCGAGGCCGAACCGGTCGCCGCCTGACGGCTGCCGGGCCGGGCCACCGCCCTCCAGGAAGGACCCACCCGCACATGAGCACGACCGCCACCGAGTCCCGCCCCGCCCACCCGGCCGCCACCGGGCCCCGCCCCGCCCACCTGGCCGACACCGCCACCGGGCTGCCGCTTCCCGGTGAGCCGTACTTCGCCACGTACGAGGAGGCCCGCCGCCACCGCAAGCAGCGGCTCGCGGCCGCGCTGAGACTGTTCGGCAAGTACGGGTTCGGCGAAGGCGTCTCCGGCCACGTCTCCGTGCGCGACCCCGAGCACCAGGACCGCTTCTGGGTCAACCCCTTCGGCGTCTCGTTCAACCAGGTGCGGGTCGCCGACCTGATCTGTGTCGACTCCACCGGTCACGTCGTCAGCGGCCGTCACCCGGTCAACCCCAGCGCCTTCGTGATCCACTCGCAGATCCACGCACTGCACCCGGGTGCCACCGCCGCCGCCCACGGCCACACCCCGCACTCCCGGGCTCTGGGCGCGCTGGGCCTGCTCCTGGAACCCGTCGACCAGGAGTCGGCCGCGTTCTACGGCCGTCAGGCGCTCTACGGCGACTACCAGGGCCCCTCCGTCTCGGTGGCCCAGGGCCGCGCCATCGCCGAGAGCCTCGACGGCAACCGGGCCGTCCTGCTGCGCCACCACGGACTGATCACGGTGGGCGGCTCCCTGGACGAGGCCGTGCACTGGTTCCTCACCTACGACGGCTGCGCCCAGGTGCAGCTGCTCGCCCGGGCCGCCGGCACCCCCCAGGCCCTCACCCACGAACAGGCCCTGGCCGCCCGCGAGGGCTTCGGGGACGAGCAGCTGGGCCGGTTCAGCTTCCAGCTGCTGTGGGACGAGATCGTCGCCGAGCAGCCCGACCTGCTCGAGGAGTAGCCGGCGCGGCAAGCCGCGCCGGCGCCATGCCGCGGCCCGGCCCGTGCGGCCGGCGCCCGCGCAACGCGCCGCCCGCACCGCGCACACCGGCTCGGCGACCCCACCCGTCCGTTCGGTCCCCGCGGCGTCCGCGCGGCGGGGACCGCCCCCGTCCTCCCGCGCCGGCTCCGGCGCTCCGCACCCCACCGAAGGAAGTGCATTGTCTGCTTTGCGATGGCTCACCGCCGGCGAGTCGCACGGGCCGGCCCTGACCGCCGTGCTCGAGGGACTGCCGGCCGGTGTGCGGACCTCCACCCACGAGGTCGCCGACGCCCTCGCCCGTCGCCGCCTGGGACACGGGCGCGGCGCGCGCATGAAGTTCGAACGCGACGAGGTGGACTTCGTCGGCGGGGTGCGGCACGGCCGTACCCTCGGCAGCCCGCTCGCCGTCCGCGTCGGCAACAGCGAGTGGCCGAAGTGGGAGACCGTGATGGCCGCCGACCCGGTCCCCGCCGCGGAGCTGGCCGGCCAGGCGCGCAACGCCCCCCTCACCCGCCCCCGCCCCGGCCACGCCGACCTGGCCGGCATGCAGAAGTACGGGTTCGACGACGCCCGGCCGGTCCTCGAGCGGGCCAGCGCCCGCGAGACAGCCGCCCGGGTCGCGTTGGGCAGTGTCGCCGAGGCCTTCCTGCGGCAGGCGTACGGGATCGGGCTGGTCAGCCATGTCGTGGCGCTCGGCGGACAGCGCTCCGTGTCGGCCGCGCTGCCCGGCCCCGAGGACGCCGACGGGCTCGACGCCGACCCCGTGCGCTGCTTCGACGCCACGGCGTCGGCGGCCATGGTCGCCGAGGTCGACCGGGCGCACCGCGCCGGTGACACCCTCGGCGGTGTCGTCGAGGTGCTGGTCCGGGGGCTGCCGCCGGGTCTGGGCTCGCACGTGCACTGGGACCGCCGGCTGGACGCACGCCTGGCCGGCGCCCTCATGGGCATCCAGGCGATCAAGGGCGTCGAGTTCGGGGCGGGTTTCGCGCTCGCCGCCGTACCGGGCTCGCAGGCGCACGACGAGATCGTCCCCGGCGCCGACGGCGGCGTACGCCGCGCCAGTGGCCGCTCCGGCGGTGTCGAGGGCGGCATCTCGACGGGCGAACTGCTGCGGGTGCGCGCCGCGATGAAGCCGATCGCCACCGTGCCGCGGGCCCTGGCCACCGTCGACACCGCCACCGGCGAGGCCGTCGTGGCGCACCACCAGCGTTCCGACGTGTGCGCCGTGCCGGCGGCCGCCGTGGTCGCCCAGGCCGTGACCGCCCTGGTGATCGCCGATGCCGCCCTGGAGAAGTTCGGCGGCGACAGCGTGCCGGAGACCGCCCGCAACCACCGTGCCTATCTCACCCACCTGGCCGTCGAATGAGGCAGAACGTGACCCTTCCGATCCAGTCCTCCCCCACGTCCACCACCCTGCTCTCGGCCGGCCCCTCGCCGTATCCCGTCGTCGTCGGCAGCGGCCTGCACGAGCAGGTCGGGCGCATGCTCGGGCAGGACGTACGGCGCGTGGCGCTCGTCCACCCGCCGAAGCTGGCCGCGGCCTCCCACCGGATCGCCGGTGACCTCGAGCGCCACGGCCGCCAGGTGCTGCCGCTGGTGGTGCCGCCCGGCGAGGGAGCCAAGGACGCCGGTGTCCTCGTCTACCTGTGGACGCAGCTCGCCGAGTCCGGCTTCACCGGTTCCGACGCCGTGGTCGCCCTCGGCGGCGGCGCCACCGCCGACCTCGCCGGTGTCCTCGCCGCCACCTGGCAGAACGGCATCGGCCTGGTCCTGGCCCCCACCACACCGGCGGCCATGGTCGACGCCGCGGTCGGCGGGCGCGCCGCCCTCAACATCCCGCAGGGCAAGAACCTGGTCGGTGTCCGCCACCGGCCGGCCGGCGTGGTGTGCGACCTGGACCTGCTGGCCCGGCTGCCGCGCGCCGACTTCACCGACGGTCTCGCCGAGGTCGTCAAGGCGGGCCTGATCGGCGATCCCGCCCTTCTCGACCTGATCGAGGACGACCCGCGGGCGGCCGCCGACCCGGGGGACGAGCGGGCCCGGGAGCTGATCGAGGGCGCGATGCGCGCGAAGGCCGCCGTGGTCGCGGGCGCTGCGCCGGCCGAGGGCCCGTGGGCGTTCCTCGACTACGGCCACACGCTCGCCCACGCCGTCGAGCACGCGGAGAACTACCGCGTCGGGCACGGCCGCGCCGTGTCCATCGGCATGGTGTTCGCCGCCGAACTCGCCCGCGAGGCAGGGCGGCTGGACGCCGAGCACGTGGCGCGGCACCGGGCCCTGCTGGAGTCGCTGGGGCTGCCGACGTCCTACCCGCGCTACGCCTGGGAGCGGCTGCGCACCGCGTTCGCCGCCGACGGCACGGCCCACGGGACCCGGCTCAGGTGCGTCGTCCTGGACGCGCCGGGCCGCCCCGGTCTGCTGGAGGATCCCGCGGCCGGGCTGCTGGACGCCGCCTACGCCCGGGTCGGCACGTGAACGGGCCCGCGGCCGCCCTGCGGGACACCGGCGCCGGCGCCGGTCCGGGCGGCCTCCCCCACGCCCGTCCCGGGGCGGCCGCGGGCACCGGCCCCGAAACCGAGGTGCTCGCCGGCCTCTCCCACGGGGTCCTGCACTCCCTCGCCCGACGCGACCAGCGGCGCAGCGGCGAGCTGTACATCCGAGGGCTGCTCGCGGCGAGCGGGCGCAAGACCATCCGCAACATCGCCTCGCACACCGGGGTGCCGGCCGACGCCCAGCGGCTGCACCACTTCATCAGCGACTCGACCTGGTGCTGGGGCCCGGTGCGCGCCGCGCTCGCCCGCCACATGGGCGCTCTCGCACCGCCCCGCGCCTGGGTCGTGCGCACCGCGACCATGCCCCGTACCGGACGCGGCGGGGTGGGGGCCGAGCACGTCGCCGACCCGCACACAGGACGGTCCCGCACCGCGCAGCGGGCCGTCGGGCTGTGGGCCGCCTCCGAGTGGGGCGGCTACCCGGTCGACTGGCACCTGCGGCTCAGCCCCCGCTGGCTGGGCGACGCCCGCCTGCGCGAGCAGGCCGGCATCCCCGCCGGCACGGTCGCCCTGGACCCCCTCGAGGCCGGCCTCGAGATGGTCCTGGACTCCGCCCGTACCGCGGGGGCGCCCCACCGCCCGGTCCTCCTGGACGCCCGGCAGGCCTCGGCCGGCCGGGTCGCCGCCCTGCTCGGCGCCGAGGACTTCCCCTACGTCCTGCGCATCAGCCCCTCTCAGCTGCTGTCCCCCCTCACCGCCGACGGCCGCGGCACCGGCCGTGTGGCCACCGCCCGGCAGCTGGCGGGCGGCCTGGCTCCGCGGCGCTTCAGCCGGGTGCGTGCACCCGGCCCCTGGGCGGGCCACCACGAGGTCGCCCGGGTGCCGTGCCGGACGGCCGACACCCCGCCCGGACCGCAGCGCCGGCACCTGCTGCTGGCGCAGAGGGACCTGCTCAGCCCGCTGCACACCGCCTTTTGGCTCACGGACCTGACCGCCTGGCCCACCAGTGCCCTGGTGCAGCTGGCCGCCACGTCCGAGCAGGTCGCCCGGGACGCGGCCGGCCCCGGCCGCCGCACCGGCCTGTACGACTTCGAGGGCCGCACCTTCGCCGGCTGGCACCGCCACATCACGCTCGCCTCGACCGCCCACGCCGCCGCCCTGCTGCTCCTGTCCCGGGACCGCGGCGGCCCCCGGCGGCCGACGTCCCCCGCCGGCCGCCGGCCGCGCCCCAAGGAGGCACTGTGACCGCAGCGCTGCTCACCGCGTCCGCCGCCCGGGACGACGCGACGGCCGACCGTCCGCTCGACGGGCTGCTGCACACCCACGGCGCCCACGGCACGGACGGCGCGGCGGTGGCGTACCCCGGGTACGACGCCCACCTGCGCGCGCTGGCCCGGCGGGGACGCCCGGTCGCCGAGGCGCTGGCCGAACTGGTCGTCCACGGCGCGCGCCGGGCCGCCGACCGGCTGCGGCCCCGCCACGAGGCCTCCGGCCGCGCCGACGGCCACGTCTGCGCCGCCGTCCCCACCGCCCTGGCCCACTCCTCCGGCGCCACCGAGGCGGGTGCGCGCGTCCTGCACGAAGCCGTCGGCCGGCCCAACCTGATGATCCGCGTCCCGGCCACCGACCCGGGACTGGAGGCGATCACCGCGTGCCTGTCCGAGGGCATCGGGGTGCACGCCGTGTCCGTCGCCTCCCTGGAGCGGTACGCCCGCCTCGTCGACGCCGTCCTGACCGGGCTGGAGCGCGCCGCGGCCTCCGGCCTCGCCCCGGCCGCCGTCCCGTCGGCCGTCTCCCTCACGACCGCGGGCCTGGACGAGCCGGGAGCGGCCCCGGCCCGGCCGGCGGGCCTGGCGGCCGCCACCGTCCACCTGGCGCGCCGGATGCGCGAGGAGGTCCACGACTCGCGGCGCTGGCGCGCGCTCGCCGGGCAGGGCGCCCGCCCGCACCGGCTGATGTCCGACACACCGCCCGGGGCGCACGGCCACGACGACGCGAGCGCCTGGCGGACCCTCGACGCGCTGCCCGCGTACGGCCTCTGCTACCGCGGGCTGACCGCCGCCGCGGAGGCGGCCGACCTGGCCCGCTCCGCCCGCCGGCAACGCCGGACGGCACACCTCGTCGAGACCGCCCTGCTCGGAGCGGCGGACGAACTCCGCCACCGGCCCTCCACCCACCCGAACGGGTGAGGGGAGGGCTGCACCGCTCCCGGGCGTCGACGCCTGCGGGAGGGCGTCCAGCGGTCGGCGACGGTCAGACGTCCACCGTGGCGCCGGGTCCTGTGCGTGAGCCGGCGCCGCAGTTCCCCTGACGCCGCGTCGGAGACACGGTGGGACGGACGCCGGTGGCGGGCCATGCCTTTGCCGTTGGGGTCCTCGGCCACGACGGTGCCGTACTCGGCGGGGACACGCACGGTGGCCTGGTGGAGATGGTTCTCCCGCAGGGGCGCCACCCGGTGGTGCGCCCGGTGGCGGACCGCGTCGGCTTTCTCCCGGCGGCGGGACGGGGCCTGTCCGGTGCGCCGGTCCGGTCCGGGACGCGGCGGCGGGAAACGGTCCGGGACGCCTTCCCAAGCCGTGTGAGGGCCCGGTCGTAGTGCTCCGGGTCCGCGGCTTCGCGGACTGCGCCGGCCGAGGCCGCCGTGACGAGGAGGGTCTGCACGCCGAGGTCGATCCCGACCGCCGTGCCGTGCCGGGTGGCAGGGGCGATGGTGTGGCGTTCCCCGGTCTGCAGGACCGCGAACCAGCGGCCCCGTTCGGACCGCACCGTCACCGGCGGGATCCGCATCCCGCCTTCGGTGATCGCGTCCACGAGGGGCTGGGTGTCCTCGTCGAGTCGGGTCCGGCCGGGGCGGGGCGGACCTCGGGCGCGGGGCGTACGGGCCGGTGCGGGGCCGTGCCGTCCGGTTCTCGTCCCCCTGCCGTGGCCCGGATCGATCGAACGTGTGTCGGCTTGCGGGTCATCGAACCCTCCGATATTGCTACGATACCAGCATGCGGGTATGTTTCTCTGAGCGTGAGGTGACGGCGCACCCACGGGGGTGGCCGGTTCCGTCCCGTACGCACGGATGGAGGCTGATGCGGTGCCACGCATCGACGAGTTGAAGCCGACGCACGCCTTGGCCGGACCCCTTCCCGTCGGCCGCAACGGGGTGCAGATCGTCAGGGGGCACGACGAGCCGATCGACGGGACCGTGCGGACCCACCAGTTCGGCGGGGTGCGGGTGGCACTGGTCAAGGGCGACAGCCCGGGGGAACTGATCCGGCCGGCCCGGCAGATCGACACGCGCACGGCGGGCTGCCTGCGCGTCGTGCGGCCGCTGACCGGCACGGTCTGGGTGTTCCAGGACGGCCGGCACGGGATCGTACGTGCCCCGAACCTCGTCTGCTTCGACAGCACCCGCCCCTACAAGGTGGTCATGCCGGAGAACTTCCGCCTGGTCGACATCATGGTGACGCACCGTCTGGTGGGTCTGACCGCCCACGATGCCGAGCCCCTGACGGCCCGGCCGTGGTCCGGCGCCGAGGGACTCGCCGCCCTGTTGTCCTCCCTGCTCGACGGACTCGGACGGCACGGCAGGGAGGTGGAGACCGCGGTCGACCTGTTGGGCGGCAGCGTCGTGGGGCTGACCGCGGCGCTCTTCGCGGAGCGCATGCGCGAGGTCGCCGAGGATCCGCTGATCGCCCGGCAGACGCTGATGCTGAACATCCAGACCTACGTGCGCGAGCGGCTGGCCCATCCCGGTCTGAGTCCGGTGACGATCGCCCGCGAGCACAACATCTCACTGCGCTACCTGCAGAAGATCTTCCAGGAGCACGGGATCAGCCCCGCCCGCTGGATCCGCGACGAACGGCTGTCCCGCTGCCGCAGCGAACTCGCCGACGCCTCCCTGGACCACCTGCCCGTCGCGCTCATCGGGGAGCGGGCCGGACTGTACGGGGCGTCCCACTTCAGCCGGCTCTTCCGCGACCGCTACGGCATCACCCCCCGCGAGTACCGCAGAGAGCGGGGCGGTTCATGACCGCGGCCGGCCTCTCCCTGCTCGACGGCGGGCCCGCCCCGCGGCCGCAGTGCGCCACGCTCGGCAACGCGCTCGTGCGGGCCGCGCTCACCTCCGCCTCCCGGGGCGTGTGCTTCGTCGGCGCCGACGGCGGCGAGACCCACTGGAGCTACGCGCGTCTCCTCCGGGAGGCGGCCCGGACACTCGGCGGGATGCGGGAGGCCGGGGTCCGCCCCGGGGAACGGGTCGTCCTGCACATCGCCGACGAACCCGAGCTGCTGGCCGTGTTCTGGGCGTGCGTGCTGGGCGGATTCGTCCCGCTGCTCGTCGGCACCGGCGCCCACCGCGACGCCGCGCCCGGCCTGCTGCACGCGGTGTGGAACCGCCACGGCCGCCCCCGTGTCGTCACCGGCCGAGGCCAGCGGGTCCTCGCGGTCACCCGGGCGCACCCCGGCTGGGCCAGGGCCTGGCTCGGCCACCCGCACCACCTGCGCGCCGCCGCCCCCGACCACCACCGGCACCCGGCCCGCCCCGACGACCTCGCGGCCCTGCTGCTCACCTCGGGCTCCACCGGCGCGCCCAGGGCCGTGATGCTCACCCACCGCAACATCCTCAGCCGCAGCGCCGCCACGGCCCGCGCCAACGGACTCGGCGACGCCCTCCGCACCGTCAACTGGATGCCGCTGGACCACGCCGGCGGCCTGCTGCTGTTCCACGTGCGGGACGTCTGCCTCGGCGCCCACCAGGTGCACGCCCGGCGGGACTGGGTCCTCGCCGACCCGCTGCGCTGGCTCACCCTGGTCGACCGGCACCGGGCCTGCACCACCTGGGCGCCCAACTTCGCCTTCTCGCTCGTCAACGACCAGGCGCACCGGCTCGCCGGCCGGACCTGGGACCTGAGCTGCCTGCGCTACCTCATGAACGGCGGTGAGGCCGTGCACCCCTCCGTGGTCCGGCGCTTCATGGAACTGCTCGCCCCCTTCCGCCTGCCCGGGGACGCGATGTTCCCCGGCTGGGGGATGTCCGAGACGGCGGCGGGCGTCGTCGACTGCAGGCTGTCCGACGTGGACACCGGGGACGATCGCTACGTGCCCGCCGGACGGCCCCACCCGGGCACCGCCGTGCGCTGCGTCGACGACCGCGGCGCACCGGTTCCCGTCGAAACCGTGGGTCACCTCCAGGTGAGCGGCCCCTCGGTCACCGGCGGCTACCTCGACGACGCCGAGCACACCCGCCGCTCCTTCACCGCGGACGGCTGGTTCCGCACCGGGGACCTCGCGTTCGTCAGGGACGGCGTCCTCACCGTCACCGGCCGCGCCGGCGACCTGATCGAGTACGGCGGCGTGCGCTGTCACAGCCACGAGATCGAGGCCGCGGTGGAGGAGCTGGACTTCGTCACCCCGTCCCACACCGTGGCCTGCCCGGTCACCGGCGCCGCCGGCGACGAGCTCGCCGTCTTCTACCACCCGCGTCCGGGCACCGCGCCGGACGAGGCGGAAGCCGCCGTCCGTGCCCGGGTCACCGACCGTCTCGGACTGTCCGTGGCCCGTGTGGTGCCGGTGGACCCCCAGGACGTCCCCAGGACCGGCATCGGCAAGCTCCGCAGATCCCGGATACGGCAGTGGTACGAGGCACGGCACGGCCGGACCGGCCACACACCCACGGACCGGCACCCCACTGCCGTCGCGAGCGAGGAACCCGCAGCGCGGGCAGGAAAGGAAGAGGACGTCATGACAGACACGGCACGCACCGCCGCGGACGGCGGTGCGCTGCGGATCGGGGTGCTCGGCCCTCTGGACATCCGCTCACAAGGGGAAGACCGCACACCCACCGCGCCGATGGCACGGCGCGCCCTGGCGATGCTGCTGCTCAACGCCAACCGACTGGTGTCCACCTCGGCCCTGATCGAAGAGCTGTGGGAGTCCGAACCGCCGCGCCTGGCCCGCAAGACCGTACAGACGTACGTCTACCAGATGCGCAAGGCGCTGCGCTGCCCGGAGGACCCGGGCGAGCGCGTACGGACCGGCCCCAACGGATACCGGATCGACCTCCGGCCGGGGGAACTGGACCTGTGGGAGTTCGAGCACGGGGTCGCGCGTGCCCGCACCGCGCTGGGTGAGGGCGATCCCCGCACCGCCGCGACGCTGCTGCGCCAGGCGCTCGCGCTGTGGCGCGGCGAGCCGTTCGCCGGGCTGGAAACGGGACTGCTGCTCGGCGCGCAGATCGCGCAGATCGCCGACTCCCGGCTCGGCGCGCTGGAGCTGCGCATCACCGCCGATCTGCAGCTCGGCCGCCACCGCGGTCTGGTGGGGGAACTACGGCAACTCACCGCGGACCACCCGCTCAACGAGGAGTTCGTCGCGCAGCTGATGCTCGCCGCGCACCGGTCGGGACAGCGTGCCACCGCCCTCGAGGCCTTCGCGCGGCTGCGCCGCCGGCTCGTCGACGAACTGGGCATCGAACCGGGCGAGCGACTCCAGCGGCTCCAGCAGGACGTACTGAACGAGGCGCTCCCCCGGCCGGAGACCGTGCCCGTCACGGCGCCGCCCCTCGCCCGGACGGCGGATGCCGCCCCCGCCCCCGCCGCCACCGAGCCCGCACGGCCCGCCCACGGCCGGCTGCCCCTGGACACACCGGACTTCACCGGCCGCGCCCGGGAGCTGGCCGAACTGACCGCGCTGGTGGGCGAGGGCGGGGACGGCACACCACCGGGGGCGCACGGCGCGGGCCCGCGGGTCGTGGTGGTGCTGGGCCCGGTCGGAGTGGGCAAGACCGCGCTCGCCGTGCACGGGGCGCACCGGCTGGCCGGGGACTTCCCCGACGGGGTGCTGCACGCCCGGCTGCACGGCGGCGACGACCGCCCGCGTACGGCGGCCTCCGTGCTGCGCGGGCTGCTGCGGGACTGCGGTGCGGGCCCGGCGGAGCTGCCCGAGGACACCGACGAACTCGCCGGGATGTTCCGGGCGTTCAGCGCCGGACGGTCCCTGCTGGTGCTGCTGGACGACGCCGCCGGCACCGACCAGGTGCTGCCGCTGCTGCCGGCCGACGGCGCGAGCCTGGCTCTGGTGACCTCCCGGGTCCGGCTGCCCGGCCTGCCCGGTGCCCGGCCGCTGCTGCTGGGGCCGCTGTCGGCCCCGGACGCGGCCGGCTTCTTCGCGGGCGTCGCCGGGCCCGAGCGCCTCACCGGCGGGCCGGACGCCCTGGTCGAGGTGACGGAACTGATGGGCAACTACCCCCTCACCCTGCGCGCCGTGGGCGAGAAGTTCGCGGCCCGCCCGATGTGGACGCTTCCCGACCTGGCCCTCGGGCTGGTGCACGACGGCCACCTGGCGGCGGAACTGCACGACGAGGCCTGTGACGTGCTGGCCCGGGCGTCGGCTGCCGTCGCCCGGCTGCCCGCGTCGCTGCGCCGGGCGCTGGCCCTGCTGGCATCGGCCGGAGCGGCCTCCTTCGACATGGACGAGGCGGGGCGACTGCTGGCCGGCGACACCTGGGCCGTGCAGTCCCTGTTGGGCCGGCTGCTCGACCACCACGTGGTGGTGCGGGTGGACCAGCCCGACCCGTCCGTCCTCACCCTCCGGGTGCCGGACCTGATCCGGCTGTCCCTGCCCTCCCCCGACGACGCGGAGCTCCACGTCCTGCCGGGCGCCGACCGCGGACTCGGCGGCCGCTCCGTGGCCGGGGTGCTGACCTCCACCGGCTGACCAACCCACGAGCGGCACACACCGGTCCCGCCCGTCGCCCCGGTCCGGCGGCACGGTCCCCCGCCCGTGGCCCGGTCCGGGGCCCACCGGGGCCTCCGGTCGCCCGTCCGTGTCCAAGGACGGGCGACCGTCATGTACGTCAGGTCGATGAGGGCGATCCGGGGATCGTTGCTCATTGACCTCACGTACATGAGTCGGGTTTCCCGGAACCGTTCAGGTGGCGCGGCGCAGCGGGACGACGACGTCCTCGCCTGTGCACTTCGCGCTGAGCCGGTAGTAGCTGATGTGCGCGAGCCGCTCGGACTCCTCGAGCCATCCGGTCTGCACGACCTGGCGCCGGGTGCGGGAGAAGACGGTCGGGGACATGCCGACGAGCCTGGCGAGGTTGGCACCGGTCTCGACGACGGCGCCGGCGCGGTCGGTGGGGTGCATCGCGTAGAGCATGACGACCAGGCGCTGGTTGGCGGTCATGCCGGCCGTGCGGTGGAGGACGTCCAGGAGCTTGCGCTTGTCGTCGTTGTTCATTGTGCTTCCCACCACGAAGGGGACGTGTTGTCAAAGCCGGGGATGTCTGGCGGGTTGCACGTCTTGATCGCTTCCCGTTGCTCGATACCGGTCCCGTGAAAGGCAATGTACGGGCTGATCCGGTAGAGCCTGTAGTTACCGATCCGCCCGCGCTCGATCAGAATGCGCCGCTTGAGCAGTTTCCGGTTGATCCTGCCGACGGCGTCGGCGGTCATCCCGACCTTCTTGGCGATGTCCGCGCCGGTCGCCCTCAGCGGTGCCATGCCCTGGGGAGAGACTCCGATCCACCACAGCACCAGGTACTTCTGGCTCGGGGTGAATTCCCTGCTCTCGGTGATCGCCGCGACTCTCGTCTTGTCGACCTGGATGTGCTCGCCGGAGAAGGCATAGGGCGCATAGGGGATGGACTCGCCCGTGTCCGCGTCGACGAGTCTGCGTACTGCTCCCAACGGGCCCTCCGTGGCTGGGCATTGCCTCAACGTGTATGAGCAGCGGCCCTCAGGCCGACCAGATGAACCTAACGTACATGAGCAAGAAGTTCATGAACTCTGCTTCCAGGGCATGTCGCCCGACCTGACGCCGGGCCACCACCCCGGCCACTCCGCCCGGACACAGCCCCTGCTCATGAACCTCACGTCAATCTGGTCGGTTCCTGCAACCGTGGTCACGGTTCTCAGGACATCGGCACCAGGGTTCCAGGAACCGAGTGCCCCGACCCCAGGAACCGGGTGCACGGTGCTGGGAACTGGGTGCCAGATCGTCAGATCCGGATGGAAAAGGGCCTTCTTGCAGGTCAGGGTGGTTCCCGCGGCTGCGCCCTCTCTAGCAGTGGGACAGGCTGTCGCTTCGGCGGTTCCCCGCGCACACCGTGCCCCGCAAGGCGGTCGCGCCCCGCGTCGCCCAGCGCCTCCCCGCCGGGCGTTCACATCCGTACCCCCTCCCACTGTTCGGCAAAATGCCCCGCCCCCTCCTCCGTCCCCAGGCTGCGAAAGCACGCCACGACGCAACGGCAGCCGACGAAGCACCCGCCACGTGTGCCTCCGTCAGCCCCCACCGGCCCCGGCCACGCCGTCTCGAAACCACACCCGTCGAGCCGCAGCCGCCCGGTTGCCCGCGGGCCCCGTCGGTGCGCCGGAGGCCCCCCAGGGGCCGAGGGTGTACCGACCCCTGGGCGCGGAGAGCCGCATCCGGCCTGCTGCACAGCCCCGCTGCCTTCCGGGCCGCCGCGTGCCGGCCCAGGCACATATCGGCCCACGCACATGCCGCGCTGCGCTCACGGCACCGCCCTGCCGCCACCCGACGGCCCCCACCGGGAGCACGAGCAGCAGCGTCCCGCAGCCGCAGGCCCCGCTCCTGCCCCCTGCGTCTCTCACGAGGAGGCCCCGGCGTGCACGCCGGGAAGGGCCCGCCCCGCCGGTGCACGTTCCGCCGGGCCAGGTCATTGGCCGGGGCTTCACCCCGCCTGGACCGGACGGGTCCACTTTGGCCGTGGCGGTTCCCTCCGGAGGCGCCGGTACGGCACGGTCCAGGTGAGGAGGCGGCATGCGGCACGAAGAGCACGGGAGGGCACCGGCCCGCTGGTTGATGGTGCCCGCGGGGGTGGAGATCGACCTCGACCCGCCGTGCGGGTCCGCCCGGCCCGCGGGCCGGTGCCCGGACGAGGAGTACGCGGCACGCCACGCGGCCGTCTGCCGCCGCTGCGGCGCACCGCAGCCGTCGCACGGCGGAGCCTGAGGCGGTGCCCCTCGCCCGGTACCCGCCCGCCCGCCCCGTGCGCGGGGAAGGGGAGCAGGACGTACTCGCCGAGTTCCCGCAGCACCCCGGCGGCCGGCCGGCGGCCGTCCCCGGGAGCGGGCCTGACACGGTGCACGCCGGCGTCCCGCGGCCCCTTTGGACGGCTGCGCGGACAACGCCGCCCGGTCCGGTGGCCGTCGCGGCGGGACACACGGCTTCCGGGGAGGAGCCCGCCCACTGCGGCGGGCCGCGATCGTCCCCACCGCGGCGAGCGGACGCACCGACGCCGTCTCCGTACGCCGATGGAGCCGCCGCCCGCCTCCCCGCCTGCCGCAACCGCGCACCGGGTCTGTCCCGTCCGCGCACCGCGCTGCCGCGCCGGCCCGCTTCCACGTACCCTCGAGACATCCCCTGACCTGCACGTTTGCCGCGCCTTGGTCCCCCCTTGGGCGCCCCGTCCGAGGCTGCCTGAGCACGCAGTCGGGAACGAGTGGCGAGGTGGGACGGAATGCAGACCAGGCTGCACAGGCGCACCATGCAGGGCGAGCTGTTCCCCCCGGCACGGGGAACCTCTCCCGAGGGTGTGCTGGAGGAACTGAGCACGGTGCTCTTCGAGTCCCTGCCGCGCAGCGACCAGCGGCGCCGGGGCACGGAGTACGTACAGGGCCTGCTCGGTGTCGAGGGCCGCAAGTCGATACGGAACATCTCCTCCCTGTTCGGCGGGGAGGCGGCGGAACAGAGCCTGCACCACTTCATCAGCGGCTCCACCTGGGACTGGAGCCCCGTCCGCCGCGCCCTCGCCCGCCACCTGGAGGAGGTCCTGCCCACCCGCGCCTACGTGCTGCGGCCGATGGTGATACCCAAGGCCGGCGACAACTCGGTCGGTGTGGACCGCCGCTTCGACCCCGGCCGCGGCCAGATGATGAACGCGCAGCAGGCCGTCGGTGTATGGGCGGTGTCGGAGGAGCACAGCACCCCCGTCAACTGGCGGCTGCACCTGCCCGACGCCTGGCTGGACGACGCCACCCGGCGCCGGCAGGCGTCGATCCCGGAGAGCGCCTCGCCCGAGACCATGGACCAGTGCTGCGTGGAGGCCTACTTCGGCATCGTCCGGGACTGGGGGCTGCCGGCCCGCCCGGCCGTCATGGACGCCCGCGAGGCCGACGTCCCGGGCGTCGTGGGCCGGCTCCAGGCCGGGGGCGCCCCGATGCTGCTGCGGGTCGGCGCCAACCTGCGGCTGACCGCGATCGACCCGGGCCTGCCCCGTACGGCGACCGAGACGGAGATGACGGCGCACCAGTTGATGCTGGTGGCCCGCCCGCTGCGCCAGCCGGTCATCCAGCGCGGGCCGGACGGGGGCGGTGTGCACGCGGGCCTGACCGCGGCCGTCAGGGTGCGGCTGCCCCAGCGGCCCTCCCGCCGCCCCTCCCGGAGCAGGGACCTGGTGCTCCTCGGAGTCGGCGAGAACGGCGGGCGCTGGCCGGGCGAGCTGTGGCTGACCGACATCACCGACCTGCACCCCGCCCAGCTGCTGCGGCTGACCCGGGCGACCCGGTGCGTGGAGCGGGACTTCGCCGGGATCGCCGAGCGGGTGGGCATCAAGGACTTCTCCGGCCGTTCCTTCAGCGGCTGGCACCGCCACGCCACCCTCGCCTCCGCCGCCCACGCCGTCGCGGTGCTGTCCGGCACGGCCGAGCAGCCGGCGGAGGTGACCCGCGTGCCCGCGTGAGCACGACGAGCGGCGCAGTGTACGGACAGGAAGAGGGTCTGTCCGAAACCCATCGCCCGTTGCGTCAGCTCACCGGCCGGTCCGGCCGGTGAGCTGACGGACTCTGCGGGGCAGCTGACGGATTGCCAGGTCGGTCTTTGGCGACCCCCGAAGCGGCGGCACACGATCGGCGGACCGATCCGACCAAGTGTCCGAGGAGTTCACCATGGCCAGCCAGCCGCAGGTCGCAGGCAGGCGTGCGGGCGTGTCCGCCGTCGTCACGGACCCGTCCCGCGCCGCGACCGGGAACAGGGTCGTGGTGCGCACGGCGAGCGGGCCGGTGGCCGGTGAACGCTCCGGCCGCGTCGCCGTCTTCCGCGGCGTCCCGTACGCCGCCCCGCCGGTGGGCGCCCTGCGCTTCGCCTCCCCCCGGCCCCCGGTGCCCTGGTCCGGGGTGCGCGAGGCCGTGCGCTTCGCCGACGCCTCCTTCCAGAGCGCCGTCCCCAACCGGCCGGTTCCGCCCGGCAGCGAGGACTCGCTGTACGCCAACGTCTGGACGCCCGGCCCCGGCGGCAGCCGGCCGGTCCTGGTCTACATCCACGGCGGCGGCTGGCAGGCCGGGGCCGCCGGCCTGCCCGTGTACGACGGAAGCCGCCTCGCCCACCGTGGCGATCTGGTCGTCGTCACCTTCAACTACCGCCTCGGCGTCCTCGGGTTCGGTCTGCACGAGGACCTCGCCGACCCGGAGACCGGGCACTGCGCCAACTGGGGGCTGCAGGACCAGCAGGCGCTGCTGCGCTGGGTGCACGCCAACGCCGCCGCCTTCGGCGGGGACCCCGGCAACATCACCGTGTGCGGCACCTCGGCGGGCGGCGCCGCGGCCTGGCAGCTCGCGCTGCTTCCCGGCCTGCGCGGCCTGATCCGGCGCATCGTGTCGATCAGTCCCAGCCATGTCACACCGCCCGCCACCGCCCTGACGCCGCGGGACTCCCGTACCGCCTACGAGGCCGTCGCCCGCCGGCTGGGCAGCACCGTCGCCGGGTTGCGCACCGTGCCGGCCGCCGCGCTCGCCGGGGCCTGGGAGGAGATCTTCGCCCCGCGGCCCGAGGACCGGATCGTCGGCAGCGGACGCTGGTACCGCGGCCCGGTCGTGGACGGCCGCACCATGCCCGCGTACGACCACCGGCTGCCGACGCCCGACGTGCCCGTGCTGTCGGTCCACACCAGCACCGAGGGCTCCTTCTACACCGGCCCCGGCTCCCCTCAGCCCGTGCCCGCCCCGCGCGACGACGCCGAGTTGACGCGGGTGGTACGCGACGTGCTGGACCTGGGCCGGCCGGGCGCCGGTGACGACCTCGCGGCCGCCTGCGCCGCCGCCTACCGGGCCGCGGCCCGGGACGCCGGCCTGCCGGCCGACCCGCTGTCCCTGTGGACCGAGATCCTGGGGGACGCGTTCTTCCGGCACCAGGTCGTCCGGTTCGCCGAGCGCCACGCCCGGTCCGGCGCCACCCCCCTGTACGCGATGGAGTTCGCCCACCCCGCGCTGCCGCCCCACTTCGGCACCCCGCACGAGGCGACCTCGCCGTTCCTGTTCGGCACCCACCGGCTGCCGCAGTACGCCCCGGTCTTCGGCGACGGGCCCGTCGAGCGGCTGCTGTCCGACATCTTCGTCGACGCCGTGGCCGCCTTCGCCCGTACGTCCGCCCCGCACACCCCGAACACGGCCGGCTGGCCGGCGTTCGCCCCCGGCGCACCCAGCACGCTCGTCCTCGGCGGACCCAACATCGCCGAGGTCGCCCGCACCCCGAAGCTCGCCCAGCTCGGCTTCTGGGACACCGTCGGCTGGGAGCCCCGCCTCTGACCCGCCGTCACGCACGGCGCATGGACCGGCCCGCTTCCGGGCCGGTTTCCCCACCATCCACGCGCGCCCGTATCCGTGGCCGCACTGACCACTCTTTGCGTCTGGAGACATTCGTGGACCACTCGCTCGTTGATATCGAACTCAAGTTCGCCCCTCAGCAACCGGCCTACGCCGATCCGGCCCAGGTGCGCCGGGTCCGGTCCGACCTCTCGAGCAGACCCCCGCTGGTGCGCGGCGACGACGTGCGCACCCTGCGCCGCCAGCTCGCCCGGGTCGCGGCCGGCGAGGCCCTGGTCGTGCAGGCCGGGGACTGCGCGGAGGACCCCAACGAAAGCTCCGCCCGGCACGTCGCCCGCAAGGCGGCCCTGCTCGACCTGCTGGCCGGTGCGCTCCGTCTGGTCGCCGGCAAGCCGGTGATCCGCGTGGGCCGCATCGCGGGACAGTTCACCAAGCCGCGCTCGCAGTCCACCGAACAGGTCGGCGGTCTCGAACTGCCGGTCTACCGCGGCCACATGGTCAACGACCCCGATCCCACGCCCGAGGGCCGCCGCCCCGATCCGCTGCGCCTGCTGACCGGTTACATGGCTGCCGACGACATCATGCGCCACCTCGGCTGGAACCGGCCGTCCGGGCCGGACCGCATCGACCCCGCGATGTGGACCAGCCACGAGGCCCTGCTGCTCGACTACGAGGTCCCGCTGCTGCGGCACGAGGACGACGGGACGCTGCTGGCCTCCACGCACTGGCCGTGGATCGGGGAACGCACCCGGCAGCCGGACGGCGCGCACGTCGCCCTGCTGGCCGGTGTGACCAACCCCGTGGCCTGCAAGGTGGGTCCGCGCACCACCACGGACGAGGTGCTGGAGCTGTGCCGGCTGCTGGACCCGCGGCGCGAGGCGGGACGGCTCACCCTCATCGCACGCATGGGCGCCGACACCGTCGCCGACGCACTGCCCCCGCTGGTCGAGGCGGTGCGCGAGGCCGGCCACCCGGTGATCTGGCTGTCCGACCCGCTGCACGCCAACACCGTGACCACCCCCGGCGGATTCAAGACCCGGTACGTGGAGGCGGCCGAGCGCGAGGTCGTCGCGTTCCACCAGGCGGTCGTGCGCCACGGCGGCACCGCCGGCGGCCTGCACCTGGAGGCGACCCCCGACGCCGTCCTGGAGTGCGTGGCCGACGCGCGGGAGGCCGACAGGGTCGGCGACGCCTACGAGACCTTCTGCGACCCGCGGCTCAACGCCGGCCAGGCCATCTCCGTGGTGTCCGCCTGGCACATATGAGCCGCCCGGACGTGGCAGTCCCCGCCCGCACGGCACGTGAAGGAGGAAGGCACGACATGCACAGCACCAGCGAAAGCAGACTGGCCCTGGTCACCGGCGCCGCCGGCGGCATCGGCACGGCCGTGGCCCGTGTCCTGGGTGAACGGGGCGTCGCGGTGGCCGCGGTGGACCGCGACGCCGAGCAGCTCGACGAGGTGGCCGAGAAGATGGGCGCGGACGGGCTGCCGGTGTCGTCCTTCGCCGCGGACGTCACCGACAGCGCCGCGGTGGAGACCGTCGTCGGCGAGATCGAACAGCGCCTCGGCCCCGTCGACTACCTCGTCAACGCCGCCGGCGTGCTGCGCCTCGGCGAGGTGAGCACCTTCAGCGACGACGACTGGAACAGCACCTTCGCCGTCAACACCACCGGCGTCTTCCATCTGTCGCGCTCCGTGGTGGGCCGCATGGTGTCACGCGGCCGCGGAGCCGTCGTCACCGTCGCGTCCAACGCGGCCGTGACGCCCCGCTCGGGGATGGCGGCGTACGCGGCCTCCAAGGCGGCCGCGGAAATGTTCACCAAGAGCCTCGGTCTGGAAGTGGCCCGGCACGGCATCCGCTGCAACATCGTCGCGCCCGGCTCCACCGACACCCCGATGCTCAGCTCGATGTGGCAGGACGCGTCCGGTCCGCACGCCACCATCGCCGGGAACCCGGAGGCGTACCGGGTCGGCATCCCGCTGGGCAAGCTCGCCCGGCCCGCCGATGTCGCGCACGCCGTGGCCTTCCTCCTCTCCGACCAGGCCTCCCACATCACCCTGCACACCCTGACCGTCGACGGCGGGGCCGCCCTGGGCTGCTGAGGGTGCCGTTCGGATCCCGCCGGGGCCGCGGGCCCCGGCGCCCCGGGCCGGCCCGATCCGAACGGCCTCCCCGGCGCCCGGCCGAGCGCGGCCGGAGAAGGAACGCGGTCCGGTGGACCGCGGGCCCGCACCGGCCGCGCAGCCCCCCGCGCCCCCTTTCGGGACGCGGTCCGCACCGACGAGAAAGGACACCGATCCCCTCATGACCGGCCTTCCGCCCATCGAGTCCTACCCCCTGCCCACCTCGTCCGAGCTGCCGGCGAACACCGCTCCGTGGATCCCCGATCCCGCCCGGGCGGTGCTGCTCGTCCACGACATGCAGCGCTACTTCCTCCAGCCGTTCCCCGAGCCGCTGCGCGGCCAGCTCGTGCGCAACGCGGCCCACCTGCGCGAGCGCTGCGCCGACCTCGGCGTTCCCGTCGCCTACACCGCCCAGCCCGGCGGCATGACCACCCACCAGCGGGGCCTGCTCAAGGACTTCTGGGGGCCGGGCATGCGTCCGGCGCCCGCGGACCGCGCCGTGGTCGACGCCCTGGCCCCCCGGGAGGGGGACTGGCTGGTCACCAAGTGGCGCTACAGCGCCTTCCACCACACCGACCTGCTCACCCGGATGCGTTTCCACCAGCGCGACCAGCTCATCGTCTGCGGGGTCTACGCCCACGTCGGTGTGCTGATCACCGCAGTGGAGGCATTCAGCCACGACATCGAGACGTTCCTGGTCGCCGACGCCGTCGCCGACTTCGACGAGAGCCGTCACCGCATGGCCGTCGAGTACGCGGCCGCGCGCTGCGCGGTCGTCACCACCGCCAAGGAGGTCCTGGCATGACCGGTACCCGCGCGGGCCGCCCGTACGAGGGCGGTCTGCTCGACGAGATCCTCGGCCCCACGCCGCCGCCGTTCGCCCTGCTGCACCGCCCCGAGGCCACCGGCCCGGGGGTGCTCGACATCCTCGCCGGCGAGGTCTCGCACCCCGGCACCCTGGCCGGCATCCCGCTGCCCGAGCCGTCCGGGGCCACCGGCGCCCCCCGGCACGAGGTGCTCGCCCTCGTCCCCTACCGGCAGATCGCCGAGCGGGGTTTCACCGGCCACGACGACGGCACCCCGCTGGTGGCGCTGAGCGTCACCCGGCAGGAGACCGCGCCGCTGGCCGCCGTACTGCAACGGCTGCCCGACGACTCCCTCCGCACCGCCGGAGCCCGCTTCGACGTCGACGACGACGCCTACGCCGAGACCGTCCGGCGGATCATCACCGACGAGATCGGCACCGGTGAGGGCGCGAACTTCGTCATCAAGCGCACCTTCACCGTCGACATCTCCGACTACACCCCGCACAGCGCCCTGACCTTCTTCCGACGGCTCCTGGAGCACGAGAAGGGCGCGTACTGGACGTTCGTCGTGCACACCGGCGAACGCACCCTGGTCGGCGCCACGCCCGAGCGGCACATCAGCGTGCACGAGGGCACCGCGGTGATGAACCCGATCTCCGGCACCTACCGCTACCCGGCCGCCGGCCCCACCCTCCCGGAGGTGATGGACTTCCTCGCCGACCGCAAGGAGGCCGACGAGCTGTACATGGTCGTCGACGAGGAACTGAAGATGATGGCCCGGATCTGCCCCGGGGGCGGCCGGGTCACGGGACCCTTCCTCAAGGAGATGGCCCGGCTCGCGCACACCGAGTACTTCATCGAGGGCGAGACCGCCGGCGACCCCCGCGAGGTGCTGCGCGAGACCCTGTTCGCGCCGACGGTCACCGGCTCCCCGCTGGAGAGCGCCTGCCGGGTCATCGGCCGCTACGAGCAGGAGGGCCGCGGCTACTACAGCGGCGTCCTCGCCCTGATGGGCCGTGACGCCGCCGGCGGCCCGGCCCTGGACTCCGCGATCTGCATCCGCACCGCCGACATCGACGCGCGGGGCACGGTGCGCATCGGCGTCGGGGCGACTCTGGTGCGCCACTCCGACCCGCTGTCCGAGGTGGCCGAGACCCACGCCAAGGCCGCCGGGCTGCTCGCCGCCCTGGAGGGGGCGGGCACGGCCCGGTTCGCGGCCCACCCCGAGGTGTGCCGGGCCCTGGAGGCCCGCAACGCGACCATCGCCGGGTTCTGGCTCGCGGACGGGGCGCAGCCGGCCGGGCCTGCGGCCCTGCCGCCGGGCCGCAGGGTCCTGGTGGTGGACGCCGAGGACACCTTCACCTCGATGATCGGGCACCAGCTGCGCTCACTGGGACTGGAGGTGACGGTCAGGCGCTTCGACGAGCCCTACCGCGTCGAGGGTTACGACCTGGTGGTGATGGGCCCCGGCCCCGGCGACCCGCGCGACCTGGCCCATCCCAAGATCGCCCATCTGGACGGCACGATCGCGAGGCTGATCGAGGAGGGCCGGCCGTTCCTGGCCATCTGCCTCAGCCACCAGGTGCTCAGCCGGCGTCTCGGCCTGGACCTGGTGCGCCGGGCCGTGCCCAACCAGGGCGTCCAGCGGGACATCGACCTGTTCGGGCGGCGCGAACGCGTCGGTTTCTACAACGCGTTCACCGCCGTGAGCGCCGAGGACAAGATCGAGACGGAGGCGGCCGGCGTCCTCGAGATCGCCCGCGACCCCGACAGCGGGGAGGTCCACGCGCTGCGCGGCGCCCACTGCGCGTCGATGCAGTTCCACCCCGAGTCCGTGCTCACCCAGAACGGGGTCGCCCTCACCGGCGACCTGGTGCGCTCCCTGCTGGGCGCCGTCCCGCTGGCCCCCGCCCCCTGACACCCCGGCGGTCGGCCCGGCCCTCTCCGGCCGGGCCGGCCGCCATCTGACGTACTCCCCCGGGACCTGACGGGTTCGGCATCCGGCCTTTGCCGGGGGCCGAGCGGGCTCGGGAGCATCGGCCTGCGCGGGAAGGCCCGAACTCTCATGGAAGGGTCACACATGATCACCACGGGCATGGCCCGGTCCGGCCGGACGAGTGCAGGCATCGCGATCCTGGGAACGGGATCCTGTCTGCCCTCGCACGTCGTCGGCAACGACGAGGTGGCAGCCGCCGCCGGCGTCACCGACGAATGGATCCGGCTCAAGACCGGGATACGCAACAGACGCCGGGCCAAACCGGACGAGGCCACCTCGGACCTGGCGATCGCCGCGGGACGGGCCGCGATGGAGGCCGCCGGCGTCGCCGCCGCCGACCTCTCGCTGATCGTGGTCGCGACCTCCACCCCCGACCAGCCGCAGCCGCCGACCGCCAGCGTGGTCGCCGACGGCCTCGGCGCGGGCCACGGCACCGCCGCGTTCGACGTCAACGCCGTCTGCAGCGGCTTCGTGTTCGCACTGAACGCCGCCCAGCACGTCCTCGCGGGCTCCGACTCGCCGTACGCGCTGGTCATCGGCGCGGACGTGTACTCCCGCATCCTCGACCACGCCGACCGGCGCACCGCCATCCTCTTCGGCGACGGCGCCGGAGCGGTGGTGCTCGGCCCGGCCCGGCCCGGGCGCGGCCTGCTGGCCGGACGGCTGGCCGGATTCGGCGCCGACCGCGACCTGATCGAGGTGCCGGCCGGGGGCAGCCGCCTGCCGGCGAGCGCGGAGACCCTCGCCGAGGGCCTGCACTACTTCACCATGAACGGGCGGGGAGTGCGCGACTTCGTGAACGCCACGGTCGCCCCGGCCATCACCGCCTTCGTCGAGGAAGCGGGTTTCACCGCCCGCACCGTCGACCACTTCGTGCCGCACCAGGCCAACGGGCGGATGCTCGAGGACCTCTCGGCCACGGTCGGCATCACGGCCGGTCACACCCGCTTCAGCTACGAGGACTTCGGCAACACCGGAGCCGCCTCGGTCCCCGTCACCCTCGACCTGGCGGCCCGCTCGGGACAGCTCGACGACGGGGACCTCGTCCTGCTGGCCGCCTTCGGCGGCGGCATGGCGATGGGCCTGTCGCTGCTGCGCTGGCAGCACAACCACCCCTCACTCGGCACCACGCACGTCTAAGGAGACAGTGATGTTGGACGGCATCATGGACGACTACCTGCGCCGGATCGGCGCGACGCGGCCCGAGCGCGCGGACCTCGAAGGGCTCCGCCACCTGATGGAACGCCACCTTCTGACGGTCCCCTTCGAGAACCTCGGCTACCACCTCGGCGAGGAGGTCTTCATGGACGAACGCGTCCTGCAGAAGATCGTCCGCGACCACCGCGGCGGCGGCTGCTTCGAGGTGAACCCCGCCCTGTCCTTCCTGCTGACCTCGCTCGGCTACGAGGTCGACATCCTGCCGGGCTGGGTGCACCGGCCGGGCGGGGTCCTCGGTCCCTTCCTCGGCCACCTGGCGCTGCGCGTCAAGGCCGACGGCGAGGACTGGCTGGTCGACGTCGGTTTCGGCCGCAACAGCCGCGCTCCGCTGAACCTGGCCTCGCGCGAGGTCCAGCACGACCCGCACGGCGACTACCAGCTGCACGACGTGAGCGACGGCGTCATAGACGTGCACCTCGGCGGCAAGCCCCTGTACCGGGTCGCCGACCGGCCGGTGACGATCGACGACTTCGCGCCCGCGCTGTGGTGGTACCGCACCTCGCCCGACTCGTCGTTCCTGCAGGGCCTGTTCTGCTCCATGCGCACCCCCGACGGCCTGGTCACCGTCAAGGGCAACAAGCAGGTCAGCACCGTCGCCGGCGAGGAGCGCACCAAGTTCACCCTCGACAGCGAGGCGGAGGCCCTGGAGGCGTACAAGAAGTTCTTCGGCATCAGCCTGGACCGGCTGCCCGACGAGCCCGCCGGGGGCGTCACCGCCGGCGTGCGGACGGATTGAGCGCGATGGCAGAGAACGCCCACACCACCGAGCCGGCCACCGGCACGTCCGACCTGGACGTACTGGTCGTCGGCGCCGGGCCCACCGGACTGCTGACCGCCGTGGAACTGATGCGCCGCGGCATACGGGTGCGGGTCATCGACCGCGCCGGGCAGCCGTCGACCACGCCCAAGGCACTGTCCGTGTGGCCCCGAGCCCTCGACATCCTCGAGGACGCGGGGCTCGCCGACGGCATCATGCGCGAGTCCGGCCTGGTCAACCGGCTCAGCTACTTCTCCGAACGCAAGCCGCTCGCCTCCTTCGCGCTGACCGAGGACACCGCCTGCCGGGTGCTGCCGCAGCACGTGACCGAGCGTCTGCTGGCCGAGCGTCTGGCCGGGCTCGGCGGCAAGGTGGAGCGCGGGGTGCGGCTGCTGGCCCTGGAGGGCGTGGACTTCTCCGGCGACATCGGCGCGAGCGACGGCGTCACCGCCGTCGTGGAGCTGCCCGACGGGAGCCTCGACCGCATCCGGGCGCCCTTCGTGGTCGGCGCCGACGGCGCCGGCAGCGCGGTGCGCGGCCAGCTCGGCATCGGCTTCCAGGGCAGCACCTACGAGATGGCCTTCGCGCTCGTGGACGCGCGGATCGAGGGTGAACTCCCGCCGGACGAGTGCCTGTTCTACCAGGCACCCAGCGGTGCCCTGGTCGTCGTGCCGATGCCCGGCGGCGTCTACCGCTTCCTGTCCGTCATGCCGCAGGGCCGCCACGAGGTCTCCCTGGAGATGATGCAGGGGCTCCTCGACGAGCGCGGACCGCGCGGGGTGCGGCTGACCGAAGCCGTGTGGCAGGCGGTCTTCCGCGTGCACGCCCGCCACGCCTCCGACTTCAGCGTCGGGCGCGTCTTCCTCGCCGGGGACGCCGCGCACGTGCACAGCCCGGCCGGCGGCCAGGGCATGAACAACGGCCTGCAGGACGCCCAGAACCTGGGCTGGAAACTGGCCGCCGTCATCCGCGGCGAGTCACCGGCGTCGCTGCTCGCCGGCTACGGCACCGAGCGCTCGGAGGCCACCCGCCAGATCGTGCGCGACACCGACCTGCAGACCCGTGCCTGGGTGGCGAACAGCCGGGCCAAGGTCCTCGCCCGGGACGCCGTCTTCAAACTGCTCGACCGCACCGGCGCCGTCTCGCGGTTCTACACCCCGGTGATGGCCGGGCGGCGCCTGGCCTACCCGCCGGTGCGCGACACCCAGCTGCCCTCGGGAGCGGCCGGCTGCCGGGTGCGGGGCCGTGTCCCGGGCGGTTTGAAGGACGGCGCCGTCTTTCCGCGGCGGCACGCCCTCGCGTACGGCATCAGCGGGCCCGACGTCGACCCGCACGCCTGGACCCTGGTGCTCGCGCCGCCCTCGAAGGCCTGGCTCACGGAGGCCGGGCACGTCGTGGCCCGCCACGGCGAGGCGGTGCGCACCGTGGTGCTGCGGCGCCGCGAGAGCGCCTTCGCCACCGGCTGCCGCGGCGCCGGCTACTGGCTGGTGCGGCCGGACGGGCACATCGCCGCCCACGGCCACCAGGCCGATCTCGGCCGCCTGGAAGCCGAGCTGAAACAGGCGCTGACCAGCTAGAAAGGGCCCGCCCGAGGAACCTGACATTAAAAGAGGCGGGCCCTTCTGGCGGACATCGCCGATGCGTAATGTCCAGGACATGAAGCTGCGAGAGGGCGTGGAATGGGCGGTGCACTGCTGCATCAACCTGTCCTGGGTCTCCCCTGACAGGGCGGTGCCGGCCGCGAGGCTGGCCGAGTTCCACGACCTGCCCGCGGCCTATCTGAACAAGCAGTTGAACGCGCTGGGACGAGCGGGTGTCGTCTCGTCCCGCTCCGGCCCTCGCGGCGGATTCCGTCTCGGACGCGAACCGGGGAGGATCACCCTGATGGACGTGGCGGTGGCCATAGACGGTTCGGCACAGGCCTTCCTGTGCACGGGCATCCGCCACCAGGGTCCGGCCGGCGGCATCGCCGGCCCGGCCGGACGCCGCACCCCCTGCACCGTGGCCCAGGCCTTCTCCCACGCAGAACTGGCCTGGCGGCACAGGCTGGCGAGTCAGACGATCGCCGATCTGGCGGACCTGGTCCGGCGGGCCAACCCCGCGGCACCGGACCACGTACGCCGCTGGTTCGACCGGACCTGAGCAGGCACCAAGAACGCACTCTCCCTGTACGCGTCGGGGCCGTCCCCGGCGATGGCGCCCCGTGCGCCTGTCGTTTTCCTGACCCCGTAGTGAAAGGCACAGTCATGCCGTCTTCGGCCACAGGCGCCGCGACCGAGGCACCTCGCCGGCGCCTCGGACTCCTCCTGGCGCTGCTGGCGTTCGCCCAGCTGATCATCTCCATCGACTACAACATCGTCTACGTCGCACTCCCCGAGATCGGTGAAGGGCTCGGGTTCTCCGCGCAGACCCTCCAGTGGGTGATCAGCGCCTACGCCGTCGCGTTCGGCGGGTTCCTGCTGCTCGGCGGCCGGGCCTGCGACCTGTGGGGGCCGCGCCGCATCTTCATCCTCGGCCTGTCCCTGTACGGGGTGTCCTCGCTGCTCGGCGGTCTGGCCACCGACCCCTGGGTGCTGGTCGCGGCCCGCGCGGTGCAGGGCATCGGCGGCGCATTCCTCTTCCCGGCCACGCTGACCCTGGTCTCCACCAAGTTCGCCGAGGGCAAGGAGCGCAACCGCGCCTTCGCCGTCTGGGGCACCGCCGGTGGTTCCGGAATGATCCTCGGCTCCCTCCTCGGCGGGGTCCTCACCGAGGCGTTCGGCTGGGAGTCCGTCTTCTTCGTCAACGTCCCGCTGGCCGTCCTCGCGATCCTGGTCGCCCTTCCGCTGATCGCCCCCGACGCCACGGGCGGCAGCCGCCGCTCCTTCGACCTGGCCGGTGCGCTGACCTCCACCGTCGGTACCACCTCCGTCGTCTTCGCCCTGGTCCAGGGCCCGGAGTCGGGCTGGGGCTCGGGTCTGATCGTCGGCGCGCTCGTCCTCGGCGTGGCCCTGCTGGCGGCCTTCGTCGTCATCGAGAAGCGCAGCAGCGACCCGCTGATGCCGCTGCGCCTGTTCCGCAACCGCAACCTGAGCACCGGCGCCGGGATCACCTTCTTCTACATGGCGACCTTCGGCACCCTGCTCTACTTCCTGACCGTCTACTTCCAGGGCGTGCACGGCTACAGCGCGCTGGAGACGGGCCTGGCGTTCCTGGTCCCGATGGTCGCCATCGCCATCGGCGCCCAGACCGCCGGCCGCCTGGCCACCAAGTACGGCCTGCGCGCCATCATGATCGCCAGTCTGCTGGTGGGCCTCGTCGGCACCGCGATCCTGGGCCTGACCCTGGCCACCGACAGCTCCTACATGGCGCTGATCCCCGGCATGATCGTCATGGGCCTCGGCCAGGGCGCCGGCTACACGCTGATGTTCGGTGCCGCCACGGTCGGCATCGACCCGATGGAGCAGGGCATCGCCTCCGGCTGGGCCTCCACCACGCAGCAGATCGGTGGTGCGGTCGGTCTCGCCGTCCTGGTCGCCGTCGCCAACTCCGGCCTCGAGGGCCTCACCGGCGAGGCGCTGCGCTCCGCCACCACCGACGGTCTGCGCACCGCGGTGTTCATCGCCGCGGCCGGCATCGCGCTGACCGCGCTGATCGCCCTCGGCCTGGACAAGCCGAAGAAGCGCACCGTCTCCCAGGGAGGAGGGGCCGCGGTCACCGCCTCCGAGGAGCCGCAGACCGCCCGGGTCTGACCCGCGCTCCGGCGCGCCCGCCCGGGCACGCCGGCCGCCGGACCTCCGTACCAATCGTTCCCCCGCGGGTGCGGGGGTTCGGCATGTCCGCCCTCCCGGGCGCCGGGTCCCGTTCCGAGCAGCTCCCCGGAACGGGACCCGCCGCCGTCGACGTGACCCGGTCCCGAAGGAGCGGTCACGTCGACGAGGTGTCAGGACGGTGCCGCGGCCGCGCCGGAGGCCAGGGTCCGGCCGTGAGGGGCAGCTTGTCGAACGGCTGGGCCGGACAGCCCGTCACGGCTGTCCGGCCCGGAGTCGATGACGCTGGCCGAGACCGGGACCAGGGGCCTTGCGGACACACGGCTGGACCGCGTCCGCGGCGCTGTCCGCCGACACCGTGCCGGCCGGGGGCGAGCCCGACCCGCACTTCGTCGCCCGCGGCGGCGGCCGGCTGCGCGACCGCTTCCCCACGGGGGTCCTCCCGGCCTGGCTGAGCGAGGACGACCTCGACGTCTGCGCCGGAAAGTTCGAGCGCACCGGCCTGACCGGCGCACTCAACCGCTACCGCACCATGGGCCGGGACCGGGAAGACCTCGCTCCGCACCGCGGAGCCCCGATCGAGCAGCCGTCCCTGTTCATCGGCGCCCCGGACGCCTCCACCACCTGGATGTCCGACGCCGTCGACGCCTGCCCCACCACCCTCCCCGGCCTGTCGGCCTCCCACCTCCTGGACGGCTGCGGCCACTGGATCCAGCAGGAGCGCCCCGACGAGGTCAACCGCCTGCTGACCGACTGGCTCGCCACCCTCCAGAGCTGAACCGGGCGGCCCGTTCCCCTTCCGGCCTCCCGAAGCAGGACTTGACGTATAACCAGGTGACCGGTTGCCGGGGCCGGAGGGTCCTCCGAAGGTAGATGTATGTCGAAAACATCGGTCGCCGAGGCGCCGCCCTCGGTGACACCGGGGACCGCGCCGCTCGTCGCGACCGTCGCCACCGTGTCCGTCATGGGTGTGCTCGTGGTCGGGCAGATGTACGTCACCATCCCGCTCATGCCGGAACTCGCCGGCGCCTGGGGCGTGTCGACCGGGGCGGCGGCGGCCTCGACCACCGCGTTCGCCTTCGCCCACGCGGTGGGCTCGCTCCTCAGCGGGCCGCTGTCCACCCGCTGGGGGCGGCGCACCGTGATGGTGGCCAGCGTCCTCGCCATGGCCGTCGTCACCGCCCTGCTGCCCCTGGCGGCCTCCCTGACCGACGGGGTCGTCCTGCGCGCCCTGCAGGGCCTGTTCGCGGGTTCGTTCATCCCCATGGCGTACGCCTACATCCACGCCCGCGTCGCTCCGCACCGTGTCTCGCTGGCGCTGACCGTGGTCTCGGCCTGCATGGGGGCCACGGTCGTGATCGGCCAGGTCGAGGCGCAGCTCGTGGCGGCGTGGTTCGGCTGGGTGTGGACGTTCTGGGGCACCGTGCCGCTGCTGCTGGCGGGGGCCGTCGTCTCCTGGCGGGTCCTGCTGCCCGAGGAGCGGCAGAGCGGGGGCGGCCTCTCGGGCCTGAAGGCCGCGCTGGGATCCCGGATGGTCCCGCTGTACCTGGTCATCCTGGTCGGCGCGGGCAGCCTCACCGCCGTCTACACCGGGGTCCAGCTGTACGGGCCCGACGCCGTGGCGGACGGCGGCGCGCCGCTGCTCGCGCTGCGCGCCAGCGCCCTGCCGGCGCTGCTGGGCGCTGTCCTGGCCGCCCCCTTCCTGGCCCGCTTCCCCGCCCCCCGCCGGGCGGCCGGAGCGCTCCTGGTGACCGTCGCCGCGATGCTGACCGCCGTGCTCGGCGGCAGTGACGCCGTCGTGCTCGGGGCCGCGCTGTTCGCGTTCATGGCGGGCTTCTCCACGCTCGGCCCCGCGCTCATCGAGTCGGTCGGCGCCCGGGCCGGGGCGACGGCCCAGACCACGGCGATCGCCCTGTACGGCTTCACGCTCAACGTGGGAGCCGGGGCGGGCGCCCAACTCGCCGCTTTCTTCGACCGGTTCGCCTCGTTGGCGCTGTTCCTCACGCTCGCCCTGGCGGTCGCCGCCTGCGGCGTCCTGCGCGGCAGGCGTACGACCTGACGCACTCGCGACCGCTTCGTTGCCGCACCCTCACCCGGCGCAGAACGATGTGGTCAGCGCCGTACACCGCACCGCCCACGTACTCACGACCCCGTACGCCCAGGGAGCGCCCGACCATGACCAACGTCGCCGTCATCTACTACTCGTCCACCGGTTCCACCCACCGGCTCGCCCGGGCGGCCGCGGACGCCGCCGCCGCGGAGGGCGCCGAGGTGCGGCTGCGCCGGGTGCCCGAGCTCGCCGCCACGGGACGGCCCGGCTCCCAGGAGCACGCCGACAGCGTGGCGGACATACCCGAGGCGACCCTGGACGACCTGGAGTGGGCCGACGCCGTCCTGCTCGGCTCCCCCGTCCACTTCGGGCTGGCCGCCCCGCAGCTGATGCAGTTCATCAACACGTCCTCGCCGCTGTCGATCCAGGGCAGGCTGCTCGACAAGGCCGTCTCCGCCTTCGCCTCCGGTTCCGCCGAGCACGGCGGCCAGGTGACGACGATCCTCGCGCTGCACAACGCGATCTGCCACTGGGGTTCGGTCATCGTCGCCACCGGCTCCGCCGACCCGGTGCTGTACGAGAAGAACAACGGCAACCCGTACGGCGCGAGCACGGTGGCCGGCAACCGCCCCGGCTTCATCCACGACGAGAACGTCGGTGCCATCGCCTACCAGACCCGCCGCACCATCCACGTCGCCGCCGCGCTGAAGGCGGCGGCCGCCGCTCCGGCCGCCGCCTGATCCGAGGGGAGACGTCATGGCTGTGAACGACCCGGCACGGCTGCCCTCGGTCTTCGTCGAGGCATTCAACGCCAAGGACCTCGGCGCCATCGACCGGCTCTTCGAACCGGAGGCGGTGCGGGTGCTGCGGCCGGGCGTGGTGGTGACCGGCGACGGCCGCCGCCAGGCGACCAGCAGCTTCCTCGCCCTGGGTGTCCCGATCGAGATCAGCGTCAGGCACACGTACGTCTACGGCGACACGGCCCTGCTGATCGGCGACTTCGTCATCGACGGCACCAAGCCCGACGGGGAGAAGGTCCACATCGAGGGCACCGCCACCGACGTGGCCCGGCGCGGTCCCGACGGCCTCTGGCGCTACATCATCGACAATCCGCCGGGCGTGGAGGTGGGCGGGGAGTGACCTGCCCACCCGCCGGACCCGCCGCCGGCCGGCGGTCCGCGGCCGGACGTCCGCTTCCGGGAAACCGGTCGACCGGCCGGGAAGAAGGGGAACCTGACGGACTAGTGAATTTCGGTGGCCGGCCTGGCGTGCCCGCGACACCATGGAGCGCGAACCGCAGCCGGAAACGGCGCGAGCACTCGACCCAATGAGGGAGCAGTACGTCCATGACCAATGTCGCCATCGTCTACTATTCGGCCACCGGAAACATCCACAAGCTGGCTGTCGCCGCCGCCGAGGCGGCGGAGAAGGCAGGGGCCGAGGTACGGCTGCGCCGGGTCGCCGAAATCACCGACGAGCCGCTCGCGCCCAACTACGCGGAATGGACCCGGGCGAACAACGAGCACGCGGCCGCCGCCGGCGACATCCCGGTGGCCGCCGTCGACGACCTGGACTGGGCCGACGCCGTCGTCTGGGGCACGCCGGGCCGCTACGGCCTGCTGGCCGGCCCGCTCAAGCACTTCATCGACCAGACCTTCGAGCTGCACGCGCGGCGCGGCCTGATGAACAAGGCGATGTCCGCGTTCACCTCGACGGGGACCCCGCACGGCGGGCAGGAGTCCACGCTCCTGTCCCTGAGCAACGTCTTCTACCACTGGGGGGCCGTCATCGTGCCGCCCGGCGTCACCGATGACATCCTGCTCGCGCCGAGCAACGGCAACCCCTACGGGGTCAGCGCCACCTCGGGCCTGCAGGCCATCCCGGGCCACCTCGCGCAGAACGTCACGGACGACAACCTCGCCGCCGTCGGCTACCAGACCGTGCGCACGATGCGGGTGGCCGAAGCGCTCAAGCAGGGACTGAAGAAGGACTGACGTCCTTTCTCCGATTTCGTGTGCCGCACACGAGAGGCCGGACCGCGCGTTTCGCGCGGCCCGGCCCTTTCCTTTGCCCGCGATATGACGCATTGACCGCCCTTTCCTTTCCGGCGGCGCATTCCCGTGAGAGGTTTTTCGGGGGAGTTCCCATTTCCGTGTGTCGGTTCTCGGAGGAAGAGTCCTGATGTTCAAGGTGCCGAAAAGCAAGAAGTTCCTCTATCTCGGGGTCGTCTCCGAACGAGCCGCCCAGAAGTACGGCGACACCCCGATCACGCTCGACCACGGCATGGATGCCTTCCCGGAGGTGGGCGGCAAGCTGACCGTCCGGGAGTTCGCCGGCCTCGTCGCCGACACCGCCAACCGGCTGTGGGCAGCGGGCGTGCGCCCCAGCGAGCACGTGGCCGTGTACAAGACGTCGAGTTTCGACATCACGGTGCTGGCCTGCGCTGTGGCCCGGATCGGCGCGGTGCCGGTGATGCTCTCCCCGCACCTGGACGGGGAGACGATCGGCAAGCTGCTGGAGCGGCTCGAGCGGCCCACCCTGCTCACCGACGAGGCGAAGCTGACCGGTTCGCTGGCCGGCCTGCCACTGCGCGAGCTGACCGAGCGGGTCCTCAGCGCGACGGGCCCCCACCCGGACGCCGTCCCGCTCGCGGACCTGGAAGGCGCCCCGGAGCGCAGGCCGGTGCTGCTCGACCCCGACCAGCCGGCCCTGATGACGCACACCTCCGGGACGACCGGCGTCCCCAAGCTGGTGGTGCACTCGCCCCGTTCGCTGGGCGCCCGCGGCAACTGGCAGGACAAGGTCGTCTCGTTCATCCGCAAGCGGGAGACCGTCGCCATGCACGTGTCGTACGTGCACTCGCGGATGTACCTGGGCCTGGCCGTGCTCCAGATGCGGGGCATGCCGATGGTCTTCATGAACGACGGCAGCCCGGCGCACGTCGCCGACATGCTGGTCCGCCACCGCCCGGGCGTCCTGGAGACCCACCCCAACTCCTTCCTGGAGTGGGAGGAGATGCTCGAGGACCCGCGCCGGCCGATCTCCAACGTCAAGTACTTCAACAGCACCTTCGACGCGATCCACCCGAGCACGATGCACAAGTTCCTGCACGCCACGGACCGCCGCAGCCCGGTGTTCCTCCAGGTGTACGGGCAGAGCGAGTGCGGTCCGCTGGCCGGCCGCACCTACCGGCGCCGCAACGCCCTGAAGGCCGACGGCCGCTGCCAGGGCTACTCCACGCCCGGCATGACCAAGTACCGGCTGGTGTCCCGGGGCGGCGCCAAGCCGTCGAAGGAGAACCCCGGCTACATCGACGTCGCCACGGCCGGCCGCGCGCTGACGTACTACGGCGAGCAGGAGCGCTTCGACAAGCAGGTCATCGGCGAGTGGTGGCGGGGCGGGGACGTCGGTTACCGCACCAAGTGGGGCTGTCTGCACCTGCTGGACCGGGAGGTCGACGTCATCCCGGGCATCGACTCCACCCTGGAGATCGAGGACGCGGTGCTGCACAAGCTGGACGAGCTGACCGAGCTGGTCATCGTGCCCGGCCCGGACAAGCGGCCCGTACCGGTGGTGTGCACGCGCGGCGACAAGCCGCTCGACCCGGAGCGCTGGAAGGCCGCCGTCGCCGGCGAGCCCGCTCTGGGCACGCCCGTCCAGCGCCGGCTGTCCGACCTGCCGCGTACGGCCACCGCGAAGATCCGGCGGCTCGAGCTGGCCCGGCAGCTGGCCGAGACCCCCACCTCCGGGGAGACGGCCGACGAGCCGCGGAGCACGCCCCCGGTACGGGCCGGGGCCGCCGCACGCTGAACGGCTTCGGCGGACGGACCGACCGGGACAGGGAGAAGGGAGAGAACGGGTGGCAGCTCATCAGACCCCCGAGCAGTCGGCACAGCGCAGAGGGCGGGGCCCGCTGCCCCCGGACCCCGGGTTCCTGGAGGTCTGGGCGCGGTCCGCTCCGATCCGCCTGGCCGGCTACGAGGAGGACCTCGCCGAACCGCACATCCTGCAGAGCGTCGACTGACCGGCCCTCCGACGGCCGTTCGGCTGCCGGGTCCGCCCCTTGCACGGCGGGCCCGGCAGTGGCGTGTCCCATCGAATTATTCGATGGGACTTGTAAACCGGCATGCAGGTTTGTTCTTCTGTGGGTGGAGGAACGAACCGCCGTGAAAGGGCTGACATGTCGAGTGACCGCATCCGCGTGGCCGTGATCCTGTCGAGTGTGCGCAAGGGCCGATTCGGGCCCACGATCGCGAACTGGTTCGTCGGCACCGCCGACGGACGCGACGACATCGAGGTCGACCTGGTCGACCTGGCGGACTTCCCGCTGCCCACCGCCCTGACCGACGAGCCGTCGCCCGAGGTCGCCGAACTGCTCGCGGCGTTCTCCGCCCGGCTGTCCGCGGCGGACGGCTTCGTCGTGGTGACGCCGGAGTACAACCACAGCTTCCCGGCCGCGCTGAAGGCCGCCGCGGACTGGACCCAGTACGAGTGGCACGCCAAGCCCGTCGGCTTCGTCGGCTACGGCGGCCTCGCCGGCGGTCTGCGCGCCGTCCAGCAGCTGCGGCACATCTTCAACGAGCTGCACGCCGTCCCGGTCCGCGACGCCATCAGCTTCCACGGCCCCTGGGCGCAGTTCGACGCCGAGGGCAACCTGACCGACCCCGCGGACGCGGAGGCGGCCGCCAAGGTCCTCTGGGACAAGCTGAGCTGGTGGGCGCTGGCCACCAAGGAGGCCAAGGCCCGCCGCCCGTACGACAACTGACCTGCGCGGGACAACCCCGCACCCCACCGGCCGCGCCCACCACCCCCGGGCGGCGGCCGGGCCACGACCTGCACCGGCCGACCCCGCGCCGCGCCCACCCGGCGCCGGCGGGGCGCCACCGCACCACCACCCAGGACCGCGGGCCCGCGACCACCCCCGACGCGGACCCGCGAGGAAGACCCCGCCGAGGCACACCGGTTTCCTCCATGTCCGGCTCGGCAGGGTCCGGGCCGTGTGGGCCGGCGCACCGAACGAGGGTGCGGGCGCCGGCCCACCAAAGCAGCGGGGCCCGGCACGACGGGGCGGTTCGTGCCGGGCCCCCGCCCGTCCCCCTCCCACCGGAGGCCGGGGGGCCGGGGAACCTCCCGCCGCCCCGGCCGGCAGCCCGCCGGCGGTCGCGGCCGGTCCACGACCGACCCTCCGCGCAGCACCTGAAGACGCGTACCCCTGGCGTCGGGCGAGAACGCCGGAGTCGTTGGGGGTTCGCCGTGTACTGTCCGCGTGCTGTGCAGTGGTTCTGCTACGACAGCGTCCGGGTGACCACGGATGCCGCTTCGGCGATCAGCTTGTTGTCGTAGTCGGCGTCTTCGGCGCCTCGGTTGGACATGATCGCCATGACGATGGGTGCGGCGTCGGGGGGCCACACGACGGCGATGTCGTTTCGGACAGCGTAGACACCGCCTCCGCCGGTCTTGTCCCCGACCTCCCATCCCTTGGGCACTCCGGCCCTGATCAGTTCGTCTCCGGTGGTGTTGGTCCGCAGCCACTGCGTGAGCTGTTCGCGTTCGTCCTTGCCCAGGGCGTCCCCGAGAACGAACGCCCGAAGGTCTGCCGCCCACGCGCGGGGCGTGGTGGTGTCCTGTGTGGCACCGGGAGACCACTGGTTCAGTTCCGGCTCGCGGCGTTCCACCTCGGTAGTGGTGTCACCTGTCTCCACGAGAGCGGCGGCCAGGCCCTGCGGCCCGCCCAGTGCGTCGAACAGGAGGTTGGCTGCGGTGTTGTCGCTGTGGCGGACGGCTGCGTCACACAGATCACGCAGGGTCATTCCGGTATCGACATGCTTCTCGGTGACCGGAGAGTGATCGATCAGATCGCTCCGGGAGTACTCGATCACCTTGTCCATGCCGCTCATCGAGTACTTGCGCAGGACGGCAGCGGCGGCGAACGCCTTGAAGGTGGAGGCGTAAGAGAACCGCTCATCGGCGTTGAAGGCCACCTCCCGCCCATCGCCCGTGTCGACCGCATGGACCCCGAGCCGCGCATCGTACTTGCGCTCCAGCTCCTTGAAATCGCCGACGGCCTGCTTCGCGGCGGGATCCGCCTGCGTTGTGGCGGCAGCCGGGACTGGTGACGCCCGGGTGCTGTCATTGCCGCATGCGGCAAGCGGAAGGGCGACGAGTACGGCAAGCCCTCCGAGAAGGGCACGCCGGGCACGAGCGGACTGCATGGTCAGACCTCCGGATGGGCCGTCAAAGGGTGCCGAGAAGAGACACCGCTCGGGTACCGGCTCATGTTCTTCCTCCGCGTTCCATACGGTCCAATACGCATCCAGCCGGTCCCATGCTGTTTCCGCATAGAGTGATCGGTATGGACCTGGTGGGAGCATGTCGGGCGTTCGTCAGCGTGATGGAGCGTGGCAGCTTCACCACAGGAGCGGCCGCGGCACGCATGTCACAGCCCGTGGCGAGCCGGCGCATCGCCGCCCTGGAGGAGCTCTTCGGCGAGCGCCTGTTCGAGCGGACATCGCGCCGGGCCACCCTCAGCTCCTTCGGCCGGGACATGCTCCCGGCGGCGAGGCGGCTCGTGCAGGCAGCCGACGCACTGCTGCACGAGGCGGAGACAGCCAAGCGCAGGCCATGGCGGCTCGCCGTCCCGGGCAACTGCTCCACAGGCTCTCTCGCCCGCCTGATCGCCGACGCTCAGGACCAGGCGGTGACCCTTGATCTCCATACCGGTACGCCGGAGCAGCGCATGGAGCTTCTTCGCTCGCAGCAGGTACGCGCGGCCCTGGTCACGGTGCCCGCGGACGAAGCCACGTGGTCCGTTCCTCTCGGCCTCGCGGGCACAGCGGCAGCCGGGGCCGGGCGCGTCTATCTGGCGACCCTCCGGGCCGGGCGGGCCTGCCCGGATCCGGTCCGCAAGGTGTGGGTCCAGCCCGAGGACGACGTGCCGCACATCCGCGATCCGCTCACCCGGCTGCGCGACGCACTGGGGCTCCGGCCGGTGCAGCTCGCCATCGCCGCCGACCTGACCAATGCCGTGGCCGAAGTGCTCCGCACGTCCGATCTGCTGCTGTGCTCCGCCGCGCAGGCCGACGAGCTCGGCCTCGACTGGAGGCCCATCGGTGAGATCGCACTCAGCCGTGGATACAGCCTCGCAGCCGCCGGGGACGTCAATTCGCACCATGTCCGAGAACGCCTGGGCAGCGCGATCAGCCGCTGCCTCGGCCCGGCCACCCGGACCACCACCCCCCACGCGGTGGCGCCAGTATGAGTACCGAAGCGCTGCTGCACGACATCCGCCAACAGCTCCTCGAAGGCGGCCTGCGCGGCTGCCTGCTGGTCCGCGACCTCTGCAGCGGAGCCGAACTGGGCATCGAGCCCGACGCCCAGCTGCCCTCCGCCTCCTTGGTCAAGATTCCGCTCGCCCTGGCAACGGCGGAGCGCATTCGACGCGGAGAGCTCGACGGAGCAACGGCGATCGACGTCCAGCCCGGACGCGTCACCACGCCGGGCCCCACCGGTCTGACCCGGTTCCGCCACCCTGCCCGGATCGCCATCGACGACCTGCTCTACCTCAGCACCAGCGTGAGCGACGGGACCGCCGCCGACGCACTCTTCGACCTCACCCCACCTGCCCAGGTGGGCCAGATCCTGCATGAACTGGGCCTGGACGGCATCACCGTCCGGCACGGCATGCGCGAACTCACCCGGACCCCGGTGGAACGCTTCACTCCCGACCAGGCGCACCTTGCCCACACCCTCGCCATCGAAGCGGGCACCAGCGGCCGCGGCCACCAGGTGCACCAGCTCGACACCACCCGCGCCAACACCGGCAGCGCACGCGCCTGGACCGCCCTGCTCCAAGCGCTGTGGACGCCATCGGCAATCCATCCCGAGGCCGCTGCACGGGTGCGGGACCTCATGGCCCACAACCTGCTCCGCCACAGGCTTGCTCCGGACTTCAGCTCAGACGCCAGCGGCTGGTCCTCCAAGACCGGCACCCTCCTCAACCTCCGCCATGAGGTGGGAGTCGTCGAGCACTCCGACGGACACGCCTTCGCCATCGCCGTGCTCACGGAATCGCTTGTTCCGGCCGGCACCCAGCCGGGCGCCGACATTCTCATGGCACGGGCCGCCCGCAGACTGCACGACCACCTCCGTCAACTCTGAACCCGAGCACCACCTCGGAGCCGACTCCCCCGCACGCTCCTTTGCGCGAGCACGATCGGCAGCGGGCCGCCGGACCCCCGCCGGTCCCGGACTCGTTCGCGGAACCCGCTCTCGCGCAAGGACGGGGCAGACCCCCTTCCGAGACGTGCACGGTGCGGAAATCCGGGCCCATGACGGCCCCTCAGCCCCCTTCCCCGACCGACCGGTCGGACGCCGGCGACATCGGACGGCACGCCTGTCCGAAGTGTGACGCGCAGCCCGGCTCACCCTGCCGCTCGCGCGGCGGCGCGGTCACCTCCGCCTGCCACACCCGCCGCTTCACCATGGTGCCCCTGCTCAAGAAGGCGTTGCGGGTGCCGCCCCCGGCCGACCGCGGTCCGGGCCGGCCGGGGTGGCGACGAGCGGGACCGTTGTCGGTACCGGGACGCTGGAGGAGCCGGTCAACGGGCCGGTGCCGGATGAGCAGTCGGTCGCGATGCTCGTGGACCGGGCCGCTCGGATACGTCTTCCTCGCCGGGCCCGACGCGGTGGACCCAAACGACCCGATGATCCTCACGAACCAGCCGGCAGTGGCGCCGCCCCGACGCCACCTGACCCACTCCCGGTCCCTACCGGACCCGGGTGTGCTCAGGTTCCTCCCGTCGCCCCGGTCAGCAGCTCGTCCGGGGACGCGGTCAGTTCGCGGCCGGTCAGGCCGCGCAGCACCGGGTAGGCGCGGGTGTCGCCGGCCAGGACGCCGCCGAGCACCGTGCGGCCGTCCGCGGCCAGGACCACCTTGGCGTAGGTGCCGGCCCGCCGGTCCTCCCGTACGTACGCGATCGCCCCCGGTGAGCGCGCGTGCGCGTCGCCGAAGCCGGCCACCTCGACGCCGAGGAGCTTGAGCTTGGCGGAGGCGTCCGCCCCGGCGAACGCCTCGGGCGGCCCGCCGGTCAGCTGCCGGGCCACGGTCTCGGCCATCCGGAAACCGGGTGCCACCAGCCCGTGGCAGCGGCCTTCCACGGCCGCGCACTCACCGATCGCCCAGATGTGCTCGTCCGCGGTCCGGCACCACTCGTCCACCAGGAAGCCGCCGCGTTCGCCGCGCTCGAGGCCCAGCGGGGCGGCGAGTTCGTCGCGCGGCCGCACCCCGGCGGCGAAGACGACGAGCGCGGCGTCCAGCACCGTGCCGTCGGCCAGTTCCACCCGGTCTGTCCGTCCGCCCGCGCCCGCGCCGACCGCGTGCAGCGCGCTGGAGCAGTGCACGCCCACCCCGAGCCGTTCGACCGCCCCGGCCAGCACCCGGCCGCCGCCCTCGTCGATCTGCTGGGCCATCAGCCACGGTGCCCTCTCCACCACATGGGGGCGCATGCCCAGCAGCCTGAGCCCGTTCGCGGCCTCCAGGCCGAGCAGCCCGCCCCCGACCACCACCGCCTCCCGGCCCGGTACGGCGGCCGCGCGGATCGCCGCGACGTCCTCCACCGTCCGGTACACGAAGCATCCCGGCAGATCATGTCCGGGCACGGGCGGCACGAACGGCCGCGAGCCGGTGGCCAGCACCAGCGCGTCATAGCCGAT
This sequence comes from Streptomyces sp. NEAU-W12, assembly GCF_026242095.1. Lineage (NCBI taxonomy): Bacteria > Bacillati > Actinomycetota > Actinomycetes > Kitasatosporales > Streptomycetaceae > Streptomyces > Streptomyces sp. NEAU-W12. Next base: position 107,761 of record NZ_JAPJDM010000027.1, read on the forward strand.
CTCGGTGCCGTCGTCGCAGGTCACCGACCTGGCCCGGCGGTCGGCGCCGGTCACCGTCGTGCCCGGGCGCAGCCGCAGGCGGCCGTCGTCGAGGACGCCGGGCCCGGCGAGGGCGAGGTCGTGGGGCGTGGCGCCGTCGAGCAGGGAGGACAGGGCCACGCGGTCGTAGGCGGCGCGCGGCTCCTCGCCGAGCACGACGACGCGCCACCGGCCCTCCCGGTCGTGCGTGAGCATCTCCTCGACCAGCCGGTGGCCCACCATGCCGTGGCCGGCCACGACCAGGGTGCGCGTCGTCACGGCATCGCTCCTTCCGCGGGGGTGTCGTCGCCGTCGCCGGCGAGGGTGGTGCACAGCCGCCGCACGGCCGTGGTGCAGCCGCCGCACCCCGTCGTCGCCCGGGTCTCCCGGGCCAGCGCCGCCTCGTCGTGCGCGCCGCGGTGCCAGGCGTCCTTCAGGGCCTTCCCGGTGACGTTGTTGCAGTGGCACACCACGGCCTCGTCCGGCAGCGTCCCGTCGCCCGCGTACTCGCCGTCGGCGCCGGTCAGCAGCGCGAGCAGGTCGGCGGGGACCGGCTCGTCGCGCAGGTACAGCCGGCTCACGGCGGCGACGGCGGACGGGGAGCCGATGACGGTCCCTTCGTGGACGCGTCCGCCGCGCAGCGCGAGGCGTGCGTGGCGGCCTCCGGCCCGGTCCAGCAGGGAGACCGTCCCGTCGGTGTCGTCCGGCCGGGCGGGGCCGGCCGGCGGGAGGACGACCATGTCCCTGCCCGGGGTGCGCGGCCGCAGCACGCGCCGGCCGGGCACGTACGGCCGCTCCCGCCCGGTGAGGGTCAGGGCGAGCGCCTCCGCCTGCTCCCACGCCTGGAGCACCGTCGTGCCGACCGCACCCGCGTGCTCGGCGCAGTCGCCGATCGCGTGGATGTGCGGGTCGCCGGTGCGCAGCAGGGTGTCGACGACCACTCCCGCGCGCACCTCGAGGCCGCTCGCGCGGGCCAGCGCGGTCTCCGCCACGGTGCCCGTGCACAGCAGCACGGTGCCCGCGGCCAGCACCTGGCCGTCGTCGAGGACCACCTTGCCCGGTGTGTACTCGGCGGCCCTGCGGCCCAGGTGCAGCGTGACGCCCCGGCCGGCGAGCCACTCGGCCGGCACCGCGGCGCCCGCCGCGTCCAAGTGACGCTCCATCAGCCGTTCGGCGGGATGGACGAGCGCCACCTCCTGCCCGGCCCTGCTGAGCGCCCAGGCCGTCTCGACACCGCGGATCCCGCCGCCGAGGACCACGGCGGGCCCCTCGGACAGCGGTCGGCAGTCGGCCGCGGTGCGCACCGCGCGCACCCCTTCGGCGAGCCGGCCGGGTCCGGTCTCCAGACCCGGCACCGGCGGCACCTTCGGCCGGGCCCCGGTGGCCAGCACCAGGACGTCGTAGGGCAGTTCGCGGCCGTCGTCCGTGCGCACCGTGCGGCGGGCCCGGTCGACGGCGGTGACCCGCACGCCGGTCAGCTGCCGTACGGCGGCGGGCAGCGCGGGCAGCGCCAGCCGGCCCGCGTCGAGTGTGCCGTCCAGGACCGAGCCGAGCAGGGTCCGGTGGTAGGCGGGCCGGGGCTCGGCGCCGACCACGGTCACCTCACGCGGGTGTCCGTACTGTGTCAGCCGGGCGGCCAGCCGGTGCGCGGCCGGGCCGCCGCCCACGATGACGACGCCGGTCACGGCCGCTCACCCGCCGGGGTGACGCGCACCGCGCTCACCTTGAACTCGGGCATGCGGCTGCGCGGGTCGAGCGCGTCGCCGGTGAACAGGTTGGCGCGGCCGGCGCCCGGGAAGTGGAACGGCACGAACACGGTGTCGGGGCGCACCGCGCGGGTCAGCCGCACGCGCGCCCGGGTGGAGCCGTGCACCGAGCCGACCTCGGCCGTCTGCCCGTCGGCCAGGCCGAAGCGGCGGGCGGTGTCCGGGTGCATCTCGACGACCGCCTCCGGCGCGGCCGCGACCAGCTCGGGCACCCGGCGGGTCTGCGCGCCCGACTGGTACTGGGCCAGCACCCGGCCGGTCGTCCCGTACAGCGGGAACGTCGTGTCCGGCTCCCGGGCGGACGGCCGGTGGTCCACCGGCGTGAACCGGGCGCGCCCGTCCGGGTGCGCGAACCGGTCCAGGAACAGCCGCGGCGTTCCCGGATGGCCGGCGCCGTCGCCGTCGCCGTCGCCGTCGCCGGCGTCGTCGGCGGCGGCGGCGGCCGGGCAGGGCCAGTACAGGGCCTCGCCCGCGTCCAGACGCGCGTAGCTGATGCCCGAGTAGTCCGCGCGGCCGCCGGCCGAGGCCCGGCGCAGCTCGTCGAAGACCTCCCGGGGCCGGACGGGGAAGCGGCCGGCGCCCTGGCCGAGCCGGACGGCGAGCGCGTGCAGCACCTCCAGGTCGGTGCGCACGCCCGGCGGCGGGGTCAGATGGGCGCGGCGGCGCAGCACCCTGCCCTCCAGGCTGGTCAGTGTGCCCTCCTCCTCGGCCCACTGCGCCACGGGCAGGACCACGTCGGCGAGCGCGGCCGTCTCGGAGGGCACGAAGTCGGCCACCACCAGCAGGTCGAGGGCTTCCAGCCGCTCGGTGACATGCGCGGCCCGGGGCGCCGAGACGACCGGGTTCGCCCCGAACACCATCAGCGCCCGCGGCCCCCCGGCTGTGCCGAGGGCGTCCAGCAACTCGTACGCGCTGCGGCCCGGACCGGGCAGCGTCCGCGCGTCCACACCCCACACGGCGGCCACGTGCGCGCGGTCGGCGGGGTCGGTGAGCGAGCGGTAGCCGGGCAGCTGGTCCGCCTTCTGGCCCATCTCGCGGCCGCCCTGCCCGTTGCCCTGACCGGTCAGGGTGCCGAAGCCGCTGCCGGCCCGGCCGGGCAGTCCGAGGGCGAGGGCCAGGTTGACGAACGCGGCGACCGTGTCGGAGCCCTTGCTGTGCTGTTCGGCGCCCCGGCCCGTCAGCACGTAGGCCCGGCGGGCGCCGCCGAGCATCCGCACCGCCGCGCGCAGGTCGTCCGCCGGTACGCCGGTGACCTCCTCCACGCGCTCCGGCCACCAGGCGGCGCAGTACTCCCAGGCGGCGTCGAAACCGGTGGTGCGCGTGTCCACGTACTCCTTGTCGACCAGCCCCTCGGTGACCGCCAGGTGCAGCAGGCCGAGGGCCAGGGCGAGGTCGGTGCCGGGGGCGGGCTGCAGGTGCAGCGCGGCCCGTTCGGCGGTGCGGGTGCGGCGCGGGTCGACGACGACGAGGTCCGCACCCTCCAGGTGGCGCACGAGCGGCGGCATCGTCTCCGCCGGGTTGGCCCCGGCCAGCAGGATCACGTCGGCCTCGCGCAGGTCGGTGACCGGGAACGGCAGCCCGCGGTCGAGCCCGAAGGCCGCCGTGGTCGCCGCGGCCGCCGACGACATGCAGAACCGGCCGTTGTAGTCGATCTGGCTGGTGCCCAGGGCGACGCGGGCGAACTTGCCGAGCGTGTACGCCTTCTCGTTGGTCAGCCCGCCGCCGCCGAACACCGCGACCGCGTCGGCGCCGTGCCGTGCGCGGATCTCCCGCAGCCGCCCGGCCACCAGGTCGAGCGCCTCGTCCCACCCGGCCGGCGCGAGCTCGCCGCCGGCCCCGCGCACCAGGGGGGTGAGCAGCCGGTCGGGGGTGGCGAGCACGGAGGGCGCCGTCCACCCCTTCTGGCACAGCCCGCCCCGGTTGACCGGGAAGTCGGCCGAGGGCCGCACCGCCACGCCGCCCCGCTCGCCCGACAGCACGGTGGAGCACTGCAGCGCGCAGTACGGGCAGTGGGTGGTGCTCTCCCGTTCCCTGACGCCCCTCTTCCGGACGTCCCTCCCCTCACCGGACATGGGAGGTCCGGCTCTGCTCCGCGGCGGGCAGGGGGTCGCTCGGGCGTTCGCCGCGCAGGTACACGGCCCGCAGCACCACGGCGCACAGCCCGTAGAAGGCGAGGAAGGCGCAGAACGCGGGCGCACCGCTGCCCGTGTCGCCGTACGCCGAGCGGAAGGCGAGGTTGATGGCGACCCCGCCGAGCGCGCCCGCCGCACCGGCGATGCCGATGACGGCCCCGGACAGGCGGCGGGAGGCCGCGAAGGCCGCCGTCGCGTCGTGACCGGAGGTGATGGCGACCTCCGCCTGCCGGGCGAAGACCGCCGGGATCATCTTGTACGTCGAGCCGTTGCCGACGCCGCTGACGACGAACAGCCAGGTGAACCCGGCCACGAACAGCGGGAACGAACCGTTCTCGCCGGCCCACAGCAGGACGCCGGTGCCGGCCGCCATCCCGGCGAACGCCCACATCGTCACGCGTGCCCCGCCGCACCGGTCGGCGATCCGGCCGCCGAGGGGGCGGGCCACCGAGCCGAGCAGCGGCCCGAGGAAGGTGAACGAGGCGGCCTGGAGCGGCGTGGACCCGAACTCGCTCTGCAGCACCAGCCCGAAGGCGAACCCGAAGCCGATGAAGGAGCCGAACGTGCCGATGTACAGCAGCGAGATCCACCAGGTGTGGGCGTTCGCCGCGGCCTCGCGCTGTGCGCCCGGCTCGGCGCGCACCACGGCCACGTTGTCCATGCGCAGCGCGGCCAGCACCGCGGTCAGCGCGATCAGCGGCAGGTAGAACGCGGCCACGTACGCCGGGTGGGTGTCCCCGGCGACGGAGATCACCAGCAGGCCGAGCAGCTGCACCGCGGCGACGCCCAGGTTGCCGCCGCCCGCGTTCAGGCCGAGCGCCCAGCCCTGCTTGCGCTGCGGGTAGAAGGCGGTGATGTTGGTCATCGAGGAGGCGAAGTTGCCGCCGCCCGCCCCGGCCGCCGCGCCGATCAGCAGGAACACCCACAGCGGGGTGCCCGGCCGCTGCACGAAGTACACCGTCGCCGCCGTCGGCACCAGCAGCACCAGCGAGGAGAACAGGGTCCAGTTGCGCCCGCCGAACCGGGTCACGGCACTGCTGTAGGGCAGCCTCAGCAGTGCGCCGACCAGGGTGGGCACCACCACCATCAGGAACTTCTCGTCGGGTGCGAAGTCCAGTCCGATCCTCGGCGACATGAACAGCACCAGGACCGACCACATGCTCCACACCGAGAAACCGACGTGCTCCGCGAGCACCGACAGCACCAGGTTGCGCCGGGCGACGCGCTTGCCGCCCCGCTCCCACGCCTCCTCGTCCTCGGGGTCCCAGTTCTCCATCCACCGCCCTCGGGGGGCTCGTGCGCTGGCCATCTTCTCCTCGGCTTTCTCCGGGTGGTGCCGCCGCGTCCCGGTGACACCGGGACGCGGCGGCGGGTGGGATGGGGATCAGTGCCTGAGCGCGCGGTCCACCAGGGCCGCGGCGGCGCCGGTGTAGCCGGCCGGGTCGCACAGTTCGTCGAGTTCGCCCCTGGCCTCGGACGGCAGGCCCGGCAGACCGGCGAGCACGTCGGCCAGCGGGCGGCCGGTGCTGCCCGTCACCCGTGCGGCCTCGGCCGTCAGCCGTCCGGCCGCGGCCTTGCCCAGCAGCGGGGTCAGGCGGGCGGCCAGCCGCTCCGAGACGATCTGGCTGCCGGTCATGGCGAGGTTGGCCCGCATCCGTTCGGGCCTGACCTCGAGCCCTTCGGCGAGCTCGACCGCCGTGTGGGCCGCGCCGCCGGCCAGCCGCAGGCATTCGCGCAGCAGCTGCCACTCCGCGTGCCAGGCGCCGGCGGACCGTTCGTCCTCCGAGACCAGGCACTGGGTGAGCGCGGCGGCCAGGGCCGGCACCTGCAGGGCCGCGCTGCGCAGCAGGGTGGCGAGCACCGGGTTGCGCTTGTGCGGCATGGCGGAGGAGCCGCCGCGGCCGTCCGGGCCGGGCTCGGCGACCTCGCCGACCTCGGTGCGGACCAGCGACTGCACATCGACGGCGATCTTGCCGAGCGCGCCGGCCGTGAAGGCCAGCGCGGACGCCAGATCGGCGACGGGGGTGCGCAGCGCGTGCCAGGGCAGCACGGGCCGGGCGAGGCCGGTCTCGGCCGCGTACGCGTCGGCCAGCCGGTCGGTGTAGTCGCCCGGTTCGGGCGGCCGGCCGTCGTCACCGACGGCCGCGTACTCCAGATAGCCGGCCAGCGTGCCGGCCGCCCCGCCGAGCGAGACGGGCAGCCCGCCCTCGTGGACGCGGGCCAGGCGCGCCTCCGCGTCCAGGACCAGCTGCCGCCAGCCCGCCGCCCTCAGCCCGAACGTCGTCGGGACGGCGTGCAGGGCGAGGGTGCGGCCGACCGCCGGCGTGTCCCGGTGCCGGGCGGCGAGCTCCGCCAGGGCCCGCGCGCTGCGCGCGAGGTCGGCCCGGACGATGCCGAGGACCCGGTGGGCGACCAGCATGGTGCCGGTGTCGAGGACGTCCTGGCTGGTGGAGCCCCGGTGCACGTACTCGGCGGCGTCGGCGTCCTGTTCGGCCACCGCCGCGGTGAACGCCTTCACCAGGCCGACCACCGGGTTGGCGGTCTCCCGGGCGGCGAGCGCCAGCTCCCGCAGGTCGAACCGGGCGGCGTCGGCGGCCCGCGTGATGGCCCCGGCGGCCTCCTTCGGCACGGTGCCGAGCGATGCCTGCGCCCGGGCCAGGGCGGCCTCGGCGTCCAGCATGGCCTGCAGCCAGGCCCGGTCGCCGGTGGCCGCCTCGACGGGGGTGCCGGCCCTGACGGGCGAGAGCAGCCCGGCGTCCGTGAGTCCGTCGGAGGCCGGGGTCACACGACCACCCCGACGAGATCGCTGCCGGCGCCCACCGGACGCACCCCGGCGGGCACGTGGGCCACCGGCGGCAGGGCCAGCACCGAGCGGGCGATCGCGTCGGAGTCGCCGAGCGTCA
>NZ_JAPJDM010000028.1:0-102144 GCF_026242095.1 Streptomyces sp. NEAU-W12
GACTGGGTTGATAGGCCGGATATGGAAGCACGGTAACGTGTGGAGTTGACCGGTACTAATAGGCCGAGGGCTTGTCCTCAGTTGCTCGCGTCCACTGTGTTGGTTCTGAAACCACGAACAACCCCGTGTTCCGTCGGTGTGCCGGCGGGGTGCGGTGCGGTTGTCTGTTTCATAGTGTTTCGGTGGTCATAGCGTAGGGGAAACGCCCGGTTACATTCCGAACCCGGAAGCTAAGCCTTACAGCGCCGATGGTACTGCAGGGGGGACCCTGTGGGAGAGTAGGACGCCGCCGAACAATTCTTGAGGGGAAAGCCCCGTGCCATCCGGCACGGGGCTTTCTGCGTTTGGGGCCGGTTTTATGACGGCTCCACCAGCTTGGTGTCGTAGGCCAGGATGACTGCCTGGATGCGGTCCCTCGAACCCGTCTTCGCGAGGATGCGGCCCACGTGGGTCTTCACCGTCGATTCGGCGAGGTGGAGACGGGTGGCGATCTCCGTGTTGGTCCAGCCCTGGCCGATGACGGTGAGGATCTCGCGTTCGCGTTCGGTGAGGGAGCCCAGGCGGGGGTCGGTGAGCGGGGCCGTGGGCGTGGAAGGGTCCTGGCCGGTCGGTGCCGGCAAGTGGTGGGCGTAGGCGTCGAGGAGACGGCGGGTCAGGCCGGGCGCGACGACCGCGTCTCCGGTGGCCACGGAGCGGATGCCGGAGAGGAGGTCCTCCGGCTGGGCGTCCTTGACGAGGAAGCCGGAGGCGCCGGCGCGGAGGCCTGCGTAGGCGTACTCGTCGAGGTCGAACGTCGTGAGGATGAGGACGCGGGTGCGGTCGCCGGAGGCGACGATGCGGCGGGTGGCCTCGATGCCGTCCATGCCGGGCATGCGGATGTCCATCAGGATGACGTCGGGGTGCAGTTCGGCGGTCATACGGATCGCTTCGCTGCCGCCCGCCGCCTCGCCGAGGACCGTCATGTCGTCCTGGCTCTCCAGCAGCATGCGGAAGCCGAAGCGCTGGAGGGGCTGGTCGTCGGCGATGAGGACGGTGGTCACTGCGGGGGTTCCTCCGGAAGGTGCAGGTGGACGCGCCAGCCCTGTTCGGGGTGGGGGCGTGGACCGGCCTCAAGTGTGCCGCCGTACAGGGAGCTTCGCTCGCGCATTCCGGGGAGACCGCGGCCGTCGGCGGGAGCGTGGTGCGCTGCGGTACCGGTGTCGGTGATCGTGGCTGTGACGGCGCCCCGGTCGCCGTAGGCGAGGGCGATCTCGGCGATGGCGTTCGGGCCGGCATGCTTGAGGGTGTTGGTGAGGGCTTCCTGGATGACGCGGTAGACGGTGAGCTGGCGGCCTGCGGGGAGGCCGGGGCGGCCTTCGACGGTGGTGTGGACGGGGAGGCCCGCGGCGCGGACGCCGCTGATGAGCTGCTCGAGGTCGGTGAGCGTGGGCTGGGGAGCCAGCTCGGCGGCGTGAGCCGGCTGGTCCTCGTCCCGGAGGACGTCCAGGAGGCGGCGGAGTTCGCTCATGGCCTGGCGGCTGGTGGTGCCGATGGCGTCCAGGGCCTGGGCGGCGCGTTGTGGGGACTTGGTGGCCGCGTACTTGCCGCCGTCGGCCAGGCCGGTGATGACGGAGAGGTTGTGGCCGATGATGTCGTGCATCTCGCGGGCGATGCGGGCACGTTCGGCGGCGGCTGCCAGCTGGGCCTGCTGGTCGCGTTCGGTTTCGAGGCGTTGGGCGCGGTCTTCCAGGGCCTCGGTGTGGTTCCGGCGGGTGCGGACCGTGACGCCGATGAGGGCCGCCACGACGACGGACGTCAGCTGCGAGCCGATCTGCTGACTCCATTCGCCCTCCCCGTAACGGACCGTGGAGACCGCGACCGGGGTGAGGACGAGCACGGTCGCCCACCACAGGGTGCGCAGCGGGAGGCGCAGGGCGATGTGGTGGACGACGACGAGTTGCAGATGGGCCGCCTGGAGGGCGGCGCCGGTCCAGGCGTTGACCAGGGCGAACGGGGCCATGGCGAGCAGGACCGCCGCGGGGTGGGTGCGGCGCCGCAGGAGAGGGACGGACAGGCCGAGACTCAGGACGAGCAGGAGCCGGCCGGGGGTGTCCGGGTTGTGGGTGACGTTGCGCCAGCCGTCGCCCGCGTAGTCGACGAGGGCGGCTGTCACCCAGAAGCCGGTGAAGTGCAGGTCCCACAGCAGCGGGTGCCGCCGGTCGAAGGCGCGCACCCGCCGGGTGACGCGTTGGACGTACCGGGTGAGGGGTTCTGCGACGCGTTGCTCGCCGGTGGGCTTGTCCTCCCCCGCCTCCCTCGTCCCCGGTGCTGTCGTCCTCGTCGTATCCGTCGCCACGTGGTCCATGGTGGTCGGTCCGTCCGCCGGGCGGGAGAGTGAGGGGGACAAGTGAGCCGGCCACCGACTGGAGGACCGGGCGGGACACGTCGGGTGCCGCGGTGTCAGACGCCCCGGCGGGACGGGGGCACCGCCGCTGCCGCGAGGGGGCCGCCGCCCGCGTCCCCCACGGCCGGCGGCCGTGGTGTCCGGTGCGTCCCTGTGCCGTGGTCATGCTTCGATGTTCGTCCGCGCGAGGACGGTGGGCGTCGGACCGCGGGGGGTGTCCCGGGCGAGGGTGGTCGTACCCGGGTACTACGGGTGCCCGGCCGGCCGGCGGTTCATCCGGGCCGTCGGTGTGGGCGCGTCGCGCACCCCGTCCTCTCCTGTGCGGAGGTGCCGAAGGGCCCGAGGATTTCCCGGATGACGTGCCGGGCGTTGGCTGAGACGACCGGATGGGTCGTCCGGTCGTACGGCAGCTGGATGACCGCCATGGACAGCGCCCAGCCCCGGCTTCGGGCCCAGGTCGCGTCGTCCACGTCCACCGCCTCGCGGTAGGTCCGCCGCGCAGGGGCCGGCAGCGGGTTCCAGGCGGGGACGAGGTCGGTGGCGGGTTCGCCCATGCCCACGGTGCCGAAGTCGATGACGGCCGGGGCGCGGTCGCCGGTGAGCAGCAGATTGCTCGGCATGAGGTCGGAGCGCGTCCAGCGGGCCGGGCCCGTCCACGCCGGTGCCGCGAGTGCCTCGTTCCAGGCCGCGGTGATCTCGTCGGCGTCGAAGGGTTCGTCGGTGTGGCGCAGCACCTCGATCGCCGCCCGCACCTCCTGGTCCTGGGTGGCCAGTGGCCTGCCCCGGTGCGCGGGCGGACCGTCGGGGAGGACGATTCCGCGGAAGGCCACCGCGAACCCTGCGAGGTCACGGGCCACGATCTCGGGCTCGACCAGAGCACCCTCCACCGGGTCGCGGCCTTCGATCCACCGGTGCACCGCCCAGGCCAGGAGGCACCCTCCGCCCGGGGCGCCGGTCGCCACCCCCTCCGGAATCGGCAGCGGTAGCAGCGGCGCCAGCCGGGGGAGCAGCCGTGCCTCCCTCGCGATGGCCCCGGCGCCGCCCCGGCGCAGTGGCAGCCGGACCGTCAGGTCCTCGCCGAGCCGGTAGATCGCGTTGACCGTGCCTCCGGAGGCGGGCCGGATGATCGGCGGGTCCACCCACCGGGGAACCGGGCGCGCAGCAGCCGCCGGACCAGGCCGGCATCGGCCTCGGCTTCGTCCGCGTGCATCCTGCCCATGCACCCACCAGGTCTCTCGGCTCCGGACAGGATCGCCGCGCGGCCGGACCGTGACCGAAAGTTCTTGCCCGTCGGCCTCGTTGCTGCAACTGCCTTGATCCAGAAGGGTGTTGGGTGAAGTGGTGTCTTGCCGAGGTGGCCGTGCCGCTGGAGGGGAGACCGGGCGAGCGCGAGATCGGGATGGTCGTCGAGTGCTGAGCGGCACCGGACACCGGCACCGGACACCGGCACCGGTCCCGGTGCCGGGACGGCCGCTGTCGGCACGGGTCAGGTGGTCCGGAGGGCGTGGCGGGGGAAGGTGACTCCCGTCAGGTCTTCGGAAGCCTCCCACAGGCGGCGGGCCACCTCGGCGTCCTGCGCCTTCGCCGAGCGGCCGACCAGTTCCGGGGTGCCGCGGGTCTCCATGAAGCCGCTCGGGCCCGCGTAGCTGTTGCCGGGGAGGTCGGCGACGGCCGCGTAGAGGGTGGGGAGGGCGCCGGTGTCCTCGCTCTGTGTGAGGAGGCCTGCCACCGCGGTCTTCACACGGTGGCGGATCCGTCCCCGGCCGTCGTACCTCAGCAGGTTGGTGGCCGCGAGGCCCGGGTGTGCGGCGGTGGCGATGACCGGGGAGCCGACTTCGGTGAGCCGGCGCTGGAGTTCCGAGGTGAACAGCAGGTTGGCGAGCTTGGACTGGGCGTACGCGGGCATCGCCCGGTACGGCCTGCGCTCCCAGTTGAGGTCGTCGAAGTCGATCGAGCCCATCTTGTGGCCGTTGGACGAGAGGGTGACGACCCGGCCCCGGATCCGCGGCAGGAGGAGGTTGGTGAGCGCGAAGTGGCCCAGGTGGTTGGTGCCGAACTGCAGCTCGAAGCCGTCGGCGGTGCGGGAGAAGGGCGGGATCATCACGCCCGCGTTGTTGATCAGCACGTCGACGGGGTCGGGGAAGTCCTCGGCGAACGCGTGCACCGAGGAGAGGTCGGCGAGGTCGAGCCGGCGGACCTCGGTGTGGCCGGATGCCCCGGCGGCTGCCTCGCGCCCTTTCCCGGTGTCGCGTACGGCGAACACGACGCGTGCGCCCTTGGCGGCGAGGACGCGGGCGGCGACGCGGCCGATTCCGCTGTTCGCGCCGGTGACGACGATCGTGCGGCCCGTCATGGCCGGAATGTCCGCGGTGGAGAACGCTGAGGGTGCCATGAGCCACAAAGTAGACGCTGACAACAAAGTAGTCAATGGATACACGCTGTTAGGGTGGGGTCATGTCAGACGTGACCGCGGATGCCGCCGAAGAGAGGCCCTACCATCACGGCAACCTCCGGGCCGCCCTGCTCGACGCGGCCGCGCGCGGCCTGCGGGAGCGTGGCGCGGACCAGCTGTCGCTGCGCGACCTGGCTCGGGAGGTCGGCGTCAGCCACGCCGCGCCGCGTCGGCACTTCCCGGACCGCCAGGCACTGCTCGACGCGCTCGCCGAGGACGGGTTCGCCCGGCTGGACGCAGCGCTGCGCACCCCGCCGACGGGCCCGGACGAGGACTTCCCGTCGCGCGTACGGGCCGTCATGACGGCCTACACCCGCTTCGCCACCGAGAACGCGGCGCTCCTCGAGCTGATGTACACCAGCAAGCACCGGCCGGGTGCGGAGCGGATCGTCAAGGCGGCGGAAGCGCCGTTCGGGCTCATGAACGACCTGATCATCCAGGGCCAGGAGCAGGGGGCGCTCCAGGCGGGCGAACCCGAGCGGATCGGGATCGTCCTGTTCGCGACCCTCCAGGGCATCGCTTCGATCACCAACGGCAACATCGTCCGGCCGGAACTGCTCGACGGGCTGGTGGAGACCGCCGTCGAGCAGTTCCTGCGCGGTGCCCGCCCGCTTGCGTGAGGCTCCTGACGCAAGCGGGCGGGCACAGCAGAAGCTCACAGTGGCTCTTCTTCCCCGGCTGTCAGCCCGGACAGCCCGTGGACCCGGTCGGCCTTCGAGTCCACGGGCGCGAGATCGGCGTCCCTGCGCAGCGCGGCAGGACCTCCGCGATCCGTCAGCTCGTTCTCCAGGCCCCGGCCCCCGTCATCGCGAAGGCACTCGGCTGTCACGACGGAACCGCCCCTCACCTGGTCACCGAAGCCGGCGGGCCCTGGAGCGGGTACGCCCTCGGCGGTCACCAGCGGTGGAGCGCGGGTGCTCACGCCGGGTCCGTTGAGCCTCGCTCGTCCTCAACGTGGACGCCGTGAAGTCCAGTGCAGTACCGAGGTCGTTCCGGCTTCGTCGTCCGTGGGCTCTTGAGCCGGCCGACCGGAGCCGACCGACGGGCGGGGAGCAGTTCAACGCACCAGGCCCGACTCCCACGCCCACGCCGCGATCTCCACACGGTTGCGGGCGCCGAGCTTGCTCTGGATGTTGCTGAGGTGCGCCTTGACCGTACCGGTGCTGATGTGGAGCCCGGCGGCGATCTCCGCGTTGGTGTGTCCCCGGGCCACCAGGCCGACGACGTCCTCCTCCCGCTGGGACAGCGCCCCGCCGGGTGGCCGGGCCCGCTGCCGGGCCGGTTCGGTGAACCGCTGGAGCAGCCGCACCGTGACGGACGGGCTGATCAGCGCCTCGCCCAGGGCTGCCGACCGTACGGCCTCCGCCAGCAGCCGGGGCCCGGCGTCCTTCAGCAGAAAGCCGCAGGCACCGCCCCGCAGCGCGTGGTGCACGTACTCGTCGTCGTCGAAGGTCGTCACCATCACCACCCTCGGCACGTGAACCACCCCGGGGCGGGTGAGCAGCCGCAGCGCCTCCAGGCCGTCGAGTCGGGGCATCCGGATGTCCATCAGCACGACGTCCGGGCGGTGCCGGGCCACCTGCTCGACCGCTTCCAGGCCGTCCCGGGCCTGCGCGACGACCTCGATGCCGTCCTCGGCCGCGAGGATCATGGCCATGCCCGTACGGACGATGGCCTGGTCGTCCGCGATCAGCACACGGATCGTCGTCATCCGGTCCCGCCTCTCCCGGCGCGGAGGCCTGCGGCACGGCCGTCACCCGCATCGCCGTGGGACGCGGCCGAAGCGCCGGGGAACGAGGCAGCCACCGTCCAACCACCCCTGTCGTCGCCCCCGCCCCCGTCGCCACCCCCGGGACCGGCCCGGAAAGTTCCGCCGGCCAGGGCGACCCGCTCGCGCAGCCCTCGCAGTCCGTAGCCGTTCCCGCTCCTGCCGCTCCTGCCGCTCCCACCGCCCGGGGCGCGTCGGCCGTCTCCGTCGTCGCGGATCTCGACGTCGACCGCTCCTTCGGGCCCGGCGGTCAACAGCACCTCGACCGTGCCGCAGCCGTGGGAGTGCCTGGCCACATTGGTCAGGGCCTCCATCACCACCCGGTGGATGCTGCTCGCCACCTCCGCCGGTATGCCGTCGAGCGGGCCCCGCTCGACGAGCCGGATACGCGCCCCCGGGTACGCGAAGCCGCCGACCAGGGACCGGACCCCGTCGAGCCCGCTGTCCACAGGCAACGGAACCCCCGCGCCGGCTCCCGCCCCGACCCCGGATTCCTCTCTCAGGGCGCCCACCATCCGCCGCATGGACTCCAGTGCCTCGGCGCCGGTCCGCTCTATGAGTTCCAGGGCGGGCTCCACCAGCTCGGGGTTCTTCGCCGCGACGGCCCGGGCGCCCTGGGCCTGGACGACGATGCCCGTCACATGGTGGGCGACGAAGTCGTGCAGGTCCCGGGCGAAGTCCACCCGCTGGTCGAGCCGGACCCGCTCGTCCCGCTGCTCCCGGGCGGCCACCACCAGCCGGGCGGTGAGCCCTGCGGCGAGCGCGGCGCTGGTGAGCAGGGTGAGGAAGAGCGCGACGGTCGTACTGCCCTCCTGTACCCGGATCGCCAGCGGTCGCAGCACCACGGCGGCGGTGAGCAGGGGCACCCCGAGCCCGGCTCCCAGGGGTGTGACCCGGCGCGCGGAGAACAGCAGCAGGACGAGCAGGGCCACGGGCTCGAAAGCCCCGTACGCGGACGAGGCCGCCGGGCCGAGGTCCCCCGCCCCGTCCGAACGGAGGCGGAGAGCCGACGAGCACCCCAGCGAGACGGCCCCCGCCCCGCAGGCGGCCCATGCGACGCCGGCCGCCGACAGCCGCGGAAGCAGCACCAGGGCGACCGCGGCCACGGCGGCCGAGATCAGCAGCGGGGTGCCGGTGACCGGCTGCCGGAACGTGCCCATCCGCAGGTCCAGCAGCACCGCCGCCACCGCGGCGCAGGCCGTGATGACGCCCCCCGCCTTGGCGAGGGCCGCCGCACGACTGGAGGAGAGGGGCGAGCACAGCATGCCCCGAAGATATCCGCAGGCCGGGCGGTCCGGCCTCGGCCGAAAGTCATAGCCGCACGACGACGGACCGGCCTTTCAGCAGATACGGCAGGCGTGTGGCCGGCGGCAGAGTCGTCATCGTCAACCCGTCGTCGCCCGACGGCCCCCGTCGCCCAGCCTGCGAGGACCCCACCATGAACGTGTCATTCCAGATCGGCGCCCCCCTCGTGCTCGGGCCGCTGCTCGCGGCATACGCCGTCGTCCTCGCCCTCCGTGCGCGGCGCGGGACGGCGGGGAGCACCGGGCGGTACGCGGTGCTCCGCTTCACCGTCGTGCTGTACGCGGCGGCGGTGCTGTCCATCACCGTCTTCCCGCTGAACGTCACCTGGGGCGAATACGCGAACCTGATGCCCTGGTACAGCCAGGTGAACTGGCTTCCCCTGCTCACCATGGACGTCAGTGCCCTGCCCAACGTCGTCATGCTGGTCCCGCTGGGCCTGCTGTTCCCCCTCGTCTCGTCGCGGGCCGCCTCGGCGGGGCGCGTCACCGTGCTGACCGCGATAGCCAGCGCGGCGATCGAGAGTGCGCAGATGCTCTCGTACGTCGTCTTCAACAACGGCCGGTCGGTCGACATCAACGACCTGATCGCCAACACGCTCGGCGGTTTGATCGGCTGGGCGCTGTTGCGGGCCGCGCTCCGCACGGAGTCGCTGGGCGGTGCACTGCGCGGCGCCGCCCTGCCCGGTTCGGCCGTCGCCCTCGGCACGGCGGACCCGTCGCGCCGTTCTCCCGCCTCGGTCACGGGCTGACGCCGCTCTCCTGCTCCGGTCACGGGCTGACGTACGAAAGGGCCGGGGGACGACGTGCGGGGAGGACGGGAAGGCGGGCACGTCGGCGCACGTACTCCGTTGCGGCTGCCTCGTCCGGGCCGATGGGCCGTTTCGCAAGGAACAAGTCTTCGGCCGTTGTGCGAAGACGCACTCGCGCACCGGCCCGGGCTGGTGAGTCCACGGCAGTCGTGACCGCGGCGAGCGCGTCGTACGCGCGCCGCACGACTTGTCCCGAGTCGTCACCATGTACAGCGTCCGCGAGCGCGTCGTACGCGCGCCGCACGACGGTCCGGCCGATGATGTCCACGTTGGACCTCGCCGTGAGCGGCACGCCCGGCAGACCTCGTCGCCGGAGGGTGCGGCCGGCGGGACGATGCGTTCGGTGGCTCGCCACGGCGTTCCCCCCCGTGAAGGACCTCGGACATCCCGGCAGCGAGGGCCGACCCGGCCTCGAGGCCGGCGACGCAGCCCGACGAACACCCACGGTGCCAAGCGGGCTGCGCCCCCAAGGCATACGCGACACCTCCCCGTGCGAGCTCACCAGTCCCCGGGCCGATCTCGGCATCTGCCATTTGCCTAAAGCTATTAGGTAAATGCATAATGCTTGTCGTCGACCGGGAGGAAGATCATGGTTCGAGCAGGGTTGACCCCGGAGCGCCTGACCCGGGCGGGGGCGGAACTGGCCGACGAGGTCGGCTTCGACCAGGTGACCGTCTCGGCGCTCGCCCGGCGGTTCGACGTCAAGGTCGCGAGTCTGTACTCGCACCTGAAGAACTCCCAGGACCTCAGGACCAGGATCGCCCTGTTCGCGTTGGAGGAACTCGCCGACCGGGTCGCCGCCGCCCTGGCCGGGCGAGCCGGCAAGGACGCCCTGGCCGCCTTCGCGGATGCCTACCGCGACTACGCCCGGGAGCATCCCGGTCGCTACGCCGCCGCCCGGCTCAGGCTCGATCCCGAGACGGCGGCCGCCAGTGCGGGGGTGCGGCACGCGCAGATGACGCGGGCGATCCTGCGCGGCTACGACCTGGCGGAGCCGGACCAGACGCACGCGGTCCGGATGCTGGGCAGCGTCTTCCACGGCTACGTCAGCCTGGAGGCGGCCGGGGGCTTCAGCCACACCGCCGTCGACTCGCAGGAATCCTGGGCCTGGATCCTGGATTCCCTCGACGCCCTGCTGCGAAACCGGACCACGCCCTGACCGGCGGGGGCCGTGCCGCCGCAGGCGGTCCACCGCGCCGCGCACCGGCGCGTACCCGAACCCATCCGGAAATCCTGATCAACAGGCTGGGGCAATGAGCAATGAGCGCTGAGCACGACTGGGTCATCACACCCGTCACCGCGGACATGCTGCGCGGTTTCCTCGACGTGGAACCGACCGCGCACGGCCTGCTGCCGCATCGGCTGCCCGCTCGGGCACGTCGGCAGATCCCTGACGAGCAACTGGCCGTGGCCGAGGCCCAGCCCTCCGGCGTGCGGTTGGCCTTCCGCACCCGGGCCACCACCATCGAACTGGACACGCTGCCCACCAAGCGGGTCTACCAGGGTTTCCCGGCTCCGGCGGACGGCGTGTACGACCTGCTGGTCGAGGGCCGACTCGCCGCCCAGGCCACAGTGGCCGGTGGTAACGTCCGCACGGTTGTCGACATGGTCACCCAGTCCGCCGAACTGCGCGAGGGCCCTGCCGGTACCGCCCGGTTCGCCGGCCTGCCGGCGCGCGACAAGGACGTCGAGATCTGGCTTCCGCACACGGAGATCACCGAGCTGATCGCCCTGCGCACCGATGCCCCGGTGGAGCCGGCACCGGACCGCGGGCGCAGGGTGTGGCTGCACCACGGCAGTTCCATCAGCCACGGCTCGAACGCCTCCCACCCGACCGCTGTCTGGCCGGCCCTGGCCGCGGCCCGGGGCGGCGTGGAACTGGTCAACCTGGGATTCAGCGGCAGCGCGCTGCTCGACCCGTTCACCGCCCGTGCGATGCGGGACGCCCCCGCGGACCTGATCAGCCTCAAGATCGGCACGAACATCGTCAACGCCGACGTGATGCGCCTGCGCGCCTTCACCCCCGCGGTCCACGGCTTCCTCGACACCATCCGCGAGGGGCATCCGACCACGCCGCTGCTGGTCGTGTCCCCCACTCTGTGCCCGGTCCAGGAGGACACTCCCGGCCCCCTCGTGCCCGACTTCGACGGCAGGACCCTGCGGTTCAAGGCCACGGGCGACCCCGCCGAACGCGCCGCCGGGCGCCTGACGCTCAACGTCATCCGTGACGAAATCGCCCGGATCGTCGGACAGCGGGCGGCCGACGACACGAACCTGCACTACCTCGACGGCCGTGACCTCTACGGCGAGAAGGACTACGCCGAACTGCCACTGCCCGACGAGATCCACCCCGACCCCGCAGGACACCGCCGCATCGGCGAGAACTTCGCGCGGCTCGTGTTCGGCGACGGCGGCCCCTTCGCCGCCAGGACCGGCTGACCACACCGCGGTCACGCGGACCGCGGTCGCTCCGCGGCCTCGCTGATGCCGGGGGAGTCCCCGCCCGCGCGGTCGACGCGGGCGCCGGTTGCCGGGCGCGGGCACATGAGGCCGGCTGTGGTGGTGGTGGCGGCGAGCGGGGCGACGAGGGCGCCGGTGCTGTCGAGACCGTCCGGCAGGGTGCCGCCGAGGGCGATGACGGACGTTGCCGGGAGTGCTTCAGCGAACTCGGGCCCGGACCCGCGGGGCCGGGGGAGAGCCCCGCAGGACCGGGGGAGAGCCCGGAGTACCGGACCGGCCCGCCCTCGCGCTGGCCGGACAGCACGATGACCGGTGCCCGGTGGACACCACCGGGATCACGGACCTCTCCGGCGAGGAGAACGCACCGGGCGTCAGAACGCACCTCGCCGCAGGCGTCGCGCGAAACCGATCGTCTTCATCGGTAACCGCTGTACCGGTTCTCCTCGAGGCCGAGGCCGTCGTGCGGCCAGCGGGCCCGGGACTGTTCGCGGGAGCGGAGGAGGGCCAGGACGGGCATGCCCCGGTCCGGGCCGGTGGCGAGCAGGTCCGGGAGCTGGGGGAGCGGGGCCACGGCCGCCACGTCGTCCAGGACCAGCGTGAATGGTGGGTCGAGCCGACCGGAGGATGACCGTTCGGCCATGCGCCGGCCGTGCTCGACCACGCTTGCGGTGAGGGCTGTCAGCAGCGGCATCGCACCCGGACGGGTGCGGGGGTCCTCGACGGACTCACCCACCACATAAAGTGTGCCCCCTTCGTGGACGAAGGAATCCAGGGCGAGCGCATCAGTTCGGTCGGGTGTGCAGGCCTCGCGGACGTTGACCGTCGACAGGGCCGACAGCGCACGCGTCGTCAGCTGCTGGGCGATGTCCCGGCGTTCCGGGTGGGCGGTGAGCGTCGACTCCAGTTCGCCGGCGGCGCCCGGGGCGGCCTTCGGGCTGGTGCGCAGGATGCGCACCGCGTCCTGGACCCGGGTGCCCTGCGCCCAGCGGTGGACGTGGCGGACGGTACGGCCGTCGACGGCGGCGGCGTGCAGGTAGCAGCGCAGGAGGGTCTGCGCGGTGTCGCTGACGGCCTGGTCGAGCCGGGAGGCGGGGCGGACCGGGGCCAGCAGGGCGGCGGCGCGCGCGACGGCCGTGTCCCTGTCCTCGCAGCCGCTGGTGGGTGACCAGTGGAGGCGGGCCGGGGTGTCGCAGCGGTGGGTCGGGTCGTAGAGGTGGGTGGGGCCGAGCTTGGCCCGCGCGTCCTTCGTCTCCTCCCAGAGGGCGGGGTTCGAGGTGAGGACGAGGGCGGGGCCCTCGGCGTCCCGCACGGCCGTGGCGGCGGTGGTACGGCGGGTCTCCGGGGGACCGTAGAACACCGGGTCGGAGGGGGCGTGGAAAGTCGGCGGCAGGGGCGGGAGGGCTTCGGCGGGGGTGGCTCGCGCTTCCTGCGGCGGGGCCGTGACGGGGAGCGGTTCCACCGCCCGTTCCCGGTCCCGGACCGGAGCCCGGTCCCGTTCCAGGCCCCCGTCCCGGTCCCGGCCCTCGTCCAGGCCCCGGTCCCGTTCCAGGCCTCGGCCCGAGTCCCGGCCCCGGCTCCGGTCCGGTTCCCGTGCGGGCTCGGGTGCCGTTCTCGGGGTCGGTACCTCGTGCCGGACCGACTCCGGCGAAGGTTCCGGCTTCGCCGTGGAGACCGTCGAAGCCCTCGACGCCGCGCGCCCCGCCGCGCGCTCCGCCTTCTGCCGGGCCCGCACCGCCCGCCACCGGGCCACCGTGCCCAGGACGAAGACGGTGAGGACGACCAGCAGCATCAACTGGCCGATGAACAGGCCCCAGAACAGCCCGTACCCCGAGAGGGCGGAGGCCGGGGCGTCCGGCCAGGCGCCCGGGATGTCGTGGGGCTGGGAGACGAGGTGGCGTATGGCGACCGGGGTGCGGGTGAAGGTGACGCCGGGGGGCCAGGAGCCGCGGGCGAAGAGGCCCGCGAGGCCCGTGGCCGTCCACACCATCAGGGTGATGCCGAGCAGGAACGCGAGCAGCCCGACCAGCAGCCCGTCCGGGACGCCGCCCTGGCCGTTCCGTGGCTGGCCCTGTCCGCCGCCGTGACCGTCCGGTCCCACGTCGGTTCCCTTCCCCCTACGCCACCGTCGATTCGGAGTCGCCGATGTGCTGTTCCACGAAGGCCGCCGCCCGTTGCTCCGCCTCCAGCTCGGCGGCGCGCAGGGCGTCGTCCGCGGCGGCGAGTTCGACGGAGGACTCGGTCATCGCGCGGTCGGTGAAGACCAGCGGGCGTTCCGTCTCGGTGATGAGGTGCTTGACCACCTGCACGTTGCCGTTGACGTCCCAGACCGCGATGCCCGGGGTGAGCGAGGGGATGATCTCCACCGCCCACCGGGGCAGCCCCAGCACTCTGCCCGTCGCCCGTGCCTCGTCGGCCTTCTGGGCGTAGATGGTCCGGGTCGACGCCATCTTGAGGATGGCCGCCGCCTCCTTCGCCGCCGCCCCGTCCACCACGTCGGACAGGTGGTGGACGACCGCGACGAACGACAGGCCGAGCCTCCGCCCGAACTTGAGCAGCCGCTGGAACAGCTGCGCCACGAACGGGCTGTTGATGATGTGCCAGGCCTCCTCGACCAGGAAGATGCGCTTCTTGCGGTCGGGGCGGATCCAGGTGTGCTCCAGCCAGACACCGACGATCGCCATCAGGATCGGCATGGCGATGGAGTTGCGGTCGATGTGGGACAGGTCGAAGACGATCAGCGGCGCGTCCAGGTCGATGCCGACCGTCGTCGGGCCGTCGAACATGCCGCGCAGGTCACCGTCGACGAGCCGGTCGAGCACCAGGGCGACGTCCAGGCCCCAGGCCCGTACGTCGTCTATGGCGACGTTCATCGCCTCCGCCGACTCCGCCTCCGGGTGGCGCAGGCGCTCCACGATGTCGGTGAGGACCGGCTGGCGTTCGACGATCGTCTCGGTGACGAAGGCGTGCGCGACCTTCAGCGCGAAGCCGGCGCGTTCGTCCAGACCGTGCCCCATCGCGACCTCGATGATGGTGCGCAGCAGGGCGAGCTGGCCGGTCGTGGTGATCGACGGGTCGAGCGGGTTGAGCCGGATGCCGTGGTCCAGGGCGGCCCTCGGGTCCAGCCGGATGGGAGTGATGCCGAGTTCCTGCGCGATGAGGTTCCACTCGCCGACGCCGTCCTCGCCCTGCGCGTCCAGGACGACGACCTGGCGGTCGCGGAAGCGCAGCTGGCGCATGACGTACGTCTTCTCCAGCGCCGACTTGCCGTTGCCGGACTCGCCGAGGACCAGCCAGTGCGGTGCGGGGAGCTGCTGGCCGTAGAGCTGGAACGGGTCGTAGATGTAGCCCTTGCCGGAGTAGACCTCGCGGCCGATGATGACGCCGGAGTCGCCGAGGCCGGGGGCGGCGGTCGGGAGGTAGACGGCCTGCGCCTGGCCCGTGGAGGTGCGCACCGGCAGCCGTGTCGTCTCGACCTTGCCGAACAGGAACGACGTGAAGGCGTCGGTGACGACGGACAGCGGATCCCGCATCAGGACTCAGCCCCTACCTTCGAATGCCGGTGGCGAACGGGAGTGTGTTCACGAAGGCGCGGTGGTGCTCGCGGTCGCACCACTCCAGCTTCAGGTACGACTTCCCCGCCGACGCCCTGATGGTCCGCTTGTCGCGGGCCAGCGCCTCGGGGGTGCGGGAGGAGACGGTGATGTAGCCGACCAGGTTGACGCCGGCCGCGCCGCTGGCGAGGTCCTCGCCGCGCTGGTCGAGGCGGCCGTGGGCGGCGATGTCGCGCGGGTCGACCGTGCGGTTCATCTTCGCGGCGCGGGACGCCTCGGCCTCGTCGTTGGTCTTCTCCGTCAGCATGCGCTCGATGGCGACCTCGGTGGGCTCGAGGTCCATCGTCACGGCGACCGTGCGGATCACGTCCGGGGTGTGGACCAGGAGCGGCGCCAGGAAGTTGACGCCCACCGGGGTCATCGGCCACTCCTTCACCCAGGCCGTGGCGTGGCACCAGGGGGCGCGGGTGGAGGACTCGCGGGTCTTGGCCTGGAGGTAGGTGGGCTCCATGGCGTCGAGCTCGGCCGGCCAGGCGTTGCGCTTGGTCATCGCCTGGATGTGGTCGATCGGGTGGTCCGGGTCGTACATGGAGTGGATCAGCGAGGACAGGCGGCTCTGGCCGAGCGGCTGCCGGACGCGGATGTCGGCCTCCTGGAGCCGGGAGCAGATGTCGGTCAGCTCACGGGCCATGACGACGGCCAGCCCCGCGTCCCGGTCCACCTTGCCGCGCCCCTGGGCGCGCATCGCGCGCGCCATCGCGTTGGCCTCGGCGGCCAGGTCGCGCGTGTAGTGCATACAGGCGACGAGGTACGCGCGGTGCTGCTCGCTGCTGGTCGACACCATCGACTGCAGCTGGTCGTAGGACTGCTGGAGCCACGGCGGCGCCTTGTCGTCCCCACGCTGCGAGACGTCCTTGGCGTGCGCGTCGGGGTCGGCGGGCAGCGTACGGGCGAGCATCTGGATGCGGGTGACGAAACCGTCGCCGTTGGCCACGTGCTTGAGCAGCGTGCCGAAGCGGTCGACGAGCGCCTCCTGGTCCTCCGAGTCGCGCAGGCCCACGCCGGGGCCCTCGATCTCGATGGCGGCGGTCACCGTCTTGCGGTCCGCGTGCAGCTGCACGGCGATCTCGTCGGGCCCGAACGGGGCGGCGAGCCAGGTGATCCGGCCGATCCCCGGCGGCGGGCCGACCTCGACCTCCCGGCCGTCCAGCCGGGTGCCCGCCTCGACGACACCCGAGCGGTACGTCGTGCCCTGGCGCAGGGTCCGCTTGTAACTGCGGTTGATCTCGAACCATTTGTAGAAGGTGCGGCCCCGGTAGGGGACGTACACGGCCGCCAGCGCGATCATCGGGAGGCCCGCGAGCAGCACGATCCGCAGGGTCAGGACGGGCACGAGCAGACCGGCCATCATGCCGAAGAACGCGCCGACGACGATCAGCGCGATCTCACCGGTCTCGCGATTGCGGCCGACGATCGCGTTCGGCCGGGCGCGGCCGATCAGATACGTACGGCGGGGCGTGACCGGATGGGACACATGGGCTTCGGTCGTCAACGCCCTTCACCTCCCGTGCTGTTGTTGCTGTTGCGGTTCCCGTGGGGCGTGCTCACCGGGCTGCCCCGGCGGGGGGCGGGCGCGGCGGAGGGGACAGCTCCGCCGCTGCCGTTCGAGGTGCGCGCGCTGTGCGCGGCGACTCCGCCGGAGACGGGGTTGGACGGGCGGGCCCCGCCGGACGACTGGCCGCCCCCGCCGCCGTTGTTGTCGGCGCGCGTGCTGTGGGTCTTGATGCCCTGCGCGACCATCGTCGCCGGGGAGGCCATGACCGCCGCGGCCTTGCCTTCGGCGCCCTGCATGAGGCGGTTGCCGCGCGAGTTCGCGATCTCGTCGCCGAAGCCCGGCACGAAGCGGTAGATCATCGCGCTGGCGAAGATGGCCAGCAGGATGATCGCCAGGCCGGACACCACGGCGGAGAACGCGTTCGGGCCGTCCTCGTTGGACAGCGCGCCCGCCAGGCCCAGCACTATCACGATGACCGGCTTCACCAGGATCACCGCGATCATGATGCCCGCCCAGCGCCGGACGTGGCCCCACAGGTTCTTGTCGACCAGACCCGCGTACACGACCGTGCCCAGCAGCGCGCCCACGTAGAGCAGCGCGGCACGGATGACCAGCTCCAGCCACAGCACACCGGCCGCGACGATCGACACCAGCGAGACGACGATCAGCATGATCGGGCCGCCGCCGATGTCCTCGCCCTTCTCCAGGGCGCCGGCGAACGTGCCGAAGAACGTGCTCGTCTGATCGCCGGTCGCCTTCGCCAGCACGTCGGTGACGCCGTCCGTGGCCGACACGATCGTGTAGAGGATCAGCGGGGTGAACGCCGAGGCCAGCACCGTCAGCCACAGGAAGCCGATCGCCTCGGACAGGGCCGTCGTGAGGGGGACGCCCCGCACGGCCCGCTTGGCGACCGCCATCAGCCACAGCAGCAGCGTCAGGATCGTCGACGCGGCGAAGACGACCGCGTACTGCTTGAGGAACGTCGGGTTCGTGTAGTCCACGGCCGCGGTCTCGTCGACGGCGGCACTGAGCTTCTTGATCGTCCAGGAGGCGGCGTCGGCGCAGCCCTGGGCGAGGGAGGCGAGGGGGTCCAGGGCGGAGGTGGGGCTGTCGAGGGTGCCGGCTCCTCCGGAGCCGCCGTCGGTCTCTTCCTCGCAGCGTGCCAGGGCGGGGCCGCGGATCAGGTCGCAGGGATCGTTGCTGTCTTCAGGGGTCGGCGTGGGTGTGGGCGCAGCGACAGCCCGGGTGGCGAGTAGGACCGCAGTGGCCTGTACGACGGCGACAGCGGCTGTGAGCTTGAGGAAGTGGTGGTTAGCGCGCATACGTGAACCCTCCGAACTCCTCAACAGCCTTCGTCATGTCCTCGGCGGTGGAGGCTTGCTGGTCGCGTCCGACTGGAACGGGACCGTCCTTCTGCTGGAAGTCCGTGATCTTCCAGTCGTTTTCGACCCACTTCAGCTGGTACGTGGTCGTGTACCAGCTTTCCGTCACCGGGTTGGTCGACCTCTCGCCGGAGAGACCGAACAGGGACGTGTACCAGACCTCGACAGTGGCATCGTTCTCGGTCGACTTCGTGACCTTGGTTCCCACCGGGATCACACGTGAGATGAAAGTCTGTCCGGCGGGAGCCTTGCCGTCCTTGTCGAGGCCGATGTTCGCCAAGAACTCTTCGCTGGAGTAAGCCCGGTCAAGGTCCGCCTGCCGAGCGGCAGCGACCTCGGGGGTGTAGACGGCCGTGATGATCTCGCGTCGACGGTCCGTGTTGAACAAGTCGGCTGAACCCAGCGCGACGGAATAGTTAGCCGCCGCGCTCTCCGCCCCCTGACGGTCCCGGGCGAAGCCTGAGGGGATGCCGGCGTTCGCCGACCGGACCGGCTTCTCCCCCGAGGGGGCCGTCGCCTCCGCCTTCGGGGAGTCGTCGCCCCCGCCCGATGCGGAATCGTCTCCTCCACGGTTCGCGAAGGCGATCGCGGCGATCAGGAGCACCACCACGCCGACCACCGTGACCAGGCTCCGGGACGACGTACGGCCGCCGCCTCTGCGCCCGCCGCCGTGCTGGCCGCCGCTGTCCGGCATGCGGGTACGGGTCTGGCCCGAGCCGCCGTACCCGCCGGTGTTCTCGTACTCGTCCCCGAGACTCATACCGCCTGCGCCCCCTCAGCGTCGTGCGGAAACACCTCGTACCCCGCGTACTCCTGGTACGACGGTAGCCGTGCTGGTCCCCGCGCGGGCGCGGTGTTATGAGTCGACATCAGGGAAACGCAACCTCGGGCGGTGGGCGCGACGGGCGGGTGGGGTTGAGGGGAGGCCGGGCGTGCCCGGTCGGACGCATGGGGCGGGGCCCTAAACGGCCATTCCGTACACGATGGTGAACACCGTGCCCAGTGAGCCGATGATGAACACGCCTGTGAGACCGGCGATGATCAGGCCTTTGCCCTGCTCCGCGCTGAACGTGTCCCGCAGCGCCGTCGCACCGATGCGCTGCTTCGCCGCGCCCCAGATGGCGATGCCGAGGCAGATCAGGATGGCGAGCGCCATGACCACTTCGATCATGACCTTGGCCTCGTTGCCCAGGCTGCCGAAAGGACCCCAGTCGGGAGCGATCCCACCGATGATGGTGTTGATGTCTCCCTCGTCGGCCGCGAAGAACATGTAAGTCACCGCCCCTGTCGGGTCGTTCCAGGCCTCTGCTGGCGCAGAGGTCAGGGCCCATTGTCGCCGACGATGGCGCCGTCGCATGCCGACTCGGCGTCATTAGTTGGCGGGTTTTGTATGAATAATCGCTGTCACCGGCGCGCGCCGGTCCCCGGGAGGGGCGCGGGTCGATGGGTGAGGAGTCGTATCATCACTCTGTGTATCACGTTCGGGCCAAGAAATGGTCGAACTCACCCGCACGCACACCCCGGACGAACGTGTCCCACCTGGGCCGGTCCGTCGTGACGGCGGTGCCGGGGGTTGCGGCGGCACGGATACGGACCGTGTTGTCCTCGCCGAGGACCACCTCGATGCCGGCCGGCCGGCCGTCGGCCACCTCCCGTTCCTCCTTGAGGACCTGAACAAGGGTCAGGAAGTCGTCGAGCGTGGTGGTGAGTATCGCTCCGCTGGGGTCGGCGGACTCGGTTATGTGGATGGCCCGGGCGGTTGCGGCTACGTGGACGCAGGACTCGCCTTCGCCGCAGTACGAGGACTTCTGCCAGTGAGGTGTGCGCATGCCTGCCTCTCAGGTGGACTGGATGATCCGGTGGATGAGGGCCCGGCTCTCGATCTCGATCAGGCTGATGGCCAGCAGTCGGTCGAGGACCTTGCGGTACTTCTCCAGCTGGGCGTCGGCGTCCAGCAGGGCGATGCCGTGGGACTGGTCGAGCTGGACGGTGTCGAGTGCCGGTACGGGGCCGCGCACGTAGTAGATGGGCTGTCCGGCTCCGGGGAAGCCGCCCGCGTCGAAGGGGATGACGTGGATCGAGATGTTGGGGTACTCGCTCATCTTCAGCAAGTGCTTGAGCTGTCGTTTCGCCACATCCCGACCGCCGAACCTCATGTGGAGGGCAGCCTCGTGGATGACCGCCCGGTAGGGGATGGGCTGCTTGCGGAAGATGACGGCTTGGCGCTTGACGCGGAACGAGGTTCGGTGTTCCAGGTCCGGAGGTGAGAGGTCCGGCACGACCTGGTGGAACACCTCGCGGGCGTGGTCCCTCGTCTGCAGGAGGCCGGGAATGCCGGAGGTGTGGGCGGTGCGTAGCGAGGTGCCGTGATGCTCCAGTTCGGCCAGGTCCAGCAGTCCGGTCGGCAGGATGTCCCGGTACTCCTCCCACCAGCCCCGTCGGCGTTCGCCGGTCATCGCGGCGAGCCCTTCGACGAGGTCCTCGTCGGGGCAGTCGTATTGGCAGGCCAGGGTGCGGACGCGATCGGCGCTGACCGGCTGGCGGCCTGACTCCATGTTGCTGATCTGTGCCTGCTTGGTGCCGAGGAGTCGTGCGGCCTCCGTCGAGGTCAGGCCGGCACGCTCGCGCAGTTTGCGCAGCTCGACACCGAAGCGGCGCTGCCGGGCCGTGGGGTTGGTTCTCACGGGCATGCCCGTCGCTCCTCCGTACTACTCGTCACCCACACAGGTGGAAAGAGTAGTTATAGCTCCGATGGGGCAAAGAAAATAGTCCCTGACTGCCGGCTTCCTTCGTGGCGCCCCACCTCAGAAGTGCACTGGTCGACGGATCGGCACGCCACTGGGGAGCAACCGTACGCAATCTTCCAACTGCCCACGGTGACCGGAGACTTCCATGCCCACCGTAACGCCGCCCTGGTCCTACACCCTCCAGCTCCCGCACGACCCCCGCGCTCCGCGCATCGCCCGCGTCACGCTGCGGACCGTGCTGGGGGCGCGCGGGCTCGGGGAGCTCGTGCCCACCGCCGAACTGGTGGCCGCGGAACTGCTGGCCAACGCCCATCTGCACACCACCGGTCCCTGCGCGCTGCGGCTGCGGGCCGCCGAGGCAGGGCGGCTGCGGGTCGGGGTGTGGGACACGGACCCGCGGGTGCCGCCCGGCTTCGACGGCACCGCACCGCTCGCCGTGCCGCTCGCCGCCCCGCCGGACAAGTCCGAGAGCGGGCGGGGGCTGCCGCTGGTGCGGGCGTGTGCGTCCGCGTGGGGTGTGGGGGCCGTGAAGGGAGGGAAGGTCCTGTGGGCGGAGTGCGGCGGTTGACGCCGTACCCCGTGGTGCGTTCCGGCCCGTGCGGCGCGTCCGTTGCTCCCCTCACATGATCACTCCGGAGGGGGACGCCCGCCTCTACACTGACCACGGACGTGGGCAGTGGACGGCGTACTTCTGGACGGCGAGGGGCGGTTGACGGTGCGTAAGGCCTGGATCGCGGTGGGGGTCGCGGGAAGTTCGGCGATCGCCTTCGTCATGCTGCTCGCCGTCGGGGTCTACGTCGTCGCGGGGAGCCTCGCGGGCGGGGCCGGTGGCGGGGCCGCCAAGACGCTGGCCAAGGGCGCGGTGCCGGCCGAGTACCAGAAGCTCGTGGCGACCTGGGGCAATCTCTGCCCGGCCATCAACCCGGCGCTACTCGCCGCCCAGTTGTACCAGGAGAGCGGGTTCAACCCTAAGGCGCAGAGCCACGCGGCGGCGCAGGGCATCGCCCAGTTCATCCCCGGCACCTGGGCCACCCACGGTGTCGACGGGGACGGCGACGGCGACCGGGACGTGTGGGACCCGAACGACGCGATTCCGTCGGCGGCGACGTACGACTGCGCCCTCGCGGGCTATGTGAAGGACGTCCCGGGTAATTTGACTGAAAACATGCTGGCCTCCTACAACGCGGGGGCCTATGCGGTCATCAGGTACAGCGGTGTGCCGCCCTACGAGGAGACGCAGAACTACGTCAAGCGCATCCTCTCCCTGGAGAAGAGCTTCGCCGCGCCGGTCGGCCGGGTCGACCCGTCCGAGCAGGCGGCCGGAGCCATCCACTACGCGCAGGAGAAGCTCGGCACGCTCTACCTCTGGGGCGGTAACGGCACCGCTGACCAGGGAGGACGCTTCGACTGCTCGGGACTGACGAAGGCCGCGTACGAGAGCGTGGGGATCACACTCCCGCGGGTGGCGAACGACCAGTACAACGCGGGACCGCATCCCGCGCGGGAGGAATTGCTCCCCGGTGATCTGGTCTTCTTCTCGGACGACCTCACCAATTCGCGGGCCATCCGGCATGTGGGCATTTACGTCGGCGGCGGGTACATGATCAACGCGCCGCGTCCGGGTGCTGTGATCCGGTTCGACCCGATCGACACACCTGACTACTTCGGTGCCACTCGCGTCACCGAAGATGGCGCGAAAGCGCTCCCCGCGACGGTCTGAGCGGTCGGTGAACCCACCCCCTGAGCTGCGAAGACGTATCTCTCTTCGATAACGTCTGCGTGCTCATTCAGTGGATGTTGGAACGTACGGGCAAGGGTCGTGCGTTCCTGTTGTCGTAGCCCGAACAGTCAGCGGACCTACACACCACGGGGGTGGCGGAGCGGCGTATCGCCCTGTGCGCCGAGACAAACCGACGAAGGAGCCGCAGCACCATGGCTGGACTCGCCGACTCCGGGTCGAATCCCGACGTCGACCTGCTGTACGACATCAACGGCCTGGCGAAGGCCGCGCCTCCCTGGGTCGACGAAATCATGGGATTCATGGGTGAGTTCGGCCTGCTGTTCGCCCTGATCGGGATGGTGGTGTGGTGCTGGTGGGGCGTCAGACGGCGGGGCGGCGAGGACGCGGCCCCGACCGTGGCGGCCCTGGTGTGGGCTCCGCTCGCGGCGGGCGTCGCGGTCCTGGTGAACGTGCCGATACGCGGCTTCGTGGAGCGGCGCAGACCGTTCCACGACCATGAGGGGCTCGAGGTCCTGGTCGACGGCAAGACCGACTTCTCGTTCGTCAGCGACCACGCGACGCTCACCATGGCGCTGGCGGTGGGGCTGTTCCTGGCCAACCGGCGGCTCGGGCTCGTCGCCCTGGTGATCGGGGTGTTGGGCGGGTTCATCCGGGTCTACATGGGTGTGCACTACCCGACCGACGTCGTGGGTGGGCTCGCGCTCGGCACGGCCGTCGCCCTGCTGCTGTCGCCGCCCGCGATGGCGCTGCTGACACCGCTCATGAGGGCGGTCGAGCAGTCGCGGCGGGGGGCGTGGCTGATCAAAGGACGGCAGGCCCGGGCGCGGGTGATCCCCGGTGAGGCGCGGTCCTCGCAGACGGGCAGGCGGGACCTGGCGGCGTAGGCCGCGCGGTCCGCACGCGGCCGCGGACCGCAGGCGGCAGACCGATGGGGTGGCCCCCGGGTGGATTCCCGGGAAGGTCACCCCATCGCGTGTTTCTGGCCCTCGGCGCGGGCCAGGCTTCTGGCCCTTCGCGCGGGGCCGCGCCAGCCGCAACTGCAGCGGGCGAAGCAGAAAGGTCCCAGTTCGGCGGTGGTGATCCGGTGCTCCTGGGAGTGCTCCGTGTCGTCCTGCTCTTCCACGTCACCACGGTACCGCCCGCGCGTGGCCGTGTGACCGGGTCCGTGACGGCGTTCCCTACCGGTCGTTAACCCTGGAAAAGGGATGGCCCGTGTCGGATGGAGCGGGGGTAGGCGGACCATGGCTGGACGGCAACCGCGGCGTACGCGGATCGGTGGTGCGGTCGTTGTGCTCGGCGTGGCGGGCGGGCTGGCCCTCGGCGGTGTCTCGGGGTGCGGCCGCAGCGGGGCGGCGACCGGCGGCGGGGACGGCGGCACGGCCGCCGGTGAGGCGGCGGTGGTGGTGCGGGAGGCCGCGGACGCGCTGGTGGACGCGGGCAGCTCCAAAGCGCGTACGTCGATGGAGATGGCCACCGGCGGCACCCGCGTGACCATCCGCGGTGAGGGCGTCTACGACTACCGGAAGCGGATCGGCCGGCTGGAGGTGCTGCTGCCGCAGGACCCGTCCGGGGCGCCGGTGCGCCGGCCCATCACCGAACTGCTCGCGCCGGGCGCGCTGTTCATGAAGAACCGGGGGGCCGGAGTGCCCGCGGACAAGTGGGTGCGGGTGGACACCGGGACCCTGTCCGACGGGAACCTCGTCACCGGCGGCGCCACCGACCCGTTCACCGCCGCCGAGTTGCTGCGCGGGGCGCGGACGGCGACGTACGTGGGGAAGACGGAGCTCGCGGGCGCCGCGGTGCGGCACTACCGGGGCACCGCGGATCTGCACGAGGCCGCGCAGGCCGCCTCGGCGGCGAACAAGGGGCCGCTCGGCGCGGCGGCGGCCGGGTTCGCCACCGCCGAGGTCCCCTTCGACGTCTACCTCGACGACCAGGGACGCATCCGCAAGGTCCGCCACCGCTTCAGCTTCGTGAACGACGAGGAGTCCGCCCCGGTCGCGGTCGCCTCCACCACCCTCCTCTACGCCTTCGGCACCCCCGCCGACGTACGCCTCCCGGAGGCCGACGACATCTATGCGGGGCGGATCGCCCAGCAGCCGGGCCATGAGCCGGCCGAGGAAGGAGGGGGCCCGGGCCGGGACTGACCGGCGTGAACTAGCCCTTACGTGCCATGCGCGGGGAGTCGGGTGCTGCCTACCCTAGGAAGCCTATGACCGTATGACCGTATGGATGAGGTGACGTGCGTGGCTCCGCTCGGGGGTGGTTTGGTTCAGGACCATGTGGCCCTCGCCGAGATCGAGCTGTGCGGGGAGCTGATCATCGCCGCCTCCGCCGCCCAGGGGCCACTCAGCCTGGAGAGCATCGACCAGGTGCTGCGTGTGGCCGAGGTGCGTGCGGAGACGGCGGTCGGGGCGCGTCCGTAGGGGTCAGGTGCGGAGCATGCGGGCGATGGCCTGGGTGGCTTCCTTGACCTTGGCGTCGATCTCGTCGCCGCCCTTGAGGGCCGCGTCCGCGACGCAGTGGCGCAGGTGCTCCTCCAGCAGTTGCAGGGCGAAGGACTGCAGCGCCTTGGTGGAGGCGGACACCTGGGTGAGTATGTCGATGCAGTAGACGTCCTCGTCGACCATCCGCTGCAGGCCCCGGATCTGGCCCTCGATACGGCGCAGGCGCTTGAGGTGTTCCTGCTTCTCGTGGTGGTAGCCGTGGATGCCCCGGTCATGGTCGGTCACGATCCCCGCCGTCCCCGCCGTCCCCGCCGTCCCTGCTGTTCCGGTGGGCGCAGGGGCGGTTGAATCGATCACATTCGTCGCGGTGGGGGTGTCTTTCGTTCCCGTTGCGGCCTTTGCCTCCGTCACGTCCGTCACGTCCGTCACATCCGTCCCGTCCGTTGCGTCCGGGGAGGAGGGCGCGTCCGCGCCGGCCTCGGTGGTCGTCATCGCGTCCTCCTGGTGCAATGGCGGGCGACATATACCCCTGGTGGGTATATCGTACCGAACTTTGCTGGGTATAGGCACTGTGGCCGGTACCGCGGGCGCCGGCCGTGGCGCAGCCGTCGGGCCGCCCCCGTGCCCGTCCTCCTGCCTGATGGGTGACACTGGTGGGCGGCCCGTAGCCGTGGCTGGATGGTGCACCTAGCATCAGCCACACCGAACCGATGCACCCCGAGGACCCCACGTGCGCTTTCGTCTGACCCCCAGGGAGACGAGCTTCTACGACATGTTCGCCGCATCCGCGGACAACATCGTCACGGGCTCGAAACTCCTCATGGAACTGCTCGGGGCGGACACCCCTGCCCGGGGTGAGATCGCCGAGCGTATGCGGGCCGCGGAACACGCGGGTGACGACGCCACCCATGCGATCTT
Source organism: Streptomyces sp. NEAU-W12 (assembly GCF_026242095.1). Classification (NCBI taxonomy): domain Bacteria; kingdom Bacillati; phylum Actinomycetota; class Actinomycetes; order Kitasatosporales; family Streptomycetaceae; genus Streptomyces; species Streptomyces sp. NEAU-W12. Next base: position 25,518 of record NZ_JAPJDM010000028.1, read on the forward strand.
CCACCAGCTGAACTCCTCGTTCATCACGCCCTTCGACCGCGAGGACATCTACACCCTCGCCTCGTCCCTCGACGACATCATGGACTTCATGGAGGAGGCCGTCGACCTGGTCGTCCTCTACAACATCGAGGAACTGCCCAAGGGCGTCGACCAGCAGATCGAGGTGCTCGCGCGGGCCGCCGAGCTCACGGCCGAGGCCATGCCGAACCTGCGCACCATGGACCACCTCACCGAGTACTGGATCGAGGTCAACCGCCTGGAGAACCAGGCCGACCAGATCCACCGCAAACTGCTGGCCCACCTCTTCAGCGGCAAGTACGACGCCATCGAGGTGCTCAAGCTGAAGCAGATCGTGGACGTCCTCGAGGAGGCGGCCGACGCCTTCGAGCATGTGGCGAACACGGTGGAGACCATCGCCGTCAAGGAGTCCTGAAACCGTCCATGGACACCTTCGCTCTGGTCGTGACCATCGGCGTCGCGCTCTTCTTCACGTACACGAACGGCTTCCACGACTCGGCGAACGCCATCGCCACCTCGGTGTCGACCCGTGCGCTCACCCCGCGCGCGGCGCTCGCCATGGCCGCCGTCATGAACCTGGTCGGCGCCTTCCTGGGCTCCGAGGTCGCCAAGACCGTCAGCGAGGGGCTGATCCAGACCCCCGAGGGTTCGAAGGGCATGGGGATCCTGTTCGCGGCGCTGGTCGGCGCGATCACCTGGAACCTCATCACCTGGTACTTCGGCCTGCCGTCCTCCTCCTCGCACGCCCTGTTCGGCGGCATGGTCGGAGCGGCACTGGCCGGCGGGACGACGGTGTACTGGGGCGGGGTGCTCGAGAAGATCGTCATCCCGATGTTCGTCTCGCCGATCGTGGGCCTGCTCGCGGGCTACCTGGTCATGACCGCGATCATGTGGATCTTCCGGAACTCCAACCCGCACAAGGCCAAGCGGGGCTTCCGTATCGCGCAGACCGTGTCGGCGGCCGGCATGGCGCTCGGCCACGGTCTGCAGGACGCGCAGAAGACCATGGGCATCGTGGTGATGGCCCTGGTCATCGCCGACATCGAGGAGTACAGCGACCCGATCCCGGTCTGGGTGAAGATCGCCTGCGCGCTGATGCTGTCGGCGGGCACCTACGCCGGCGGCTGGCGGATCATGCGGACGCTCGGGCGGAAGATCATCGAGCTGGACCCGCCGCAGGGCTTCGCGGCCGAGGCCACCGGCGCGACGATCATGTTCGGGTCGGCGTACCTGTTCCACGCGCCGATCTCGACGACGCACGTGATCACCTCGGCGATCATGGGCGTCGGCGCGACGAAGCGGGTGAACGCGGTGCGCTGGGGCGTCGCCAAGAACATCATCCTGGGCTGGTTCATCACGATGCCCGCGGCGGCCCTGGTGGCGGCGGTCTCGTACGGGCTCGTGTACCTGGCGTTCCTCTAGCCGGTCCCGGTGCCGGTGTCGGCGGTTGACACGTGACACCGACGTGTACCGCCCGAAACCGGGCGTACGGCGTGTGCCGCGCGGTGCGTGGCGCCCGGGGCCTGGCGTGTGGTACCCGGCGCCCGGCGCCCGGAATTTGGTGCATGGCACGTGGCCGTCCGACGCCCTGCGTCCGACGGCCCTGTGTCCGGTGTCCGGTGTCCGGCGTCCGAGGGCCCTGCGTCCGACGCCCTGCGTCCGACGCCCTGCGTCCGAGGGCCCTGCATTCGACGGTCCTGGGCCCGACGGCCGGCATTCGACGCCCTGGGCCCGACAGCCCTGTGTCCGGCGTCCGGCAGTTGGTGGCGCACGCGTCCGGTGTCCGCCGCCCGGTGTCCAGAACCTCTGCCGTGTGCCGTGTGCCGCGCGTGCCGCGTGCCGCGTGGCGTCCGGCGCCCCGCACCTGGTGGCATCCTGCAGCGCCCGGCACCGTAGGGCAGACGAAGAGGCCCGCCCCCGGTAGTGGGGGCGGGCCTCTTCTGTGTCCTCGCGGTGGCACCGCCATGCAGCACCGCGAGGGGTTCGGGTCAGCCGAAGCGGCCGGAGATGTAGTCCTCGGTGGCCTGGACCGACGGGTTGGAGAAGATGCGCTCCGTGTCGTCGATCTCGATCAGCCTGCCCGGCTGGCCGACGGCCGCCAGGTTGAAGAACGCCGTGCGGTCCGAGACGCGCGCGGCCTGCTGCATGTTGTGCGTCACGATGACGATCGTGAACTGCTCCTTGAGCTCACCGATCAGGTCCTCGATGGCGAGGGTGGAGATCGGGTCCAGGGCGGAGCAGGGCTCGTCCATCAGGAGCACCTTCGGCTCGACCGCGATCGCGCGGGCGATGCACAGACGCTGCTGCTGACCGCCGGAGAGGCCCGAGCCGGGCTTGTTCAGGCGGTCCTTGACCTCGTTCCAGAGGTTGGCGCCCCGGAGGGACTTCTCGACGACGCCGTCCAGCTCGGACTTCTTGTACTTGCCGTTCAGGCGCAGCCCGGCCGCCACGTTGTCGTAGACCGACATGGTGGGGAACGGGTTGGGACGCTGGAAGACCATGCCGACCTCGCGCCGCACGGCGACCGGGTCGATGCCGGGACCGTAGAGGTTCTCGTCGTCGAGCATGACCTTGCCCTCGACCCTGCCACCCGGCGTGACCTCGTGCATGCGGTTGAGCGTGCGCAGGAAGGTCGACTTGCCGCAGCCGGACGGGCCGATGAAGGCCGTCACGGAGCGGGGCTCGACGGTCATCGAGATGTCCTCGATGGCGAGGAAGGAACTGTAGTAGGCGTTGAGGCCGCTGATGTCGATGCGCTTGGCCATGTGGATCACTGCTTCTTTCGGGTCCGAGTCGCCGAGGGCCGCGTCAGCGACCGGTCTGCGGGGCCTTCCAGCGGGCGATGCCGCGGGCCACCAGGTTGAGGATCATGATGAACGCGATGAGCGTCAGGGCTGCCGCCCAGGCACGGTCGTAGGCCGCGCCGGAGCCGCCGCTGTTGGCGTACTGCAGGTAGATGTACATCGGCAGTGACGCCTGCGGGTCGGAGAAGGGGTTGGCGTTGATCACGCTCGTACCCCAGACCAGCAGCAGCACGGGGGCGGTCTCACCGGTGATGCGGGCGACGGCCAGCATGACACCGGTGGTGATGCCACCGATGGACGTGGGCAGGACGACCTTCAGGATGGTGCGCCACTTCGGGATGCCGAGCGCGAGGGACGCCTCGCGCAGCTCGTTCGGGACGAGCTTGAGCATCTCCTCCGTGGAGCGGACGACCACCGGGATCATCAGGATGCACAGGGCGAGCGACCCGGCGAAGCCGGAGTAGCCCATGCCCAGGATCACGATCCACAGGCTGAGGATGAACAGACCGGCGACGATGGACGGGATACCCGTCATGACGTCGACGAAGAAGGTGACGGCCTTGGCGAGCTTGCCCCGGCCGTACTCGACCAGGTAGATCGCGGTCAGCACACCGACCGGGACCGAGATCAGCGCGGCGATGCCGACCTGCTCCAGGGTGCCGAGTATGGCGTGGTAGATGCCGCCGCCCGGCTCGCTGTCGGCGACGACGCCCATGGAGTGGGTGAGGAAGTAGCCGTCGAGGACCTTCACACCGCGCTTGAGGGTCTCCCAGATGAGGGAGGCCAGCGGGATGACGGCGATCAGGAAGGCGACCCAGACCAGGCTGGTCGCGGTGCGGTCCTTGGCCTGGCGCCGGCCCTCGACCGTGGCCGAGACGGCGTAGGAGCCGAGGACGAAGAGGACCGCGGCGATCAGCGCCCACTGGATGCTGCTGTCCAGGCCGGCCACGGTGCTGATGCCGAGGCCCAGGGCGACGGAGCCCGCGGCGACGGCCCAGGCGAACCACTGGGGGAGCCGGGCGCCGTGCAGGGAGTGCGCGGACTTGGGGGTGATCGTTGAGTGGCTCATGCGTTGGCCCCCGAGTACTCCTTGCGACGGGCGATGATCAGGCGGGCGCCGCCGTTGACCAGCAGGGTGATCACGAAGAGCACCAGACCGGACGCGATCAGCGCGTCCCGGCCCATCACGGTGGCCTCGTTGAACTTGCTGGCGATGTTCTGCGCGAACGTGCCGCCGCCCGGGTCGAGCAGGCTGGCGTTGATGTCGAAGGACGGCGAGAGCACCATGGCCACGGCCATCGTCTCGCCGAGCGCGCGGCCGAGGCCCAGCATCGAGGCGGAGATCACGCCGGAGCGGCCGAAGGGGATCACCGACATGCGGATGACCTCCCAGCGGGTGGCGCCCAGGGCGAGCGCCGCCTCCTGGTGCATCAGCGGCGCCTGCCGGAAGACCTCACGGCTGACGCTGGTGATGATCGGAAGGATCATCAGGGAGAGCAGGACGCCGACGGTGAACAGCGAGCGCGCGGCGCCGCCGTTCCACTCGAAGATCCCGGTCCAGCCGAAGTAGTCGTCCAGCCAGCCGTAGAGGCCGTCCATGTGCGGCACCAGGACGAGGGCGCCCCACAGGCCGTAGACGATGGAGGGCACGGCGGCGAGCAGGTCGATCACGTACGCGATGGTGCCGCCGAACCTGCGCGGGGCGTAGTGCGTGATGAACAGCGCGATGCCCACCGAGACCGGGACCGCGATGACCATGGCGATGATCGACGACACGACGGTGCCGTAGGCCAGGACCGCGATGCCGAACTCCGGCGGGCTGCCGCTGGGGTTCCAGTCGAACGAGGTGAAGAAGTTGGCCTCGTTCTCACTCAGCGCGAGAACGGTGCGGTAGGTGAGGAAGGCCGCGATCGCGGCCATGATCACCAGAACGAGGATGCCGGACCCCCGGGAGAGCCCGAGGAAGACCCGGTCGCCGGGACGGGTGGCGCCGCGTGCGGCACGCTTCTGTTCCGTCGTGGCCGGCGGAGGAACGGGGGGTGGAGCGGTCTGCTGTGTCGATATGTCCATCAGGGTCTCCGGTCTGCGGGGCCTCCCGCTGTTCGGGGGCTCCTGGCGGCGGTGCACCGGACGGTGCGGTCCGGCCCCGGGTGCCGGGGCCGGACCGCACTCGGGGTCAGCTCAGGCTCGTGATGGTCTCGCGAACCTTGGTGATGATGTCCTCGGGCATCGGGGCGTAGCCGGCGTCCGCCAGCAGGCCCTGACCGTCCTCGGAGGCCATGTAGTTCAGGAAGGACTTCGTGGCGGGCAGGGTCTCCGCCTTGTTGCCCTTGTCGCAGGCGATCTCGTACGTCACCAGGACGAGCGGGTAGGCGCCCTCGGCGTCCGGGGTGTAGTCCAGCTCCAGCGCGAGGTCCTTGCCGGTGCCGACGACCTTGGCGGCGCCGATGGCGGCCGTGGCGTTCTCGATCGTGGCCTTGACCGGCTCGGCGGCCTCGGTCTTCATGTCGACGGTCGTGATGCCGTCCTTGGCGTAGGAGAGCTCGAAGTACGAGATCGCACCCGAGGTCTGCTTCACCTGCTGCGCCACACCGGAGGAGCCCTGGGCGGACTGGCCGCCCTTGGCCTCCCACGACTTGCCGGGCTCGTAGGGCCAGGCGTCGGGCGCGGCGGCCTTCAGGTACTTGGTGAAGTTGTCCGTGGTGCCGGACTCGTCCGAGCGGTGGAAGGCCTGGATCTTCAGGTCGGGAAGCTTCGCGTCGGGGTTCAGCTTCGCGATCTTCTTGTCGTTCCAGTTGGTGATCTTGCTGTCGAAGATCTCCGAGAGGGTCGCGGCGTCCAGGACGAGCGTGTCGACACCCGGGACGTTGAAGCCGACGGCGATCGGACCGCCGACCATCGGCAGGTCGATGGCCTGACCGTCGGTGCAGACCTTCTTGGAGTCCTCGATCTCCTCCGGCTTGAGGGCCGAGTCGGAACCGGCGAACGCGGTCTGACCCTGGAGGAACGCGGTGATACCGGCGCCGGAACCGTCGGGGCGGTAGTTGATCTGCGCGTCCTTGCAGGCGGCCGCGTAGTTCTTGACCCAGGCGTCGATCGCGTTCTTCTGCGCGGACGAGCCGGAGGCCTGGAGCTGGCCGGAGGCGTCGGAGCAGTCGATGTTGCCGGCCTGCGCCGTGGCCGAGCTGTCGCCGGCGCCGCTGCCGCTGCCGCCGCCGCTGGTGTCGTCCGAGCCGCACGCCGTGAGGGCCAGGGCGCCGGAGACGGCGAGAGCACCGAGAGCGAGGGCCCGCCGGTTCTTGCGCTGAAGCTTCACTTGAGTTCCTTCCAGGAGCCGCCGTCCTGAATTCCGGCGGCGTGCGGAGTCTTAAGTCGGAGTCCGGGGGGTGCGAGTGCCCGTTCGGTAGGCGGTTCGCATCCCGTAAGGCCGAAATTAGGCAGAAGAGGTGAAGCACCCCATCGTCGTAAATGAACGGGAGGTGAACCCCTGTGGACGGTGCGGTGAGGTCACGGAACGCTTACGTCAAGGACACGGGCGGATACCGGGCGGGAACGGGGCAGTGGGCACGTTCCTACGGGGCGCGGACGGGTCCGCCGCCGTCATCGTGGCAGCCGTGGCCACCGCCGTGGCTGTCGCCGCCGTCGTGCGGAAGGTGGCGAGCAGGGCGTCCACCAGGTCCGCGTCCCTCGGCTCGGTGAGCCGGCGGCGGGCCATGTGCGGGGGGAGCCACAGGATCCGGTCCACCTCGTCGTTGGGCGTGAACGTGCCGGAGACCGCCTCGGCGGCCCAGTAGCGGACGCGCTTGGGGCGGCCGTTCGCCAGATAGTGCGCCGACGGGAGTTCGGCCGCCGCCACGGCCGAGTGGCCCGTCTCCTCGGCGACCTCGCGCAGCGCACCGGCGAGCGCGTCCTCGCCGCGCTTCAGCTTCCCCTTGGGCCAGGACCAGTCGTCGTACTTGGGGCGGTGGACGAGACACAGTTCGAGCGTGCGCGTGACCGGGGAAGGGCGCCACAGGACACATCCGGCCGCCTGGACGGTCAGGCGGCCGGGCCGGCCGGGTGTGCGCGGGCCGCCGGACGTGCGGTCGCGGGTGCGGCCGGAGTCGTGGTCGAGCGGGGTCGAGCCCACCGGGGCCTCCTGGGTCCTGTCGTCGCATACCTGTCGTCCGCCCGCGGGGTGCGCCTTGCGGGGCCATGGCGGTCCCCCACCCACGGGGTCCCCCACCCACGGGGTCCCCCACCCACGGGGTCCCCCACCCACGGGGTCCCCCCGCTCGGGGGAAGCGGAGAGCCCAGGGAGCGGGCACGCTGCCGGGGCGGGGCGGGCGGGAGCGCAACGGCACGGCCTACGGCGAGCCGAGGACGTCCTTCTGCCAGCTGAGCTGGAACGCGTACCGCGCCGCCTCCACCTCGTGCCGCTGGTCCGCGTGGAGCACCCCGAGCGCGTACGCCGTGGCCGGGGCGATGCGCGGGGTCCGGGCGGCGTTCGCCGCGGCCGCCGACGCCTCGGACGCGTCCCGGTGCCGGTCGAGGGCCTCACCGGCGGCGAGCAGACGGACGTCGGGGGGCGGGGCGGTGGCGGCTGACTCCGGGGCCGGGGCGGTGCCGTCCGCACCGGCGGTGGTGTGGTGCAGCGCTTCGCGGGCGTACCGGTGCAGGCGCAGGAGCAGGCGGACCTGGTGCCAGGGTGCGTCCTGCGGATGCGGGGCCAGGTCCGGGGACAGCCCGTGGACCAGCGCCTCCGCGTTGTACGGGCTCCCCGCGGTGAGCAGGGGCAGCGCCGCGACGGCGTCGACCAGCCGCTCCCGCGCGGCCTCGGCCGGCGGGCGCAGGTCGGCTCCGCCGACGCCCGGGAGCAGCGGAACCTCGCTGGCCAGCACGGCGACCTTGTCGGCGACCGCGTGGAACCGGGAGGAGCCGAGAGCCTGGAGCGCGGTGGAGTGCGCCCTGGTCCGGGCCAGGGTGAGCTGCCGGTCCAGCAGCGCACCGGCCTTGGCGGCACCCACGGTGAGGCTGCCGCGCTCGGGGGCGGCGGTGGCGGGTCCGGCTCCGGTGGAGCCGGTTCTGACGGTGGAGGAGGCGGCCTCGCCCCTGGCGGCGACGGCGGCCGGGGCGGAGGGCCGGACCGCTCCGCCCGCTCCGCCCCCAGGACCGGTCCCGGCCGCTCCCTGGGCCGGCAGCGCCGCCGTGCCGGACAGCCGGTACAGCGCCTGGAGCAGGCGCTCCAACCGCGCCGAGCAGGCGTGTTCCAGGGCCAGGGTGCCGGAGACCCAGGCCAGCTCCGGGCGCATCGCCTCGGACCAGCCGGGGTCCAGGACCGCCTGGAAGGTGTGCAGGCTGCCGCTGATCCGGCGGGCCGAGCGGCGCAGCGCGAGCGACGCTTCGGCGGAACCCTCCGAGGCCGTGCCCGCCCCCGCCTCCCGGTGGAGGCGCAGCGCGCGGAGGAACTCGGTGGCCTGGGCCCGTAGATAGCCCGCCAGGGCCTCCGCGGACACCGGACCGGCCGTCGGACCGGCCGTCGGGCCGGTCGGCGGGCCGGTGGTCAGGCCGGTTTTCGGGCCGGTCCCCGGGTCCGTCGGGTCAAGGTGTTGCTGTGCCACGCCGGCGCCTCCGGGCGTCTATGAGCATCTCCTGGACATGTCGCAGGGGCTGGCCGTCCGCGTCCGTCGCGTGCCGGGTCCACTCGCCGTCCGGACCGAGGTGCCAGGACGTGGTGCCGTCGGACATGCCGGACTCCAGCAGCCGGTTCAGGGAGGCCCGGTGGCCGGGGTCGGTGACCCTGACCAGCGCCTCGATACGGCGGTCCAGGTTGCGGTGCATCATGTCCGCGCTGCCGAACCACACCTCGGGCTCGCCGCCGTTGCCGAAGGAGAAGATGCGGGAGTGTTCGAGGAACCGGCCGAGGACGGAACGGACCCGGATGTTCTCCGACAGCCCCTCGACGCCCGGCCGGATCGCGCAGATGCCGCGCACCCACACGTCCACCGGGACGCCCGCCTGCGAAGCCCGGTACAGGGCGTCGATGACCGCCTCGTCCACCATCGAGTTGACCTTGATGCGGACGTACGCGGGGCGTCCGGCGCGGTGGTGCTGGGCCTCCTTGTTGATCCGGGAGACCAGCCCGTCGCGCAGGGACTTGGGGGCGACCAGCAGCCGCCGGTACGTCTCGCGGCGCGAGTAGCCGGAGAGGCGGTTGAACAGGTCCGAGAGGTCCGCGCCGACCTGCGGGTCGGCGGTGAGCAGGCCGAGGTCCTCGTACAGCCGGGCCGTCTTCGGGTGGTAGTTTCCGGTGCCGACGTGGCAGTAGCGCCGGAGCGTCTCGCCCTCCTGGCGGACCACCAGGGACAGCTTGCAGTGGGTCTTCAGGCCCACCAGGCCGTACACGACGTGGCAGCCGGACTCCTCCAGCTTGCGCGCCCACTTGATGTTGGCGGACTCGTCGAAGCGGGCCTTGATCTCGACCAGGACGAGGACCTGCTTGCCGGACTCGGCCGCGTCGATGAGCGCGTCGACGATCGGGGAGTCGCCGGACGTCCGGTACAGGGTCTGCTTGATCGCGAGGACGTCCGGGTCGGCCGCCGCCTGCTCCAGGAAGGCCTGCACGGACGTGGAGAACGAGTCGTACGGGTGGTGCAGCAGCACGTCCCGGCTGCGCAGCGCGGCGAAGACGTCCGCCGCGGACGCCGACTCGACCTCGGCGAGATCGCGGTGCGTGCCGGCGATGAACGCCCGGTACTTCAGCTCCGGCCGGTCGATTCCGTGGATCCGGAAGAGGCCGGTGAGGTCGAGCGGTCCCGGCAGCGGGTACACCTCGGCCTCGCCGATCTTCAGCTCGCGCACCAGGAGGTCCAGGATGTCGCGGTCGATGTTCTCCTCGACCTCCAGACGCACCGGCGGCCCGAAGCGGCGCCGCATGAGCTCCTTCTCCAGGGCCTGGAGCAGGTTCTCGGTGTCGTCCTCCTCTACCTCCAGGTCCTCGTTGCGGGTGAGCCGGAAGGCGTGGTGCTGGAGCACCTCCATGCCCGGGAACAGCTCCTCCAGGTGGGCGGCGATGACGTCCTCGACGGGGACGTAGCGGCCCGGGGAGCTCTCCAGGAAGCGGGACAGCAGCGGCGGCACCTTCACCCGGGCGAAGTGCCGGTGACCGGTGACCGGGTTGCGCACGATCACGGCCAGGTTCAGCGACAGGCCCGATATGTACGGGAAGGGGTGCGCCGGGTCGACCGCCAGGGGGGTCAGCACGGGGAAGATCTGGTGCCGGAAGAGGGTGAACAGGCGGGCCTGCTCCTTCTCCGTCAGCTCGCTCCAGCGGACCAGGTGGATGCCCGCGTCCGCCAGCCCGGGGAGGACGTCCTCGTGGAAGCAGGCGGCGTGCCGTGCCATCAGCTCGCGCGAACGGGCCCAGATCATCTCCAGCACCTCGCGCGGCTGGAGGCCGGACGCGGAGCGGGTGGCGACACCGGTGGCGATACGGCGCTTCAGGCCGGCCACCCGGACCATGAAGAACTCGTCCAGGTTGCTGGCGAAGATCGCGAGGAAGTTGGCCCGCTCGAGGAGGGGCGTGCTCGGGTCCTCGGCGAGCTCCAGGACCCGCTCGTTGAACGCCAGCCAGCTGCGCTCCCGGTCGAGGAACCTGCCGTGGGGCAGCGGCTCGCCGCCCGTGTCCGCCTCCTCGTAGGCGTCGAGATCCGAGTCGATGTCGGGTTCCAGGTCGGAGACCGTCCCGGCCACGGTGTGCGGCCGGTGGGCGGCGATGGAGCCCACGGAGGGCTGCGCGTGTTGTACCTGACCCTGGGCTTTGGCGCCACTTGCGGCGTTCGACTGGCTCATAAATCCATTGTTCCGCGCCACGGGCTTCACAAGCGCGTCGGAGCGCGCGGGCGGGAGCGATCGTGCCCGTGGGACGTCCCCGTTCCCCCTGCGGGGCGGCGGCTCTGGCGCGGCGGGATGCATTCGCCGAGCGTCGCAAGACAGTCTGAATCAACGGTTACGAAGACATGACGTGCGGGATATCGGGGGGCGGCCCGCGGGGGTCGGGACGGGCGTCCGCTCCGCGCGCCGGGCCCCGGCGCGCGGAGCGGAGGCCCACACGGCGGGTACTGCCTCGATCGGGTGTGCTCGGGTCGACCGTATGTGCCGAGGAGGAGAGGGGACGGGGGCAGGGGCGGTGGGGGTGGGGGTTCGGAGTCCGGTGGGGGCCGTGTGAACCGATGCGCGGGGCTCGTGCGATGAGGGGACGTGAGCGAAACGAGAAGCGACGGTGAGCTGCTGCGTGCCGTTGCCGAGGACGCCGACCGGCGCGCCTTCGAGGAGCTGTACCGGCGCTACGCCCCGTGGCTGACCGCCCGGATGCGCAGCCGGTGCGCCGACGCGGGGATCGTCGACGACGTCGTCCAGGAGACGTTTCTCGCGGTGTGGCGGGGGACGGCCCGGTACCGGGAGGACGCGGCGAGCGCGGCGGGCGGTGCTCGTGGGGACGCCGCCGGGTGGCTGTGGCGGATCGCCTCGCGCCGGCTGATCGACGCGCTGCGCGGTGCCGGGGCGCGCGGCCGGCTGCGGCAGACACTGGCCCGGCTGCGGCACCGGGACGAGGTCTCGGCGGAGGAACGCGTGCTCGCGGGGGTGGAGCACGGAGACCTGGCCGGCGCGCTGGTCCGGCTGTCGCCGGAGCTGCGCGCGGTGCTCCAGGCCACCGTCGTCGACGGGCTGACCACCCGCGAGGCGGCCGTACTGCTCGGCATACCGCCGGGGACGGTCAAGACGCGGGCGATGCGGGCCCGCAAGCAACTGCGGGAGGCACTGGCATGACGGACGACTCGACGGACGGCACCGCCGGGGACACGGCAGAGGGCGCGAACGGTGGCGTGACGGACGGCGCCGCCGGTAGCTCGGGGGAAAGGGCGCATGGTGGTGCGGCCGGGGGTTCGGCCGGGGGTCCGGCGAAGGGGCGTACCGGGAGCGCGGTCGGGGGTGTGGCTGCTGGCCGTGCCGGGGAGCCGGCCGGGGGCGGCTCGCGGTGGCACGTGCCGCGGGAGGACCTGCGGGCGTACGCGCGCGGTGAGCTGACGGCGCCCACGCTGTGGTCCGCCGACACCCACCTCACCACCTGCGCGCACTGCCGGGGCGTCCTCGCCGAGGCAGGGGACCCCGTCGCGCTCGACGCGGGCTGGGAACGGCTCGACGCCGAGCTGGACGCGCCCAAGCCGGGATTCCTGGAGTCCCTGCTGCTGCGCCTCGGCGTCGCCGACCACACCGTGCGCCTCCTCGCGGCCACGCCGGTCCTGCGCCGTTCCTGGCTGGGCGCGGTCGTCGCCGTGCTGCTGCTGACCGTGGCCGCGGGCCACTCCGGCGCCCCGGCCACCGGTTCGCCCCTCCTCTTCCTCGCCCTCGCGCCGCTGCTGCCGCTCGTCGGGGTCGCGCTGTCGTACGGGCCCGCGATGGACCCCACGTACGAGATGGCGGTCGTCTCCCCGACCCACGGGTTCCGGCTGCTGATGATCCGCACGGTGGCGGTACTCGGCGCCGTGTTCGGTCTCAACGGCCTGGCGACGCTCGCCCTGCCCGGGTACGGCGCGGCCGCGCTGGCGTGGCTGCTGCCCGCCCTCGCGCTCACCGCGACCGGCCTCGCGCTGACGGCCCGTGTGGGACCTGTGCTGGCCCCCTCCCTCGTCGGCGGCGGCTGGGTCGCACTGCTGCTCGTCGCACAGGCGGGCCGGGACGCCGTGACCGACCCGCTCGCTCCGTTCACCGCTGCCGGGCAGGGGGTGTCGGCGCTGGTCGCCGTCCTCGCCGCCGGGCTGCTCTTCCTGCTCCGCGACCGTTTCGACCTCAGCCGGGCGGGTGGCACGGGCGGCGCCGGCGCGGTCTGAAGTCCGCCTTCGCCGTCCGCCTTCATCGTCTGTGACGTCTCGTCCCCTCCGCCTCATCTCCTTCTCCTTCATCTCCTCCTCTGCTTATTCCACGACCTGTACGGGAGTTCTGCATGACCCCGACCGTCTCCGCCTCCGGGCTGAGTCTCCGCTTCGGTGGCACCCGGGCCCTCGACGACGTGTCGCTGCGGCTGTCCACCGGCGTCACCGGGCTGCTCGGGCCCAACGGCGCGGGCAAGACCACCCTGCTGAGGGTGCTCGCCACCGCCGTACCGGCCGACCGGGGCGGGTTCACGGTGCTCGGCCACGACCCCGGCACCTCACGCGGCCGCCGGGAGGTCCGGCGCCGCCTCGGCTATCTGCCGCAGGCACCCGGTTTCCATCCCGACTTCACCGCCTTCGAGTTCGTCGACTACGTGGCGATCCTCAAGGAGCTGACCGACCGCACCGCCCGGCACCGCGAGGTGCGGCGTCTGCTGGACGAGGTCGGGCTCACCGACGTACGCGGCAAGCGGCTGCGGAAGCTGTCCGGCGGGATGCGCCAGCGGACCGCCCTCGCCGCGGCCCTGGTCGGCGACCCCGCCTTCCTCGTCCTCGACGAGCCGACCGTCGGACTGGACCCCGAACAGCGCATGCGGTTCCGCGAGCTGATCGCGCGGGCCGGGGAGGGGCGGACCGTGCTCCTGTCCACCCACCAGACCGAGGACGTGGCGATGCTCTGCAACCGGGTGGTGGTCATGGCCGCCGGCAGCGTCCGCTTCGACGGCACTCCCGCCGAACTGACCGCGCAGGCCGACGGACGGGTGTGGGCCAGCGCCGAACGCGACCCCGGCGCGCGGGCGGGGTGGCGCACCGGGCTGGGCACCTTCCGCAACGTGGGCGATCCGCCCGACGGTGCCGACCTCCTCGAACCCACCCTGGAGGACGGTTACCTGCTCACTCTCGACGGCGTCGGTGGCGTCGGCGCGGAGGTGGCGGCATGAACACGACGACCACCGCGACCGTGCCTCCGCCCGCGGCGACCGCGCCGGACGGTCCGGGTACGTCCGGGGCGGCCGTGTTCGCCCTGGCCCGCTTCGAGGCGCGCGGACTGCTGACCCGGCTGCCGGTGCTCGTCGCCTTCGCCGTGTACACCGGCTGGACGGTGTGGCGGACCCGCACCTCCTTCGAGGGCTTCCCCGCCCTCCAGGACGCCGACCGCGCCACCCAGAGCGCGCCCCTGCTCGTCGGACTCGCGGTGCTGTTCTCCGTCAACCAGGCCGTGCTGCGTTCGCGGCGGTACGACACCGAGCGGCACTTCGCCGTGCTGGTGCTGCCGCCGTGGCACTGTACCGTCGCGCACCTGCTGTCCCTTCTGCCTGCGGTGCTGCTCGTCGCGGTCTGCGTGGGCGGGCAGTTCGGGTGGGAGGCGCTCAAGTCCGGCGCGGTCGGCAACGGTTCGCCGGGCGAACTCCTCGTCGGGCCGTTGTCCGTGCTGTTGCTCGGGGCGTTCGGGGTGCTGCTCGCCCGGTTGTTCACCTCCGCCTTCGCGGTGCCGCTGCTGCTCGTCGTCCTGGTCTTCCTCGCCATGTTCAGCACGGCGCCCCGGGAGGGCGACGCGACCCGGTGGCTGATGCCGGTGGTCGTTGAGTACGGCTCCGGGACCCTGCCGTCCGAGCTGCTCGGCCGCCCGGCTGCCTGGCACGCCCTCTACCTCGCCGGGTTCGCGCTGAGCGCGGCGCTGGCGGCGGTGCTGGTCTCCGGTGAGGGCTCCGGGCCCGCCGGCGGACGGGGCGTGCGAGGCCGGTTCGTCGGCAACCGGAGTGTTCACGCCGGACTCGCCGGTGCGGTGGCGCTGACGCTGCTGGGCGCGGTGATGCAGACGGGAGGGGTGCCGGCGCAGACGGAGGAGGCCCGTACGCGGTACTCGACCGTCCCGCAGGAGCTGCAGAAGTGCGTCGAACGGGACGGCACGTCGTACTGCGCCTTCCCGGAGTGGACCCCGCGCACCGGTGACTGGGCCGAGGTCGTGGACCGGGTGCGCTCCCTCGCGGGTGACGCCGTGCGGGACCGGTCGCTCGTCGTACGGCAGCGGGTCGAGGCGCGCTACGGACTGAGCGGCGACGCGGCGATGCCCCCGCTCACCGACCCGGACGAGGTGAGCGTCGGTACGAGGTGGGGCGGCGACCGCGTCCCGGAGTTCGCCGTCGCCGTGGCCGGTGTGCTGGTCACCGGCAAGGAGGCGGGGGCGGGCGCGATGTGCGACGGCCGGCTCGTCACCGTGATGTGGCTGGCGCTGGCCGGCCGGCCCGACCCGCTGTCCGACCTGAGCGGCATCCGCCTCGACGACAGTACGTCCGGTTCGGCGGTCGTCGTCTCGGAGACGGAGCCGCTGTACATGACCGCCGCGCACACCGAACTCGTCCGCGAACTGCTGGACCTGCCGCGGGAGGAGGCCGGCGCGAAGGTCCGGGCGAACTGGGCCGGGCTGACGTCCCCGAAGGTGACGACGGACCGCACCGCCGAACTGCTGGGTCTGGACGCGCCGGAGGAGGCGGACGAGTGCCTGGAGTGAGCAAAGGCCGCCCGGGCCTGTGGCGCGCGCTGGCGCGGCCGGTGGCGCGGACGGTGCCGTGGCGGGCGATCGGGGCGGCGGGCGGACTCGGGCTGCTGCTCGCCACCGCGCCCCGGCTGGTGGGGGAGGACGCGACCGGCCGGCTGGCGCTGAACGTGCTGCGGGTGTCCGCCGTCGCCTTCGCACTCGGCGCGGCCTTCCTGCTGGACGACCCGGCCCGGCACACCACCGCCGCCGTACCGGCCCGGCGTGCGGTCCGGCACACCCTGCGGTTCGTTCTCGTCCTCCCGGTCGCGGTCTCGTGGTGGACGGCCGCGCTGCTGCTCGTCCCCGCGGGCATACGTCCCCCGGTCGCCGGCGTCACCCTCGAAGCGGCGGCGGTCCTCGCCCTCGCCCTGGCGGGAGCGGCGTTCGCCGTCCGCCGGTCGGACAGCACGCGGCCGGGGCAGGCGGTCGCGGGTGCCTTGTTCGCGTCGGCGGTGCTGGCGTGCCTGCTGTGGCCGGAGCGCTGGGCGCTGTTCGTGGCGCCGGACGACGAGAGGTGGGCGGCCGCCCATGACCGGTGGACGGTGCTGCTGTGCGCGGCGCTGGCGGTGTGGGCGGTGTGCGGGGCGGAACCGGTACGGAGGTGGAGGGGGAGAGCGGCTCTCCGGTCGCTGGGATCCTGAGCCGCGGACCTCCCGGCCTCCCCGGGTTCCGGGTTCCGGTCCTGCCGGTCTCTCAGGTCTCGGTGCGGTACATGAGGTCCGTCTCGTGGGTGAGGAAGCCCAGCCGTTCGTAGACGGCCACCGCCGCCTTGTTGTCGGCGTCGACGTACAGCATCGCGGTGGGCAGCCCCAGCTCCGCGAGGTGCCGCAGCCCGATCGTCGTGAGGGACTTGCCGAGCCCGCCGCCCTGGGCCTGCGGGCTCACCCCGAGGACGTACACCTCGCCTAGGCCCTCCGCCCGGTGCACCTTGGTCCAGTGGAAGCCGACGAGGCGGCCGTCCCGCTCGGCGAGGAAGAAGCCCTCGGGGTCGAACCACGGCTCGGCCTTGCGGTCGTCGAGGTCGCGCTGGGTGAGGGACCCCTGTTCGGGGTGGTGGGCGAACGCGGCGGCGTTCAGCGCGAGCCAGGCGGCGTCGTCCTGACCGGGGACGAAGGCGCGCACGGTCACCCCCTCGGGGAGCACCGGGTCGGGCAGGTTCAGGCCGGCCAACGGCAGACGCATCTGACGCAGTTCGCGGAACAGGGTGAGCCCGAGGACCTGGGCGAGGTGCCGGGCGGCGGAGTGGCCGCCGTGTGCCCAGACGCGCAGCCGCTTGCCGGAGGCGGCGAGCAGCGCGGACCCGAGCGCCCGCCCGTGCCCCTGCCCACGGCGCGACGGGTGCACGACGAGTTCGGCGGCGGGGGGCTCGACCGGGTCGGTGTCCTCCAGTTGGGCGTAGCCGACGAGTTCACCCCCGTCGTCCCCGTCGTCCCCGCCTGTCAGGAAGAGCAGCAGGTGCGAGACACCCGCCCGCTCCCCGCCGCGCAGCTGCAACCGCCCCTGCTCGGACACCGCCTGCTGTCCGTCGGTCCCGGCGGCCTCGTCCAGCAGGGCGAGGACCGCCTCGACCCGCTCCGGGGAGAGCGCGGCGTAGGTCCGAAGCGAGCGGGTGCGGCCGGAGCGTGCGATGTCGTCGCTGGTCATGCGTACGAGGGTAAGCGGAGCCCGCCGAAAACGGACGGGACACGGAGCACACCGTGACGGCCGATCGGGTCCGGCAGCCAGTCACGGCGCGAAACACAACCAGGATGTAACCGCGAAACCCCTGTCGCGCTACGCGCGTTGACTTTAGGCTGCGGGGCGGCCGGCGCGCCTCGCGAGGGTCCCGCCCGGATTCACGCAGACCGGCCCCGGCCACCCCGGACACATCCCGCACCACGTACACGCACACCCGTGAACGCCCACGCACACCCATTGGGGGGCACATGCCAGCCACACCCACCTCCTCGGCCTTGTCGGCCCAGCGCCGCAGACGCCGTACGAACCGTCTTCTCGCGGCCGCTGCCGGTGTGCTCACCGTCGGCGCGCTGACCGCGGCCGCCCTGCCCGCCGGTGCGGCGAGTGCCGACGGGGGCAGGGGCGGCACGTCGCACGGCCACCACGAGGGCCACAAGGGCGGAAAGGGCCGCTACCAGGACGTGCAGCTGCTGTCCTTCAACGACCTGCACGGCAACCTCGAACCCCCGACGGGCTCCTCGGGCCGGGTCACCCACCTCCACGAGGACGGCACGACGGAGACCATCGACGCGGGCGGTGTCGAGTACCTCGCCACCCACCTGCGCGAGGCCCGCAAGGGCAACCGGTACTCCGTCACCGCGGCCGGCGGCGACATGGTCGGCGCGTCCCCACTGATCTCGGGCCTGTTCCACGACGAACCCACCATCGAGGCGCTGAACAAGCTCGACCTCGACGTCACGTCCGTCGGCAACCACGAGTTCGACGAGGGCGCCCAGGAGCTGGCCCGGCTGCAGAACGGCGGCTGCCACCCCACCGACGGCTGCTCCACGGACAAGAAGTTCAAGGGCGCCGACTTCCCCTACCTGGCGGCCAACGTCCTGGACGACAGGACGGGCAAGCCCGTCCTCAAGCCGTACTGGGTGTGGAAGCAGAACGGTGTCAAGGTCGGCTTCATCGGCGTGACGCTGGAGGGCACCCCGGACATCGTGTCCGCCGAGGGCGTCAAGGGCCTGTCCTTCAGGGACGAGGTCGACACCATCAACAAGTACGCCAAGGAGCTCCAGCGCAAGGGCGTGAAGTCGATCGTCGCCCTGGTCCACGAGGGCGGCTTCCCTGCCTCGTCCTCCTACAACTACGACTGCGACTCCCCGGGCGCGGGCGACGGCATCTCCGGCCCGATCGCGGACATCGCCGAGAACGTGTCGCCCCAGGTGGACGCGCTGGTCACCGGCCACACCCACGCGGCGTACGTCTGCACGATCCCGGACCCGGCGGGCAAGCCCCGCATGGTCACCTCGGCGGCGTCCTTCGGCCGCCTCTACACGGACACCACGCTGACGTACGACCGCCGCACGGGTGACATCGCCCGTACGGCCGTGAAGTCGGCGAACCACGTGGTGACGCGGGACGTCCCGAAGGCGCCCGACATGACCCGGCTGATCGCCAAGTGGGACACCCTCGCCGCCCCCATCGGCAACCGCGCGATCGGCTACATCTCCGGTGACATCGTCAAGGACGGCACCGAGTCTCCGCTCGGCGACCTGATCGCCGACGCCCAGCTGGCGTACGGCAGGACGCTGGACCCGGAGACCGACCTGGCCCTGATGAACCCGGGCGGCATCCGCGCGCCCCTCACCCACGCGGCGAGCGCGGGCGAGGGCGACGGCGTGGTCACCTACGCCGAGGGCTTCACCGTCCAGCCCTTCGCCAACACGGTCAACCTCCAGGACTTCACCGGCGCGCAGCTGGTCCAGGCCCTCAAGGAGCAGGTGAGCGGCGCGAACGAGGCCTCGCCGAAGATCCTCCAGGTCTCCGCCGGCCTGACCTACACCCTGGACCTGACCGAGTCCGGCGCGGACCGGGTGGTCACGGACTCCATCAGGCTGAACGGCGGGCCGATCGACGAGACCGCCACCTACCGCGTGGCCACGAACAGCTTCCTCGCGGGCGGCGGCGACGGCTTCACGACCCTCGGCGAGGGCACCGGCGACCTGGTCGGCGAGGACGACCTGACGGCCCTGGAGCAGTACCTGACGGCCAACTCCTCGGCGACGCACCCGATCGCACCGCCGGCAGCGGACCGCATCACGATCGTCCGGTAGCCGCCGGACGTTTCCCGAGGAGGGGCCCGGTGCCCCCGGCAGCCGCGTGAGGTCTGCCGACGCCGGGCCCCTTCTTCCTGTCCGCCTTCCTGCCCACGCCCTGCCCGAGAGGTCAGACGGCGACCAGGTCGATGACGTTGATGACGACGTGGCGGTTGGACACGACGTAGGTGACGAAGCCGTCCTGGAAGCCCGCGGACCAGCTGTTGTCCCGATTGCTGACCGCCGGCGGTCCGAACGGGTTGAGAACGAGCAGTTTCTCGAGGTTCTCGAGCGAGGTCCGCCGGGAGGCCGGTAAGGCGGCCTTCCGCTGTGCCGCGCGGTCCACGTACCGGATGACGTAGGCGCTCACCGGAGCTCTCCCGCATCGACGGACCGGCCGTCCGCGTCGTAGGCGTGGCCGTCCGCGTCACGGAACACGAGGCCCTCGGTGTCGTCCTCCGCCATGCGCCTGGCGGTGTGCTCGACGTCGTCGAGGTACCCCGGCGTGGCGCAGGCGCAGGCGAACGGGAACCACCTGTCGACGGCGGCGTCGAGCGCCGGCCGGTCGAAGTCGGCGGCAGCGCTCAGCCACTCCTGCTCGAAGGCCCGCAGCCAGTCCCGGCGCCGTTGCAGGGCGGCCCGGATCGCCTCGGGTGTCTTCTCGCAGGAGTTCGGATCCACCTCGTGGGCCATGGTCGGCTCCTTCTCTCCGGCCGGGGTGTGACCTGTGCGCCGGAGGTCCACGGTAGAACGCGAGGGGCGCCGGGCGGCTCCGGTCGTGCGTGTCCCCTGCCGCCTGTCACCTGCCCCGACGCGTGCTCCCCGGCCGACCGCGACACGGAGCACGTCCTCCAGCGATCCCGTCGCCCTGGTCGGCGCGAAACGCACCGCCCGCTCACCGGCCCCCGGATCACCGGGCACGGCCCTGGCGCCCGCGAGCACCTGCTCGCCCGAGTCCAGTCGGTCCGCCTCGACGTCGTCGGCGAGCAGCGACGACCGGCTCCGGCTGCCGTCGTGTTCTCAACCGGCTTCCGGTGCGTCGTAGGAGAACCTGTACCCGGCGAAGTCGGCGACGTGGACGTATCCGATGCGCTGGTAGAGGGCGTTGCTGGTGGGGTTGGCCGGGTTCGTGAACAGGACGACGTCCGTCGCGCCCGCGGCCAGCGCGGCACGGCTCACCTCGACCGTCACGGCACCCGCGTAGCCGCGGCCCCGGAGGCGGGCCGGGGTGTAGACGGGGTCCACCCGGACCATGCCGCCGACGGTCGAGGTCGCGGCCGCCATGGAGACGGGAGTACCGTCCGGGGTCTCCCAGAACGTGAAGTGTCTGTCGCCGAAGCGCGAGTCGGCCCAGGAGCCGGAGTCGATCAAGTCGATGGAAGGCCGCTCCCCGACGTCGACGCAGAACTCACGGCACCAGCGCACGATTTGCTCATGGTCCCTCCCGCCCGCGATGCGCCCCTGGCCTTCTGGGCGCGGCTGCGGTGGGGTGAGCGTGCCGAGACGGTACAGATGAGTCCGCCAGAAGGGTTCCGGCGCTGCGCCCGCGTGCTGCTGCCACGCCTCGGCGAAAGCGGTGGCGGTGTCGTGGTCCGCGATGACGTGGGAGGGGAAGTGGCCGAGCTCGGCCAGATGAGCGGCGAGGTGACCGGCCTGCAGGGCAGAGAGGGGTGTGAGCCCCAGACGGCCACGCGGAGTGTGATAAAAGATGGCGCGGACCTCACCTCCTGACTTCAGTCGGCCGAAGACGGCGGCTTCGGCACCGTGTGCGTGTGCGTCCGCCCCGCGGGTACGCAGTTTCTCGATGTCCGTCAGCGGCGTGTTGTGGAGGGCGGGCCGCAAGCGCAGGAAGTCTCCGGCTCGGGCGAGGAAGCCGTCGACGTCTTCGGTGAGGTGCCAGTCGTCCGGGCGCATACTTCATGATCCCGGATGACCGGACCGCCAGGAAGGTGAAGGTCCAAAGACGAGTCGTCGCCATGCCGTGGATCCGTCGCCGAGAACGTTTGTTCACGCAGGAGTTGGTCCTGTCCAGCAGAGAGACGCCGGGCAGGAGGAGTTCTCCTCTCCTCCGGCCAGGGTGTGGCAGAGGGCGGGGCCACAGCAGAACGCGGGAGGTGCCGGGCGGGGCTGCTTGAACGTGGCACCTGCCATCCGCCCACCGGCCTGCGGGCCGCCCGGTACGTCCGGGTGCCGGCCCCGCCCCGGGTCAGGCCCGCTTGGGGCCAGCGATCGCCTCTCCGATCACGAAGCCCATGGCGGGGCCCTTCGGGATGTCGACGTCGGTTCCGTAGGGGACCCGTACGACGCCCAGCCAGTCGGCCTTGTCGGGCCGTGGCTCGGTGAGGACGGTGACGGTGCCCTGTGCGTCATGGTCGTCGATGATCACGTACACGGGAATGCCGGCGCGGGCGTACTCACGGCGCTTCCTGACCCGGTCGCGGTCCTCGTGACGCTTCCCGGGAGAGACCACCTCGACCACCAGGCGAACCGCCGCCGCATCGACACCGAGCCCGTCCTCGTCCGCGTACGGCTCCAGGTCCTCCGGGGCGACGAAGACATCAGGGATCCATCCCTTGCGCCGGAAGATGACATTGGCGTCCTGGTACGCCGAGTACTCGCCGTCTCCCAGGAACCGCACCAGCGCGTTGCGCAGCCGGTTGGCGATCTGGGCATGGAACAGGCGGCCGGTGGGCGACACCTCGATGGCTGCCTCGATGATCTCGGCGCGGTAGCCCTCCGGGAGTTCCACAGTCTTCCACGCCTGCCACACGACCTCGTCCAGGTCGGGCCCGTTCTCGGTTCCGTTCTCCGGCCCGGCCGCTGTCCTGATCTCAGACATGGTCTCGGGCCTCTCGTACGCAAGAGCGGTCATGGTGACGTCACCTCCTCAAGTGTGGGCTGAGCGTGCCCAGGGCACAAGCAACGCGATCACGGTAGCCGCGGCGGTACGGCGGACCGGGGAAACGGCTTCGGCTCACCCGATCGGGGGAGACACGGTGCCCGGCCCGGCCGACTGCGAGGACCCCTCGGCGGTTCAGGTCCCAAGCCCTCAGGTGCCAGCGCGGACCCGTCACGCTGAGGGGGCGTCTCCCGCCCTCGGCCACACGACTGCCTGTGCGACGACCACCCGGTCACCGTCGAACGTGACCGACGGTCCTTCGTGGAGCCGACAACCCGTCGCGAGGGCCTCGCCCACGCGACGACGGAACGCCACGTCATCGGGACCGGTCAGCACGCGGTACACAGGCAGCCCATCCGGCGGTGCCTTCATGGCCCAAGCGTGTCGCACGCACCCTGCCGACCGTCGAGGTGGCCACGCCACCCGTCCGTGGTCCGGGACGGTCACGGCGGCCCGGACACGTGTCACGCCCTGTACTGCTCCCTGCCGCGTCCCGAGTTCACCGGCATGTCCATCCTGCTGACGGACCGCGAGGAGAGCTATCCGCCCGGTGTGGTCACCGTGGACATCGACTCCCCCGGGATGCTCGGCTTCCACTGAGGAGTCCGGACTGTCCCGGCCGCATGAAAGCCTGCGGCCGGAGACGGCTGCGCAGGCGTCAGAGGGCGACGGCGTCTCCGGCCCCTCCGGCGTCTCCGGCCCCGGTCGGCCCCTCTGGTCCCGGTCGGCCCCCCTCCGGCTACGGCACCTCGGGGGGCGGGGTCGGGGCTCCGGGGAGGCGGATCGTGGCGGTGGTGCCCCCGGCGCCGTCCTCCGCGCGGGTCAGGGCCACCTCGCCGCCCGCCTGCTGGACCGTACGGGCCACTATGGACAGGCCGAGGCCCGAACCGGGGAGCGCGCGGGCGGTCGGGGAGCGCCAGAAACGGTCGAAGACGTGGGGGAGTTCGTCGGCGGGGATGCCCGGCCCGTGGTCGCGGACGGTGAGGACGCCGTCGGCGAGACGGACCTCGACCGTGCCGCCCCGGGGGCTGAACTTCACCGCGTTGTCGAGGATGTTGACCACGGCCCGCTCCAGCGTGGAGGGCTCCGCGCGGACGTACCACGGCTGTACGTCCGCCGTGATGGTCAGCTCCGGCCCGCGCAGCCGGGCGCGGCGCAGCGCCGACTCCACGACGTCCTGCCAGGCGACGATCTGGGCACGTCCCTCGTGCTGACCGGTGTCCGGGCGGGACAGTTCCTGCAGGTCGCCGATGAGCGCGGCCAGCTCGGTCATCTGCGCCTTGACCGAGGCGAGGAGGGCCTTGCGGTCCCCGGCGGGCAGCGGGCGGCCCGTCTCCTCGCTGCGGGTGAGGAGTTCGATGTTGGTGCGCAGGGAGGTGAGCGGGGTGCGCAGCTCGTGGCCGGCGTCCGCGATGAGCTGCTGCTGCAGGTCGCGGGAGCTGGCGAGGGCGGACGTCATGGAGTTGAAGGAGCGGGAGAGGCGGGCGACCTCGTCCTCGGCGTCGTCCGCCACGGGGATGCGGATGCCCAGGTCCTCGGTGCGGGCCACCTCCTCGACGGCCCCGGTGAGTTCGTCCACGGGGCGCAGGCCGGCGCGGGCGACCGCGAGGCCGGCGGCGGCGGCGCCCAGGACGCCCACGCCGGAGACGAGGAGCAGGACCAGCGCGAGGTCGTTGAGCGTCTCCTCGGTGCCCTTGAGCGGTACGGCGACGAGGACGGCGGCCTTCGAACGGGTCAGCGTGCTGGGGTCGTTGATCACCAGCGGCAGGGTCAGTACGCGTACCTCGGAGCCGTCCTGGTCGGTGCCGTCGCGGTAGCGGCCCGGGGAGCCGTCCCCGGCGCTCGCGATGACGTCCTGGTCCGACGAGGTGACCTTGATCCTGCCCGACGAGCTGGGGAACAGGCAGACGGTGCCGTCCTCCCCGACCACCTGGGAGAACGTCTCCCCGAAGCCGCCGCCCCTGCTGTCCCGGGGCGTGTCCGTGCAGTTGTTGAGCGCACTGCGGATCTCGTCGACCCGCTGCGGCCCCTGGAGCACCGTCGCCTGCTCCAGGTCGCTGTCGAGCTGCTCGTACAGCTTCCCCTGCACGATGAACCAGCACGTCACCGACACCGCCGCCACCGCGAACGCCACCGCCGCCGCCACCAGCAGCGACAGCCGCGCCCGGATCGGGAGCGAACGGAACCTGCGGGCCAGCCTGTTCACTCCGCGCCGCCCTGCCGCAGGGCGTAGCCGACACCCCTCACCGTGTGCACCAGACGCGGCTCGCCGCCCGCCTCGGTCTTGCGGCGCAGGTACATGACGTACACGTCGAGGGAGTTCGACGACGGCTCGAAGTCGAAGCCCCAGACCGCCTTCAGGATCTGCTCCCGCGTGAGCACCTGGCGCGGGTGCGCCATGAACATCTCCAGCAGCGTGAACTCCGTACGGGTCAGCTCCACCCGACGCGTTCCCCGGGTCACCTCGCGGGTCGACAGGTCCATGCTCAGGTCGGCGAAGCTGAGGACGTCGTTCTCCTCGTCGGCGCCGGCCACGGCGGCCGCGTACGAGCTGCGGCGCAGCAGCGCGCGGATCCGGGCGAACAGTTCGTCCAGCTCGAACGGTTTGACCAGGTAGTCGTCCGCCCCGGCGTCCAGTCCCGTCACCCGGTCGCCGACCGTGTCCCGGGCGGTCAGCATCAGGATGGGCGTGGTGTCGCCGGTGGCGCGGATGCGGCGGGCGGCGGTCAGGCCGTCCATCCGGGGCATCTGGATGTCGAGGACGACCAGGTCGGGCCGGTACACCGCCGCCTTCTCCAGGGCGTCCGCACCGTCGGCGGCGACCTCGGTGCCGTACCCCTCGAAGGCGAGGCTGCGCTGGAGTGCTTCGCGCACCGCCGGCTCGTCGTCGACGATCAGGATGCGCTGGGGGTCGCGGTCGCCTTCTGCGGGGCTCATGGGGGCGTGGTTCCTCTGGTCTGCCGGTGTGCTGGACTGGGAGGAGAGTACGGCCGGGGGCTCGCCGGGTCTCAGGATCCCAGGCTCGCACGACTGTCCGGGGCGCGGAGAGGCGCGGTCCTTCACGGGCCGGCCGTGATCCGGTGGGGAGCCGGTGGGTGGCGGGGGTGGTGCGGATCAGCCGCGTACGGTACGGCGGCGTCCGCGCCCGTGGGCGGTCCTGCGGCGGGCCTTGGCCGGGGCCGCCTCCGGGAGGACCGCCGGGGCGACCTCCGGGGCCCGCCGTACCGGCGTGTGCAGCTCGCCCGCGACCTCCAGCGCGAGCGCGAGACCGGCCGTGCCGGCGCCGGGGGTCCGGTGGGTGACCTGCTTGACCTGCTTGGTCTGCTTGCTCTGCCTGGTCTGCGTGATCATGTCGGACCCCTCGGGTGAGGATCTCGTCGGCCGGGTGCGTGCCGCGTCAGTTCGTGGCGCCGGACCGCAGGTCCGTCAGGTCCGCCTTGACCGTGTTGACCGGGATGGCGAAGCCCAGTCCCACGCTGCCGGCGTCGGCCGAGGAGTCGCTGCCGCTCGACGAGTACATCGCCGAGTTGATGCCGATGACGTTGCCGTTCATGTCGATCAGCGCGCCGCCGGAGTTCCCGGGGTTCAGAGAGGCGTCGGTCTGGATCGCCTTGTACGTCGTCGTGGACCCGCCGGTGTCGCCGTTGAACTCCTGGCCGCCGAACTCGAACGGCCAGCCGCCGCCGCGCTGCCCCTGCTGCTGCCCCTGGCTCTCGTCCGTGGAGACGGTCACGTCGCGGTCGAGCGCCGAGACGATGCCGCTGGTGACGGTGCCGGTCAGGCCCTCGGGGGAGCCGATCGCCACGACCTCGTCGCCGACCTGCACCCCGTCGGAGTCGCCGAGGGCGGCCGCCGTCAGACCCGAGGCGTCCCGCAGTTTGATCAGCGCGAGGTCCTTCGAGCTCTCCGTGCCGACGACGTCCGCGGTGTACGTCCTGCCGTCGCCGGTCCGCACCTCGACCGAGGAGGCACCGCTGATGACGTGGTTGTTGGTGATGATCTCGCCGTCGTCCGTGATGATCACGCCGGAACCGGTGGAGGACCCCGCGTTGGATTCGGCGTTGATCTCGACGATGCTCGGGCTCACCGCCTCGGCGACGCCGGACACCGTCCCCTTCTGACCGGCCGGCACCACGCTGGTGCCGGCCGGGCTCGAGGACGCGACGGTGCCGCCGACCAGCTCCTGGACGCCGTAGGCGGTGCCGCCGCCCACGGCCGCCGCGACGATCGCCACGGCGGCGAGCAGGGCGACCGGGCCCCGGTTCCGCTTCCGGCGGGGTTTCGGGGCGGCCGGATCGGTCGCGTGGGTCGAACCGGTCGAACCGTCGGGGCCCGTCGGGGCCCCGGAACCGGAGTCGGCCGTGCCGTCCGCCTGTCCCGGTTGCTGCTCCGGCTGCTGTCCCGACCGCTGATCCGGTGCGTACGCCGGCGGTGCCGGCCACTCCGGGTTCACGGGGGAGGAGCAGGACTGGGGGCCGCCCGTCCGAGGGCTCTCGTACTCGCTGCTGCGGCGAAGGTTCTCGGTCATGTCGACGAGCCTGTCGCCCGACGATGAGAGCCCTCTGAGTGCCCGCTGAGAAGCCCGACAGAACCTCGTATGCCCGATATAAAGAAGGAGAGGCCCCCCTCTCCCGGAGCCTGGAGCCTGGAGTCCAGAGCCCGGTGGCCGGTGTCCAGTTGCCTGGAGCCCGGTGTCCAGTTGCCCGGTGCCTGGAGCCCGGAGCCCGGTGCCCAGTTGCCCGGAGCCCGGAGCCCGGAGCCCGGAGCCCGGAGTCCAGTGGCCGGTGTCCAGTTGCCCGGTGCCTGGAGCCCGGAGCCCGGTGCCCAGTTGCCCGGAGCCCGGAGCCCGGAGTCCAGTGGCCGGAGTCCAGTTGCCCGGAGCCCGGAGCCCGGAGCCCGGAGCCCGGTGCCCAGAGCCTGGAGTCCAGAGCCCGGTGGCCGGTGGCCAGTTGCCCGGAGCCCGGAGCCCGGAGTCCAGAGCCCGGTGCCCGGTGCCCGGAGTGTCGCGCTACCCGCAGCCGCAGGAGCGCCGGATCACCAGTTCGGACGGGAAGATCTTCAGCCGCTCGCGCTGCGAGCCGGCCACCCGCAGACCGTCGTCGAGGACGAGGTCGACCGCCGCGCGCGCCATCGCCGGGCGGTCGGAGGCGACCGTCGTCATCGGCGGGTCGGTGAGTCCCGCCTCCTTGATGTCGTCGAACCCGACGACCGCCAGCTCGCCGGGCACGTCGATGCGCAGCTCGCGGGCCGCGCGCAGCACGCCGACCGCCTGGTCGTCGGTGGAGCAGAAGATCGCGGGCGGGCGGTCGGGCCCGGAGAGGATGTCGAGCCCGACGCGGTAGGCGTCGTAGCGGTTGTACGGGGCCTCGAAGAGGCGGCCCTCGGTCGGGATGCCGGCGTCCTCCATGGCTCGCCGCCAACCCTCGACGTGGTCGGAGACCGGGTCGCCGACGGAGGGGGTCTCGGCGGTGCCGCCGACACAGGCCACGTACGCGTTGCCGTGTTCCAGCAGGTGACGGACGGCGAGCTGGGCGCCGCCGAGGTCGTCGGTGACGACGGCGACGTCGTCGATGGCCTCGGGGCGCTCGTGCAGCAGGACGACCCGGGCGTCCCAGGCGTCTATCTCCGCGGCGGCCAGGTCGTTCAGCGCGTGGCTGACCAGGATCAGCCCGGAGACGCGCATGCCGAGGAACGCCCGCAGGTAGTGGACCTCGCGTTCGCCGACGTAGTCGGAGTTCCCGACGAGCACCATCTTCCCGCGCTCGGACGCCGCCTGTTCGACCGCGTGCGCCATCTCCCCGAAGAAGGGCTGGCGCGCGTCCGGCACGATCAGGCCTATGAGGTCCGTACGCCGCGACGCCATCGCCTGGGCGACCCGGTCCGGGCGGTACCCCAGTTCCTTGATCGCGGCGAGTACGCGTTCGCGCGTGGCCGGGGCGACCGGCCTCGGTCCGTTGTTGATGACATAGCTGACGACGGCGGTGGAGGTACCCGCCAGCCGAGCCACGTCATCCCTAGTCACCTTGGCCACGCGCGGAGTCTACGCGGATATAACCGGCCGGGGCAGGGCGTGAACGCCCCTGTGAACAGCACGGAAACGGCTCGCGGGTGCGGGCGCGGCGCTCGTGCGGGTGCCGCTCACGCCTGGGTCGGTGCCTCGGTGGCGTCCAGGGCGGCCGTCTCGTCCGCATCCGCCGCCTTTTGGCGGTCGGCCCCGGCCTCCTGCCGGTCGGCCTTGGCCTTCGCCTCCTCGGCGGCCCGCTCGACCTTCTCCGGCGTAACGAATCGATAACCCACGTTCCGCACGGTGCCGATCAGTGACTCGTGCTCGGGGCCGAGCTTGGCGCGCAGCCGCCGCACGTGGACGTCGACCGTCCGGGTGCCGCCGAAGTAGTCGTAGCCCCAGACCTCCTGCAGCAGCTGGGCGCGGGTGAAGACCCGGCCGGGGTGCTGGGCGAGGTACTTCAGGAGCTCGAACTCCTTGAACGTGAGATCGAGGACGCGGCCCTTGAGTTTGGCGCTGTAGGTCGCCTCGTCGACGGACAGGTCGCCGTTGCGGATCTCCATGGGGGAGTCGTCGCTGACGATCTGCTGCCGGCCCATGGCGAGGCGCAGCCGGGCCTCCACCTCCGCCGGTCCGGCGGTGTCGAGGAGGACGTCGTCGATGCCCCACTCCGCGGTGACGGCGGCGAGGCCGCCCTCGGTCACCACGAGGACGAGGGGGCAGCCGGGGCCCGTGGAGCGCAGCAGCTGGCACAGGTTGCGGACCTGCGGGAGGTCGCGCCGGCCGTCGACGAGGATGACGTCGGCGCCGGGAGTGTCCACCAGGGCGGGGCCCTCGGCGGGGGCCACGCGCACATGGTGGAGCAGCAGGCCGAGGGCGGGGAGCACCTCGGCCGACGGCTGGAGAGCGTTCGTCAGCAGGAGCAGTGAGCTCATCGCACCCCTCCTTCGCGTCCTTCACGTTCGTCGAGTCCGTCGAGTCCGTCGAGGACACGGTCCTGGCCCCGGTGGTCGGGCCGTGGTACCGCCCACGACCGGGCCGTCATTCGTACGTGCACGGTTCGCTCGCCCATAACGTCTGGTTCCTCCTCGGTCCCTGCGAGGACGTTTACGGCACTGCTTCGTGCGTTTCGACGGCCCGTACACCGGCGGTTTCCCGCGTCGTATACAACGCTTCCGAAAGCACAAAAGGACCCGGGGGCTTCACTGCCCGAGTCCTCTCCCCAGGAGAATAGCCGATATGAGCACCGGTTCGGCAGGTCATGGGGCGCGTCCCCTCCCGGGGCCGCATGTCAGGAAACATGGTGTGACGCGCGAAGTCACAGGTGGCGGTACGTCTTTTCGGATGTTCCTGCACACGGCGGACGGCGTACGAATCGATTCCGTATACAATCCGTCGGCACCCGAAAAGATGATCGTGACGGACACCTCGCGGCCACCTTCCCGCGACCTCGTGTTCGTGATCGCACACGGGTTCACGGGGCATGTGGACCGGCCGCATGTACGGCGGGTTGCGCGCGTGTTCGCACGGTACGGGGCCGTCGTCACCTTCTCCTTCCGCGGCCACGGTGCCTCGGGCGGACGGTCCACGGTCGGTGACCGTGAGGTGCTGGACCTGGCGGCGGCGGTGTCGTGGGCCCGGGAACTGGGGCACGCGCGCGTGGCGACGGTCGGTTTCTCGATGGGCGGCTCGGTGGTGCTGCGGCACGCGGCGCTGTGTGGGGAGCGGGAGCGGGAGAGAGAAGAAGGGGACAACGGGCTCTTCGCGGGTGCCGGTGCCGGTGGTCCGGACGCCGTGGTGTCGGTGAGCGGTCCGGCCCGGTGGTTCTACCGGGGTACGGCTCCGATGCGTCGGCTGCACTGGCTGGTGACCCGGCCCTCGGGCCGGCTCGTGGGGCGCTACGGGCTGCGGACCCGGATCCATCACCGTGACTGGGACCCCGTACCGCTGTCCCCGGTGGAGGCGGTGCCGAGGATCGCGCCGACGCCGCTGCTGGTCGTACACGGCGACCGCGACGGTTACTTCCCGCTCGACCATCCGCGCACGCTGGCGGCCGCGGCCGGCGAGCACGGGGAGCTGTGGGTGGAGCCGGGCATGGGGCACGCGGAGAACGCGGCCCCCGACGGCCTGCTGCACCGGATAGGTGACTGGGTGGCGATCCGGGCGGGCTAGCCTGAACGTGTTCACTGTCAAACGATGAGGAACCTGTTGATGGCAAAGGTCACGGTGCGGTACTGGGCCGCCGCCAAGGCCGCGGCCGGGGTGGCCGAGGAGTCGTACGAGGCGGTCACGCTCGCCGACGCGCTCGCCGCGGCGCGCGAGCGACACCCCGGCGAACTCACACGTGTCCTGCGGCGATGCTCGTTCCTCGTCGACAGTGACCCCGTGGGCACCCGCGAGCATGAGACGGTACGGCTGGCCGACGGCGGCACGGTCGAGGTGCTCCCGCCGTTCGCAGGAGGGTGAGCGATGACCAACCAGCCGTATCAGGGCTACGACGGGTACGACGGATCCCGCGAGGGGCACGAGGACCGCGAGGTCTACGAGGGCCACGAGGGCTACGACCCCTATGGCCGGCCCCGGCATCAGCATCAGCAGCAGAGACCTGAGGAGCAGGTGCAGCAGGGGCAGGCGCAGGCGTGGCCCGGTGGGCAGCAGGGGCAGGGGCAGGCGCAGGCGTGGCCCGGTGGGCAGCAGGCGTACGACGATCCGCACGCCGCCCAGCAGTACACGCAGCAGTGGCAGGGGCAGACGTGGGAGACGCGGATGCAGCCGCCGGTCCCGCCGACGGCTGCGGAGGAGACGTCGTACCTGCCCCCGCAGACCGGACAGGCTCCGCAGCCCCCTGCCGCCCCGCAGGCCTTTCAGACCCCGCAGGCCCCTCCGGGACATGCCGGGTACGCGGGTCGGGGCGACGGCGGCGTGCCGGGCGGGCCCGCGGTGTACGCGGGATACGGGGTGGCCTCCACCTACGGGGCGCCGATCGCCGCCTCCGCCCCGCCTGCCGCACCCTCGGCCCCCGACGCTCCCCCTCCCGCTTCCACCCCCCCTCCCGCTTCCACTCCTCCTCCCGACGCCCCGGGCGGTCCCGGGTACGGGCCCGCCACCCTCGCCGGGAACACCCGGGTCACGGACGCGCAGCGGGCCCGCGCGGAGGGGCGTTCGCCGATCATCGAGCCCGGTGTGCAGCCGGCGGCGCTCACCGCGCTGCTGGGGCTGCTGCTCGCCGGCGGGGCGGCGCTGGGCACGTACGCCCTGCTCGTGCCGCTGGTGGCGCTCCAGGGGCTCACCGCGGCCGGCTGGTTCCGGCTGAACGGCATGTGGCCCGCGCGGCAGGGCATCGCGCTGGGCTTCCTCGGGGCGCTGGTCGCGGACGTGGCGCTGCTCGCGTCCGACCGGTCGCCGACGGCCGTTCTCGGCACGCTCGGCGTGTGGGTGCTGCTGTCGCTGGTGCTCCAGCTCCGGTCGCACGCCGATCCCGACGAGCGGATGTACGGCCTGACGGCGACGGTCGCCGCGGCCGCGCTGGCGATCGTGGCGAGTGGCTACCTGGCGGCCGACGTCGACGCGGTGACCGTCGGCGGGATCGCCGTGGCGGCGGCGGTCGTGGCGCGGGCGCTGCCCCTGCCGACGCAGGCGTCCGTGGTGGCGGCGCTGCTCGTGGCGGCCGGTGCGGGTGTGACGGCCGGTTTGATGACGGGGGTCGGCGGCGTCCCGGGCGCGCTGGTCGGCGCGGGCGCCGCGGTCTGCGCCCTGATCGGCCACCGCGCCGCGAGCTACGACTACCCGTCCCGGTTCGTCCATTTCACGGCCGGAGTGGCCCTGCCCCTGGCCGCGGCGGCACCGGCGGTGTACGCACTGGGCCGCGTGGCCGGCTGACGTGGCGAGCGGGGCCGGTGACGGGTGTCCCCCGGCGGGTGCCTGTCACAGGTGATCGACAATTCCGGGGCTCCCCCGGCCGGGAGGGTTACCCTCGCGCAGGACGGCTGACCGGCCGTCAACCCGGTTGTCGGGGGACTGCCGTCGAAACGCACCTAGGTGGGGATTCAACCGCATGCGCGCACTGCGAATACTGCTGATCATCGTCGTGATCCTGGGCGGCATCTTCGTGATCGTGGACCGCCTCGCGGTCAACTTCGCGGAGGGGGAGGTGGCGGACCGGCTCAAGTCGACCGAGAACCTCGCCACCACCCCTGACGTGTCCATCAACGGTTTCCCCTTCCTCACCCAGGTCGCCGGCGGCTCCCTCGACGAGGTGCAGATCGGGATCGATGAGTACGAGGCCGGCACCGGTGACGGCGGGCAGAACATCCGGATCGACGATCTGCGCGCCGACATGAGGGGCGTCGAGTTCTCCGGCGACTTCGGCTCCGCCACCGCCGCCGACGCGACCGGCACCGCGAGCGTCACCTACGACGAGCTGCTCAAGACCGCCGCGTCCGAGTCCACGGACGTGGGCCCCGGTGTCACCGCCTCCGTGGCCGGCCTGTCCGACGGCGGCAACGGGAAGATCAAGGTCGCGGTGGAGGCCACCGTGCTCGGCACCAAGCTGCCCGAGCCGGTCACCGTCCTCAGCTCCGTGACGGTCGTGGACGGCGACACCGTGCGGGTCCAGGCGGACACCCTGCCGTCGTTCGGCGGCATCGAGACGGCCGAGGCGCGGGTGCGGGAGATCACCGACTTCGAGCAGAGGATCGACGGCCTGCCCGGCGGGATCAAGCTCGACAAGGTCGAGGCGGGGAAGTCCGGCGTCGACATCACCGTGCAGGGTTCCGACGTCCGGCTCGCCGGGTAGGTAGGCGGTCGGTCCCCCGGGCCCGGTGGACCTGGGATGTCCGGCAGGTGAGACGGGGGAGTCCGTAGAGCAGCCGTGAGCGGGGGCGCGGTCGGGTCCGGGTCGGACGGGATCGGGCTCGGCGCCCCTGCGGTCCCATATCGCGGACAATCTTGTCTCAGTATGCGACACGGCGGTGACATGTTCGTCCCGCCCTCCTTACGATCGACGGCATGCAGTGTCAGACGAGCGTCCTCCGAGCGCGGGGACAAGCGGATCTCACGAAGCGGCGGGCAGTGGACCTCTGCCGCGTCGCCGCCATGCTCTGTCGGCCTTTCTGAGCGGACGCCCCGCCGTCCGCGTTCCCGCCTCGCCCCGCCGAGGGGCACCCGTGCGCCCGCTCCCGCCGGAGTGGCCGCGCACCCTCGCCCTCGCACGCCCTGCCGTAACTGCCCCGGAGGAGACAGCGCATGAGCCGCAACGACGTACTGGTCGACGCAGACTGGGTCCAGGAGCACCTGGACGACCCGACGATCGCCCTCGTCGAGGTGGACGAGGACACCACCGCGTACGAGAAGAACCACATCAAGAACGCCATCCGGATCGACTGGACCAAGGACCTCCAGGACCCGGTCCGCCGCGACTTCGTCGACCAGGCGGGCTTCGAGAAGCTCCTGTCGGAGAAGGGCATCTCCAACGACCACACGGTGGTCCTCTACGGCGGCAACAACAACTGGTTCGCCTCCTACGCGTACTGGTACTTCAAGCTGTACGGCCACGAGAACGTCAGGCTTCTCGACGGCGGCCGCAAGAAGTGGGAGCTGGACGCCCGCGAGCTGGTCCCCGGCGACGAGGTCCCCGAGCGCGCGAAGACGGACTACAAGGCCAAGCCCCAGGACCAGTCCATCCGCGCCTACCGTGACGACGTCGTCGCCGCCATCGGCGCGCAGAACATCGTCGACGTGCGCTCGCCCGACGAGTTCAGCGGCAAGCTCCTCGCGCCGGCCCACCTGCCGCAGGAGCAGTCGCAGCGCCCCGGCCACGTGCCGAGCTCCCGCAACATCCCGTGGTCGAAGAACGCCAACGACGACGGCACCTTCAAGTCCGACGAGGAGCTCAAGGCCCTCTACGAGGACGAGCAGGTCGACCTCTCCAAGGACACCATCGCCCTGTGCCGCATCGGTGAGCGCTCCGCGCTGACCTGGTTCGTGCTGCACGAGCTGCTGGGCGTGGAGAACGTCAAGAACTACGACGGCTCCTGGACCGAGTACGGCTCCCTCGTCGGCGTGCCGATCGAGCTCGGCTCCGGCAAGTAGGCCTCGTCCGAACCACGACCACGACCCCGCCAGACCACTAGACGAGTTCAGGAGTACGCCATGTGCGGTGCGAAGGCCGGTGGCCCGGACGCCTCGACGATCAAGCCCGGCGAGACCACCATCCAGGGTCACGTGACCCGTGACGGCGAGCCGGTGACGGGCTACGTCCGTCTGCTGGACTCGACCGGCGAGTTCACCGCGGAGGTCCCGACCTCCGCCACCGGGCAGTTCCGCTTCTACGCGGCGGAGGGCACCTGGACCGTCCGTGCCCTGGTGCCCGGCGGTACCGCGGACCGCACCGTCGTCGCCCAGCAGGGTGGGCTGGCCGAGGTCGCCATCGCGGTGTGAGGGCTCGTCGCAGGGCCGCGTACCCCGGGGGCCGGACACCGGCACCGGGGAACGCGGCCCTTCGGCACACCCGCGTACCTGCACACCCCCGTGTACCTGCACGCCCGCGGACCCGGTTCTACGCTGGAGGCATGTACGCGCGCAGGCGGCATGTCTACTTCGTCATGATGGGCACGTGCCTCGCACTGTTCCTCCTGGCCTGCGGTCTCGTGCGGCTCTGGTCGGTGCCGGTGGCCGTGGGCATGTGCGTGGTGGCCATGGTCATCCCGCCGTTCGCTGCCGTGGTCGCCAACCGGCGCGGCCCCGAGGACCGCTGGTGGGACGACCCCTCGGGCGACCCCGAGTCCGACGCGTGGTGGGACGAGCTGGACGGGAAGAAACGGCCGCGCTAGGACAGCGGCCATGCCCCCGGCAAGGCTGTCCTCCACCGTCCTCCACCGTCGTGCCCGACGCCCCGCACCTGCCGGTCTCCACCTGCGGCTACCGGGTCACGAGGTACGCGCCGAGGAACCGCACCGGTTCCTCGGCGGCCCGCCGCCCGGCACGGAGGGGACGGCACCGGCCTTCGGGACGGAACCCGGGGGCGGGCAGCCCGTCCACCCGCCCGCCCGTCCGGGAATCCGGGCGGCCGACGATGGTGCCGCGCCTCCACATCGAGGTCGACGACCTGGTGGTACGGGCCGCACGGGCCGCCCTGCCCGCACGGCCCCGCGCGGGGCCGTGACCGAGGGTGCCCGGTGCGCCGGGCAGCAGCCCCAGGGCGGCGTACCCGTCCTGCCCGACCTCTCGGGACGCCCCTCCTGCCGGTGGACACGGGCCGGTCAGTAGACGAGCGCCTGCGTGTCGTCCGCCAGCGCCTCCTGCACGAACACCTGTGCGCCCGCGATGCGCACGCCCTCGATGACGTCCTTCTCCGTGATGTCCCGGCGCGCCGCGCACTGGGTGCACAGAGTGAGACGGCCCCCCGCGACGATCGAGTCCAGCAGGTCGGGCAGCGGCGCCGCGTGCGGCAGCTCGAACTCCGCGGCCCTGCCCGGCAGCGCGAACCACGCCGACTCACCGGTGAGCCACAGCGAGACGCCCACCCCGCTGGCCACCGCCACCGCCGCCACCGTGAACGCCTGCGAGCAGCGCTCGGGGGCATCGGCCCCCGCGGTCACCTTGATCACGAGCTTCTTCGCCATGCGCGCATCGTAGTCACCCCGTGCGCCCGTGCGCCCGTGCCCGCGGGCCCGCCGCCCGGCCGCCGGTCCCCTCGTCCTCCGCCGCCGGGTGGGTGCACGGCGGGGCCGGGGGCCGGCCGCGTAAGCTGGGGGCTGCCCTGTGCACACGTCATGCACCGCACCCCGCTCAAGGAGCATCCCGTGGTTCTCTTCTACGAAGCCCTGCTGGTTCTGGTCGCCGTCGGCGTTCTCGCCTTCGCCGGGCTCGCCGTGAAGAAGCTGTACCAGGGTCAGCGCTGACCGCCCACTCCAGGAACTGCCACTGATGATCGAGATCCCGTCCGACCTCCACAAGGACCTCGTACCGCTCGCCTTTCTGCTCGGCGACTGGGCGGGCGCAGGCGTGCACGACTTCCCCGGCGCCGAGAAGTGCAACTTCGGGCAGGAGGTCTCCTTCACCCACGACGGCCGGGACTTCCTGGAGTACTCCTCCCGCACCTGGGTGCTCGACGAGGACGGCGGCAAGGCCCGGCCGCTCGAGTCCGAGCACGGCTTCTGGCGGATCGACGCCCACCGCAAGGTCGAGGTCACGATGACCCGCGACGACGGCGTCATCGAGATCTGGTACGGCGAGCTGGCCCACCAGAAGCCGCAGATCGACCTGGTGACGGACGCCGTGGCGCGCACCGCGGCCTCCCGGCCCTACAGCGGCGGCAAGCGGCTGTACGGCTACGTCAAGAGCGACCTGATGTGGGTCGGCGAGAAGCAGACCCCCGAGGTCGAGCTGCGCCCCTACATGTCGGCGCAGCTGAAGAAGGTCGTCACCCCCGAGGACGTCGAGCGCTGGGCCAAGGCCCTGCCCGACGACATGCCGGACGACGGGATCGCCTTCTTCAGGTGAGCCCTCCGGGCCCGGAAGGCGGGGCCCGCGAGCCCGGCGTGATCCGGACGGCAGGCCCTAGACTCGTGGTGTGGTGAGCACCGACTGGAAGAGCGATCTCAGGCAGCGCGGCTACCGGCTGACGCCGCAGCGCCAACTCGTGCTCGAAGCCGTCGACACGCTTGAGCACGCGACCCCCGACGACATTCTCGTGGAAGTGCGGAGAACGGCGTCGGGGGTCAACATCTCGACCGTCTACCGCACCCTGGAGCTCCTGGAGGAGCTGGGTCTGGTCAGCCACGCCCACCTCGGGCACGGTGCCCCGACCTACCACCTCGCCGACCGGCACCACCACCTCCACCTCGTCTGCCGGGACTGCACCGAGGTCATCGAGGCGGACGTGGAGGTGGCCGCCGAGTTCACGGCGAAGCTGCGCGACACCTTCGGTTTCGACACCGACCTGAAGCACTTCGCGATCTTCGGCCGCTGCAGGGACTGCTCCCTGAAGGGTTCAACTACCGAGTCGTAGGCTAGGAGCATGAAGAGCCCCCTGCTGACCCTGCCCGGCGCCGTCCCCGCCGAGGGCGTGGACGAAGGAGTCGCCGCCCACTACGGCGACCTGTTCCGCGAGCAGCGTGCCCTCGCCGAAGGCACCGGCTTCGTCGACCTGTCCCATCGCGGGGTCGTCACCGTCTCCGGGCCGGAACGGCTGAGCTGGCTGCACCTGCTGCTCACCCAGCATGTCAGCGACCTCCCGCCGCACCGGGCCACCGAGGCGCTGATCCTCTCCGCGAACGGCCACATCGAGCACGCGCTCTACCTCGTCGACGACGGCGAGACGGTCTGGGCCCACGTCGAACCCGGCACCCAGGAGGCGCTGATCGCCTACCTGGAGTCGATGAAGTTCTTCTACCGGGTCGAGACCGCCGACCGCACCGCCGACTTCGCGGTGGTGCACCTGCCCGCCGGTTCCATCGCGGAGGTTCCCGAGGGCGTCGCCGTCCGCGAGACGCCGTACGGCCGTGACCTGTTCCTGCCCCGCGCCGACCTGGAGTCGTACGCGGGGCAGGCCGGGCCGCCCGCCGGTCTCCTCGCCCACGAGGCGCTGCGGGTCGAGCAGCACCGTCCCCGGCTCGGATTCGAGACCGACCACCGCACCATCCCGCACGAGCTGGGCTGGATCGGCGACGCGGTGCACCTGCAGAAGGGCTGCTACCGGGGCCAGGAGACGGTCGCCCGGGTCCAGAACCTGGGGAAGCCGCCGCGCAGGCTGGTCTTCCTGCACCTGGACGGCAGCGAGGTCCACCTGCCGCCGGCCGGGACGGACCTCCGCCTGGCCGACGACGGCCCGGAGGGCCGCCGGATCGGCTTCGTCACCACGTCCGTACGCCACCACGAGCTGGGTCCGGTCGCCCTCGCACTGGTCAAGCGGAACGTCCCGGCCGACGCCCGCCTGATGGCCGGGGACACGGCGGCGGCCCAGGAGACCGTGGTCGAGCCCTGACCCGCGCCGGGTGCCTGACCCGCGTCAGCGGGTGCGGGTCAGACCTCGAGGAGGACGGTGAACGGGCCGTCGTTGGTCAGTGACACCCGCATCCGCGCGCCGAAGCGGCCCGTCGCCACCGTCGCGCCCAGCGAACGCAGCCGGGCGACCACCTCGTCCACCAGCGGTTCGGCGACGTCCCCGGGGGCGGCGGCGTTCCAGGTGGGGCGACGGCCCTTGCGGGCGTCGCCGTAAAGGGTGAACTGGCTGATCACCAGGAGCGGGGCGTCGAGGTCGCTGCACGACTTCTCGTCCTGGAGCATCCGCACCGACCAGAGCTTGCGGGCGAGCTGCGCCGCCTTCTCCTCGGTGTCCTCGTGCGTGACGCCGACCAGGACGCACAACCCCTCGCCCTCGATCGCCCCCACCGTCTCGCCGTCCACGACGACGCTCGCGCCGTCCACCCTCTGCACCACTGCACGCATACGTCCATCATGCCGGTCGGGGAACAGACGACCGACGGTGGTCCGTGCGGGGTCCCGGGCGGGCTATTTTTACTCCTTGGCCCCCATCTGGGGCGGATCGTGGGCACTCGGTCACACAGCGGCCACCAGGGGTGGCACGATGCTGACACACACCGGTCGAGGGGACGGTCGAGGCACATGAGCACACCAGGAACCGGGCAGCAGTCCGGGCCGCCCGTCCCGTCGGCCCGGGCGGGGGTGGAGGAACGCGAGTTCCACCGCCCGCCCGCCCAGCGCACGGACAGCCCGGCGCTGCCCGGGGAACACCCGGGCCCCGAGCCCGCCCTGGCCGTACGCAGCCTGCCCGAGCTGCGCACCCTGCGCCGCGCCGCCCAGCGCGACGAGGCCGACCTCAGTTACGTGCGGCGGCTGCTCCAGGGGCGGATCGACATCCTGCGGGCGGAACTGGCCCGGCGTGCCCCCGAGGACGGGGCCCCGGTCGCCGCTCGGGGCGAGGTGTCCGTGGTGGAGCGGCTCGCGGAGATCCTGCGGGACACCCCGGCCCGCCAGCGTTCGTCCGCCCGCCACGTGACCCTGGGGACGCCGCAGAGCGAGCGGTACCGGCGGCTGGCGGCGGAGATGCTCGGCGAGGTCGAGCTCTCGGACCTGGGCGCGCGTACGGACGGGGAGCTGATCGCGGCGATGGGGCGGTTGGTGCGGTGCGAGCAGCAGGTGTCCCGGAGCCGGCAGGGCCTGCAGCGCGCCGCCGACGACTGCAGCGCGGAGATCACGCGCCGGTACCGCGAGGGGGAGGCCCAGGTCGACGACCTGCTGGTGTGAGGCGGGCGGGGCGGGGCGGGGGGCCGGACGGGTGGCCCGCGTGCGGTGGCGCCGGGCCGTGGGCGGTCGGAAAAGCGCGCGACACCTCCGTCGGGGCCGACCTACCGTGAGGGCATGACCTCCAGCGCCGCGACGCCCCGCACCGACATCGACGTACGCCCGATCACGGAGACCGAGTTCGCCGACTGGAACCGGGCCCTGAACACCGGGTTCCTGCGGGAGCCCACCTCGTCCGAGGAGAACCTCGAGACACGGCGCCGTCTGTGTTTCACGCCGGGCCGGTCGCTGGGAGCCTTCGACGACGGCCGTTGTGTCGCGACGTTCCGTTCGTTCGCGCAGGAGCTCACCGCGGTCGGCGGGGCCGCCGTGCCCGCCGACGCGATCACGAACGTCAGCGTGACCCCCACGCACCGCCGGCGCGGTCTGCTCACCCGCATGATGGCGCAGGACCTCGCCGCCGCGAAGGAGCGCGGGGACGTCGTCGCGACCCTCATCGCCGCCGAGTACCCGATCTACGGCCGCTACGGCTTCGGCCCCGCCACCTGGTCCACCGAGTGGACCGTCGACGTCCCGCGCACCGGTCTCGACCCGCGCCGGTCCCACCCGGAGTGCGGCGGGCGGGTCGACCTCGTGGACGCGGAGGACGTACGCAAGCTCGGCCCGGACCTGCACGAGCGGCTGCGCGCGCTCCAGCCGGGCGCGGTCAGCCGGACCGATGTGTGGTGGAAGACCGCCACCGGTGCCGTGCGCTTCCACCCGACGTGGAACGAGCCCTTCTTCGCCGTGTACCGCTCGGCGGGCGGCGAGGTCGAGGGCATGGTCTCCTACGCCGCGGACGACACGTGGGGCGACTCCAAGCAGCCGTTGAACACGGTGCGGGTGAACTGGCTGCTCGCGGTGAACCCGGCCGCGGAGCGGGCGCTGTGGCGCTACCTGTGCTCGATCGACTGGGTCGTGAAGGTGAAAAGCGGCTGGCGGGCCCCGGACGACCTGCTCCCGTTCCTCCTGCCGGACCCGCGCGCCGCCGCCGTGACGACGCAGGCGGACTGGCTGTGGGTGCGGGTCCTGGACGTCGTACGGGCGCTGGAGGCGCGGACGTACGAGGCGGCCGGGTCGCTGGTGCTGGAGGTGACCGACGGTGCGGGGCTGGCCGGCGGGCGCTACCGGCTCCGGGCGTCGGAGGACGGCACCGGGACCTGCGCGACGACCACCGATGACGCCGATCTGACCCTGGACGTCGCAGAGTTGGCGCCGCTGTGGCTGGGGGACGAGTCGGCGGTGCGGCTGACGGCGCTGGGCCGGGTCCGGGAAGAACGAGCGGGCGCCGCCCGTGAGGCCGACGCCCTGCTGCGTACGTCCAGGCGACCGTGGTGCCCGGACATGTTCTGAGCGCTGCCGCTGCCGCTGCCGCTGGCGCGCTTCCTCGGCGGTGCTTCCTCCCCTTCCCCCTCCCTCTCGTCCGGCGGGTGTCGGTGCACCCGTGGCCGCAGCTGTCTTCGTGTCATCCGTAGCTGTTCTTGCTGTTCTTGCTGTTCGGTTGTGGTTGTGGTGGTGCTGACCGGCCGGGTTCCCGGCTCCCCTCCGGAGGGGAAGCCCGGTCGGTGGCTCGAGGAGTGGCTCCAGCTGTCACCGTGACGGCCAACCTCCTCGGAGGATCGACCACGGTGCTCAAGTTGGCGACCAACTTCTCCTGAGTTATCTCCGTCTGAGTGCGGCCCATAACCACCTTTCGCCGAACTGCCATAAGTTGGCGAGAAGTTGTAGGGTTTCGGTGTGGACCCGGAATACGCCCCCGTCCATGGACGGAAGAGGACACATCGCGAGGTGGCCGACGAGTTGCGCGCCCGGATCAGGTCCGGAGAGCTGCGACCCGGCCAGCGCATGCCCACTCAGGCGAAGCTCGCGGACGAGTTCGGCGTCGAGCGCGGTGCCGTACGCCAGGCGCTGCGCATCCTGCAGTCCGAGCAGTTGCTCACCAATGTCGCCAAGGGTGCCCCGGCGACCGTCGCCGGCCGTCCCGGTGGCGCGCCGACCGGCCCGGGAGCGCCGCCGCGGCCCACCACGGCGGCCCTCGCGCCCCGTATCGCCGCCGCCTTCGAGGCCGAGCACGTCGAGATCGACGCCGTCTGCCTGACCGCGGCGTCCCTCACCCTCGCCATCGGCGAACCACTGCGCCGGATCCATGCCGGACGGATGAAACCGGCCAAGGTCGAC
The DNA here is from genome assembly GCF_026242095.1 of Streptomyces sp. NEAU-W12. Taxonomy (NCBI): domain Bacteria; kingdom Bacillati; phylum Actinomycetota; class Actinomycetes; order Kitasatosporales; family Streptomycetaceae; genus Streptomyces; species Streptomyces sp. NEAU-W12. The sequence continues at coordinate 66,936 of NZ_JAPJDM010000028.1, forward strand.
GTCCGTGTCCTGCTGCCCGGCAGGAACATCGACCTCGCCTTCCCGGTGGCGGTCGAGGACCCGGACGACGACCGGAACGGCAGCCGGGGCGGCTGCCGCCCCGGCGACCGTGGCGACGACCCCGTGCACGAGCGGTGGCTGTCGATGCGCAACGCCCAGGGGCAGGTGCTCCGGCACCACCTGCGCGCCCTGCGCGCCACCCACGGCATCGACGTGCGGGTCTCCTTCCGGGCGCTGCCCTTCACCCCGCCGATGAAGCTGTACCTGCTCAACGGCGTGGAGGCGCTGTTCGCCTACTACACGCCGTCCCGCAGCGAGGCGCAGATCGACCAGGAGAACGTCCAGACGTACGACGTGCAGGGCACCCGCTCCGCGCTGTTCGCGTTCGAGCAGGGTGCCGGGATGCGGGACAGCGCCTTCGTGACGCAGTCCCGGCTGTGGTTCGACGCGTTGTGGGAGACGATCAGTTCGGAGCTGCTGCTCACGAGCTGACGTCTCCCAGCCCCCGCGGGCGGGGGCTCGGCCGGTGCGGTGGGATCAGAGTGCGGGCCGCGCCACCAGCAGCGCGAGCAGGACGGCCCCGGCGGAGCTGACGCCCGGGCTGTTGGCCTTGATGCCGAGGGTGAGCAGCAGCAGGCCGATGAGGCCGGCGATGCCGTACTTCCATTCGACGTACTGCTCGAGGGTGATGACGAGGACCGCGGAGACGAGAGCGATGACGGGCACGATTTCCCCCTTCGTGCTGTTTCGTGCTTCCCTGCTGACGGAAGCGGAACCTCCGCCAACTCGGTAGAGTTGGCTGCCAACTCTCTTCATGTTGTCCCCACTTGGTGGGTGCTTGTAAACAACTTCCAAACAACTCCCCACAGATGGATCAAAGTTGTAGCGTCTGGTCGTGACCCAGGAGAACGTCGCAGTGAACGGCAACAGCAGCAACTCGCCCCAGCGGATGGCCGACGTCCTGCGCGAACGCATCCGCGCCGGTGAGCTCAGGGCCGGCGAGCGCCTGCCCACCCAGGCCGAACTCGCCGAGGAGTTCGGCGTGGAACGCGGCGTCGTCCGCCAGGCACTGCGCCTCCTCGCCGACGACGGCCTGCTGAGCAACGTCAGCAAGGGCAGCCCGCCCCGGATCGCCGAACCGGCCCCGGCGTCCGACGAGCCCCAGCCGACCATGGTCGGCCTCGCCCCCCGCCTCACCGACGCCTTCCGCGCGGCGCACGTCCGCATCGACGTCGTGTCCCACACGTCCGAAACGCTGATGGTCGCCGTCGGTGAACCCGTCCGGCTGATCCACGAGGGCAGACTCCGTCCCGAGTCGATCGAGTTCCGCGTCCTCCTGCCGTCCCGGACCATCCACCTGGCCTTCCCCGTCCTGGTCGCCGAGGGCGCCGAGGACGCCGAGAACGCCGACGGCGGCGATCCGGTGCACGAGCGGTGGCTGCAGATGCGCAACGCCCAGGCCCAGGTGCTCCGGCACAACCTGCAGTCCGTCCGCCACACCCACGGCATCGACGTCCACGTCAGGTTCCGCGCCCTGCCCTTCACCCCGCCGATGAAGCTCTACCTGCTCAACGGCCGGGAGGCGCTGCTCGGTTACTACCTGCTGGCCAGGCGCGAGGAGGAGTGGGGCACCCAGACCCTGGACATGTACGACGCCCTCGGCTCCCAGTCCCTGCTCTTCTCCTTCGCCCAGCAGGCCGGCCGGCGGGACCAGGCGTTCGTGGAGGAATCCCAGAAGTGGTTCGACGCCCTCTGGGAAACCATCACCACGGACCTGACACTCTCCTAGTGACTTCTGACGCGGCGCGGACCGAACCGGTGACCCATGGGACCGAGGACGACCAGAAGAACTTCGAGGACGCGAACGAACCGATCGAACCGAGGACGCTGGAAGACCTGGTCAAGGGCGCCCGTGTCGTGCTGTGGGACTTCGACGGACCCCTCTGCCGCCTGTTCGCGGGGCATTCGGCGGAGCGGGTGGCGAGGGAACTCGTCGAGTGGCTGGAGGGCCGGGGCCTGCACGGGCTGCTGACGGAGACCGAACGCGAGTCCCTGGACCCACATGTGGTGCTCCGCGCCGTCGACCGGGAGCACCCGGGCAGCGACCTGGTGGACGAGCTGGAGGCGCGGCTCACCCAGGAGGAGGTGCTGGCCGCCTCCTCGGCCTGGCCCACCCCCTACGCCGACCCGCTGATCCGCACGTGGACCGCGGTGGGCACCCGGCCGGCCATCGCGACGAACAACTCCCCCCGAGTGGTCCGCGAGTACCTCGCCGGCCGAGGCCTCCTCGGCTGCTTCGCCCCCCACGTCTACGGCCGCACCCAGCAGCTCAGCCGGCTCAAGCCGGACCCCCACTGCGTCGACCGGGCCCTGAACGCCATGGGCGCGGCCCCGGGCTCCGCCCTGGCGATCGGCGACACGCCCTCCGACTTCCACGCCGCCACAGCGGCGGGCGTGCCCTTCCTCGGCTACGCCCGCAACGGGACGAGGAGAAAGATCCTGCAAGCCGCGGGCGCCACCGCGGTCCTGCCCTCCCTGCGCCCCGTCCTCGCACTGATCCGCACGGCGTCCCGGGCCTGAACCCGCCCAGGGGCCCGACTGCCGTGAAGCGGTCTGCCGGATTCGGCCGACCCCGGCCGGCGCCCTTCGACTCACCGTCCGGTGCGGCCGAGTGGCTGAGGTGGTGGTACCCCGGTGCAGCCGACAACCGACAACCGACAACCGACAGCCGACAGCCGACAGCCGACAGCCGACAGCGGTACGGTCCACCCGTGGACGGACAGCAGCCCGGCGGGGGTGGCGCTCGACTCGGTGCGGAACCTGCTCTCCACCGATGTCCGGGCCGGACCCGGGCCGGCCTCCGACCCGTGCCCGCACCGACTGGGCCAGCACTCTTCGGCGTTCGTACAGGAGACTGACGAGCCGACCTGCAACGAGCTCGCGCGGCCCTCACGCGGCGTGGTGCCCACCACGTGTGCCGCCCGGCGCGCCGCTCCGTCGCGCGGCGCTCATGGTGCGTGACACCGGCCTCGTCCGTACCGTTCGCCCCGTCGTGACTCCCCTCCCGCTTCCGGAGGGGCCAGTGGGCGCATCGCCCCCTCCCCGTCCCGCCCCCCGGGGGACGCCCCGCGCCCGACCGGGGGCACCGCGCGTTCTTCGACCTGGCCGTGCGGACCGGACAGACGCTTGGCGGCCACCACCACCTGAACCACGTCGTGCCGGTCACGCCGGCCATGGCGAAGCCGCTCGGCCGTGCGGCCGGTACGCCCGTGACCGTGCGGATCCGGCGTGCCGAGGCGCTGCCGGTGGTGATCAGAACGTGGTGGAACGAGCGTAGGCACAGCAGAGGCCGACCCGCGTCGTCAGGCGGCGGTGCCGTCCTTCCCGTGGGCCTCCGCGTCGTCCGTGAGGGGGTCCTCCTCCACCGGCGGCATCAGGGCGCGCAGCCACCGCTCCGTCTGGGCGACGTGGGCCTCGGCCGCGCCCGCGGCGGCGCCCGGGTCGCGGTCGGCGATCGCCGTGGCCAGGACGCGGTGGTCCGCGTCGCTCCTGCGGCGCAGCTCCGGGCCCTCCGGGAGGGTGAAGACCTGGTACTTGCGGGAGCGGGCGCGGAAGACCGCGAGGAGCGAGGCGAGCGTCGGGTTGCCGCTCGCCGCCGCGATCTCCGCGTGGAAACGGTGGTCGAGCTCCGAGGCCTCGGTGGGGTCCTCGGTGGCCTCCATCGCCTCGATGAGCGAGAAGAGGGTCGCCAGCGTCCCGGGCGTCGCGCGGGCGGCCGCCTTGGCGGCGACATGGGCCTCCAGGACCCGCCGGATCTCGTACACCTCCAGCAGGCCGGGCAGCGGCAGCAGCTGGAGCGTCAGCGAGAGGCTGCCGATCAGGTCCTCCGGTCTGAGCTGGGAGACGTAGGTGCCGGAGCCGTGCCGTGGCTCGATCACGCCCAGTGCCGCGAGCATGCGTACGGCCTCGCGCAGCGACCCGCGCGAGACACCCAGTTCCTCGCACAGGTCCGCCTCGGGGGGAATGCGTTCACCGGCGCCCAGGCGCCCCGTCGCGATCATGTGCCGTAGGCCGTGGAACGCCTTGTCGACTGCGGACATCCGATTCCTTCCCCTCCCCCCGGAGAGCCCGCGGCACGGGCCCTCCCCGATCCTCGGTGCACTGTAGCGAGCGCCGACCGCGGGACGAGTCATCAGATGTCTGGGACGTATCTGTCCCGAGTCATCTGACTTCTCTTGCTGCAGAGGGCTTGTCATGGCCGAAAATCGCATGCCAACATCCCCATTCATCATACGTCTCGCGTCTTCTCGTGTCGGAGGTCTGATGACCTCCCGTGTGAGAGGGCCGTACCCGGGCACGGCCCGGGAGCCGGAGGGGAGTCATGTGAGCGAGACCGAGACCGAGGTCACCACCGCACCGCGCCCCCTGCTGCTGGCGGACGGACGGCCGGCCCTGCACGCGTGGTCGCTGGACCCGGCCCTGCGCCACCTCAACCACGGTTCGTTCGGAGCGGTCCCGCTGGTGGCGCAGGAGCGCCAGCAGCGGGTGCGGGAGGAGATGGAGGGGGCGCCGGTGGTCTGGTTCCCCGCGCTGCCGCAGCGGCTCGCCGAGACCAGGACCGACCTCGCCGCGTTCCTCGGCGTGGACCCCGAAGACCTCGCCCTGGTGCCGAACGCGAGCGCCGGCGCCAGCGTCGTCTTCGCCAACCTCCGGCGCCGCCACGGCGGGGAGATCGTCGTCACCGACCACGGCTACGGCGCCGTCACCATGGGCGCCGAACGCCTGGCACGCCGCTGGGGCGGCCGGGTCCGTACGGCCGTGGTGCCCCTGGACGCGGACGAGGAGCAGGCGTACGAGGCCGTGGCCGCCGAGCTGAGCGACGCCACCGACCTCGTCGTCGTCGACCAGATCACCTCGCCCACCGCCCGCCGCATGCCGGTGGAGCGGATCGGTGCCGAGGCGCGGCGGCGCGGTGTCCCGCTGCTCGTCGACGGCGCGCACGCGCCGGGGCTGATCGCCGACCCGCTCGCCGGGCCGGCCTGCGACTTCTGGGTCGGCAACCTGCACAAGTGGGCCTGCGCGCCGCGCGGCACCGCCGCCCTGGTCGCCCGTGGCCCGCAGCGGGACGACCTGTATCCGCTGATCGACTCCTGGGGCGCCGGGGATCCCTACCCCGACCGCTTCGACCAGCAGGGCACGGTCGACGCCACCGGCTACCTCGCCACCCCCACGGCGCTCGGGTTCGTCGAGAGTACCTGGGGCTGGTCCACCGCCCGCCGGTACATGGACGACCTGGCCGGTTACGCCGAGCGGACCATCGGCGCCGCGCTCGCCGGGCTGACGGGCTTCGACGACCCGGTGGACGTCGGCATGCCCGTGCCCGGGATGCGGCTGGTGCGGCTGCCCGAGGGACTGGCCGACAGCCGTGTCTCGGCCGACGCGCTGCGCGACCGGGCGGTCGGCGAGCTGGGGGTGGAGGCCGCCTTCACCAGCTTCGACGGCATCGGCTACCTGCGGCTCTCCGCCCACGTCTACAACACCGCCGAGGACTACGAGTACTTCGCCGAGCACTGCGTTCCGATCCTCGGCGAGTGGGCCCGCACGGCCCGCGCACGGCCGCCGCACCGCGCTTCCTAGCGGCGCCCGTATCCCGTCCCCGTTCCGCCCGTATCCCGTCTCCGGTCGGCTTGTATCCCGTCTCCGGCCGGCCCGTATCCCGTCCCCGTCCCACCCGTATCCCGTCTCCGGCCGGCTCGTATTTCGCTCCCCGTCCCGCCCGTATCCCGTCTCCGGCCGGCTCGTATTTCGCTCCCCGTCCCGCCCGTATCCCGTCTCCCGCCCGCACCCCTCCCCCGTCCCGCCCGCATCCCGTCAAGGAAGAGGTCAGCACGATGAGAAGAAGGACGGCAGCCCTCGCGCTCGGCACCGCCGCCGCGATGGTTGTGACCGGCTGTTCCACCATGAGCCCCGGTGCGGACGGAACCGTCACCCTCAACATGGTGGAGAGCCTGACCAACCCGGCCCGCAGCGACCTGATCAAGGAACTGATCGCCGACTTCGAGAAGAAGAACCCCGAGGTCGAGGTCAACCTGATCTCCCCGCCCACGGAGCAGGCCGATCAGAAGATCCAGCAGATGCTCCAGTCCGGCAGCGGCGTGGACGTCCTCGAGGTCCGCGACATCACGGTCGGCCCCTGGGCCAACAACGGCTGGCTGTACGACATGAAGAAGGACCTCGCGGACTGGAAGGGCAAGGACGCCCTGACCGAGAACGCCGTCCAGGCCTCCGAGGACGCCGAGGGCAGGACGTACTTCGTCCCGTACGGCTTCTACGGGCTGAGCCTCTTCCACCGCACCGACCTGATCGAGGAGGCGGGCTTCGACAAGCCGCCGGCCACCTGGGACGAGCTGCTGGAGCAGGCCTCCGCCCTCCACGACCCGGCGAAGCGCCAGTACGGCTACGCCTTCCGCGGCGGGGCCAACGCGCACAGCAACGCCACCGCCGCCATCGAGGCGTACGTCGCCGACCGGATCGACCCGGCCAACGGCTACAAGCTGCGGGACGGCAGCACGATCTTCTCCGCCCCCGAGGCGCTCGACGCGATGGAGACGTACCTCGAGCTCTTCAAGAAGGCGTCACCCAAGTCGTCCGTGGCGTGGGGCTACCCGGAGATGGTCGAAGGCTTCTCCAACGGGTCCACGGCCTTCCTGCTGCAGGACCCCGAAGTGATCGCCGCCGTATCGGAGTCGCAGTCGGTCGAGCCGGACCAGTGGAGCACCGCGCCGCTGATGGCCGGCCCGAGCGGCAAGACCGTCCAGCCGCTCGCCACCGCCGGGTGGGGTGTCGCGGACGGCAGCAAGAACAAGGCCGAGGCCGTGAAGCTGATCGAGTTCCTCTCCGAGGGCGAGGCGTCGACGGCGTTCACCAAGAAGAACAGCCTGGTGCCGATCCTCAAGGCGGCGGCCGAGGACGAGTTCTACCGGACCGGCCCGTGGGCCAGCTACGTCACCATGACGGAGCAGCCGGACACGTACCTCGCCGTCGCCCAGCCGCGCGGTGTCGCCTGGTGGACCGAGTGGCAGCAGCAGGCCGACACGGACGTCCAGAAGATGATCCTCGGCAAGCTGACGCCGAAGGACCTGCTGGCGGGCTGGGACGCCTACTGGACCGAGAAGTGGAAGTAGAGGACATGCCGGGCACCGGTCCCTCGGCCACCTCGAAGGCCGCGTCGAAGGCCACACCAAAGGCCGGGTCAAAGGCCGCCTCGAAGGGCACGCGGCGGACGCGGGACGCGGTGGGGGCGCAGGGCGGCCGGGGGCACGGCCCCGGCCGCCGCCGGCGGGAGTTCACCACCCGCCGCGGTCTGCTCATCGCCGGGTTCATGGCACCGGCGGCCGTGTTCGTGGCGGTCTTCATCTACTACCCGATGGTCGCGGGCAGTCAGATGGCCTTCCGGAACTGGAACCTGACGGACCTGACCGACACCTCGTGGGTCGGCCTGAAGAACTTCCGGGACGTCTTCGCCGACCCCGCGTGGGCCACGGTGCTGGACAACACGCTGGTGTGGGTGGTCGGTTCGATCGTGCCGCAGCTGGTGATCGGCTTCGCGATCGCGCTGTGGCTGCGCCGCCGGTTCCCCTTCCGCGGCCTCTACCAGGCGTTGATCTTCTTCCCCTGGGCGATCTCCGGATTCCTCATCGGCATCCTGTTCCGCTGGATGTTCAACAGCGAGTTCGGCGTCGTCAACGACCTGCTGCAGAAGGCGGGACTGATCGACGAGCCGATCGCCTGGCTGGCCGATCCGCAGACCGCGATGACCGCCGTACTGGTCGCCAACATCTGGTACGGGGTGACCTTCTTCGCGATCATGATCCTGGCCGCGCTGCAGTCGATCCCCGACGAGCTGTACGAGGCGGCGGCCCTGGACGGCGCCGGCAAGGCGCGCACACTCTTCCGGATCACCATTCCGTACATCCGCACGACACTGGCGCTCACCGTGCTGCTGCGGGTCATCTGGATCTTCAACTTCCCCGACCTGATCTTCGGCATGACCGGGGGCGGGCCGAACAACGAGACGCACATCGTGACCACCTGGATGATCAAGATCACCCAGCAGGGCGACTACGGCAAGGCGTCCGCGATCGGCCTCCTGGTGGTCGCCGTACTCCTGGTCTTCGCGGTGTTCTTCCTGCTGGCGACTCGGGAGAAGCAGGCGTCCGGGAGAGCGAACAGCCGCCGGGGCGCCAAGGGCCATGGTGCTGGAAAGCGAGGGGTGAAGGCGTGATCGGTAAGGAAACCACGGCCGGCCGGGCCACCAAGTTCGCCTTCCTGGGGCTGTGGCTGGTCTTCTCCCTCTTCCCGCTCTACTGGATCGCCGTCACGTCCCTCAAGGACCCCGGCACGATCTTCTCCTTCCCGATCGCCTACTGGCCCGAGCAGTTCTCGCTGGAGAACTACCAAGGGCTGTTCGGCAAGGCCGACTTCGGGACGTACCTCGTCAACAGCCTCGTCGTCGCGACCGTCGCGGGGGTGGTGGCCACGGCGATCTCGACGCTGTCGGCGTACGTCCTGGCCCGCTTCGAGTTCCGCAGCAGGTCGGCGCTGCTGATGGCGGCCCTGGTCACCCAGATGATCCCGTCCTTCATCGCGCTGGGCCCGCTGTACCTGCTCATGACCGATCTGCGGCTGGTCGACCACCGCTTCGGGCTCGTCCTCGTCTACATCGCGGTGTGCGTGCCGTTCTGCACGGTGATGCTCCGCGGCTTCTTCGAGAACATCCCGGACGCGCTGGAGGAGGCCGCGATGATCGACGGCCTGTCACGGTTCGGGGCGCTGGTCAGGGTCCTGCTGCCGGTGATGCGCCCCGGGATCGTGGCCGCGTTCATCTTCAACTTCGTCAACTGCTGGAACGAGCTGTTCCTCTCGGTGACGCTGATGAACAGCGACGCCAACAAGACGGTCCCGACGGCGCTCAACGGCTTCATCTCCAGCTTCAACATCGACTGGGGCTCGATGTCCGCGGCGGCCGTCCTCACCATCCTCCCCACCATGGTCCTCTTCGCCTTCGCCAGCCGGCACATCGTCCAGGGCCTCACCTCGGGCGCGGTCAAGGGCTGAACGGCCGGGCCGGGCGACGGGAGGGCGCGGCCCCGGATCCGGCGGCGCGCTCCTCGCCCGCCGGGCGAGCCGGTACGCGTCGGCCTCCCGCACGAGTTCCTGAGCACGAACCCGGTGCAACGCGAAGCGCATGCCGTTCCTCCCTGTTCCTGACGCCGGGCCCTTTGCCCTGCCCCCCGAGGCTGCGGCCTCACCCGACGTGAAGGTCAACCACCGGTGTCCGCACCGCCGGGGCCGTCGCCGTGTGAGGCGTCGCCGCACGGGCGCAAGGCGACCGACATCTCCCTGCCGCTGACCGTCCTCAGGAACTGTGGCCTGCTGATGCTCGAACCGGACGCCTTCCGTGCGAACCGCGCCGCCTACCGCATCGCCGAACCGCTGATCGCGTTCCACCATGCCGTGGTACGTCCCCAGGCGGCGCTGCTGAGCCGCCGCCGACGCGCCGCGCAGGTCTGGGGACACAGCCGGAGCGCCTTCCTGAGCAAGGTGGTGGGCCCGCACTTCGAGCAGCTGGGCCGGCCATGGGCCGAAGGGCACGCGGCCCCCGAGACGTTCGGCGGCATGCCGATCCAGGTCTCGGCCGGCACCGTCGCCGACCCCGACCCCGACCCCGACAGCCGTACGAGCCTGGAGGCCGACGTCGTCGTCCACGGCGCGATCGGCCAGGACCAGGGCATTCTCCTGTCGGTCGGTGAGGTCACGTGGCAGAAGGTCATGGACCTCGGCCACCTCGAACGCCTCCGCCGCATCCTCCACCTGCTCGACGCAAGGGGCGTGGACACCACCCACGCCACCCCTGCCTGCTACAGCGGCGTCGGCTTCTCCCCGGAACTGCGCGAGGCCGCGGCGCGGGGCGAGGTCCCGCTCGTGGACCCGGAGCGGCTGTACCGCGGCTCGTGGCGTCCGGCCCGAGGGGCGGGACGACAAAAGGCAAGGAACGTGTCCGCTCCCTGCCTCTTTCAACGTATAGCGCACCGGGGGGCTTGCGGCAAGGCCCCGGTCGTGCCGCAGAATCGTCGCCCTGGGTCGGAACCTGTGCAAATCGGGGATTCACGTCATGTGTGTCCCTTCGTGCGGGTATGGGCCTCTTCGTTCGTCCGGGGTGGGGGTTTTCATGACTGACGTGATCGTGGTCGGCGGCGGGCCGACCGGGCTGATGCTGGCCGCCGAACTGCGGCTGCGGGGTGTGCGGGTGGTCGTGCTGGAGAAGGAGGCCGAGCCGACAGGGCACGCCCGTGCGCTCGGGCTGCACGCGCGCAGTGTCGAGGTGATGGACCAGCGCGGTCTGCTGGAGCGGTTCCTCGCTCGGGGCAGGCAGTACGCGGTCGGTGGTTTCTTCGCCGCCATCGACAAGGGGTGGCCCGAACGGCTGGACACCGCGCACGCGTACGTCCTCGGCATTCCGCAGCCGGTCACCGAGCGCCTGCTGACCGAGCACGCCGTCGGGCTCGGTGCCGGGATCCGGCGCGGCTGTGAACTGGCCGGGCTGAGCCAGGACGAGGACGGGGTGAGCGCCGAACTGGCGGACGGCACACGGCTGCGCTCGCGTTACCTCGTCGGCTGCGACGGCGGCCGCAGCACCGTGCGCAAGCTGCTCGGCGTCGGCTTCCCCGGCGAGCCGAGCCGGGTCGAGACGCTGCTGGGCGAGGTGGAGCTGGACGTGGCGCCGGAAACGCTGGCCGCCGTGGTGGCCGAGGTCCGCAGGACCCAGTTCCGGTTCGGCGTCATCCCCGAGGGGGACGGGGTGTACCGCGTCATCGTGCCCGCCGAGGGCGTGACCGAGGACCGTACGGTCCCGCCCACCCTCGACGAGCTCAAGCAGCAGCTGCGGGCGTACGCCGGCACCGACTTCGGCGTGCACTCACCGCGCCGCATCTCCCGCTTCGGCGACGCCACCCGCCTCGCCGACCGCTACCGGACCGGCCGGGTGCTGCTGGCCGGCGACGCGGCGCACATCCACCCGCCGACCGGCGGCCAGGGCCTCAACCTCGGCATCCAGGACGCCTTCAACCTCGGCTGGAAACTCGCCGCCGAGGTGGGCGGCCGGGCGCCGGAAGGGCTGCTGGACAGTTACGAGGCCGAACGGCGCCCGGTGGCCGCCGACGTGCTGGACAACACCCGCGCGCAGATGCTCCTGCTGTCCCCCGGGCCGGGGCCCCGGTCGGTGCGCAGGCTGCTGTCGGAGCTGATGGACTTCGAGAACGTGAACCGGTACCTCATCGAGAAGATCACCGCGATCGGGGTCCGCTACGACCTCGGCGAGGGGCACGACCTGCTCGGCCGGCGGCTGCGGGACGTGGGGCTGAAGCGGGGACGCCTGTACGAGCTGATGCACGCCGGCCGCGGACTGCTGCTCGACCAGACCGGAGGCCTGCTCTCGGTGGAGGGCTGGGCCGACCGGGTCGACCACGTCGTCGACGTCAGCGAGGAACTCGACGACGTACCCGCGCTCCTGCTCCGGCCGGACGGACACGTGGCATGGGTCGGCGACGACCAGGAGGACCTGCTCGCCCACCTGCCCAGGTGGTTCGGCGCCGCCACGGGCCCGTCCCGGTGAAGGCGCGCCAGGCCGAGTCCGTGACCAGCAGCGGCTGATGGGGAGCGGGACGCGGCGCGGCCCGGTGTCCCGGCCGAACGGGGCGGTCGCGTCCCGCGTCGTGGTGCAGGGATCGACCGTTGCACAGTCCGGTACGAGGTCCCTGGTGGTCTCCGTGGAGGCGGCAGCCCACAACCCACGAGGCGCCACGCCGAGAGGAGCCGGACTCCCGAACCGGCGAAGCCGTCGTCCCCGGCCTGCGGATTCCGGCGCCCCGACCGGCTGCACCACCCGGCGGGGCGCCGTTGTCAAAGCATCGCGCGCCCTGCGCTGCTTCGCGCTCGGCAGCGGACCCGCCGAGGAGCTCGAACAGGACCTTGGTCGCGTGCTCCTCCTCCACAGCCCCTCAGTCGAGACAGAACTCGTTGCCCTCGACGTCCTGCATCACGATGCACGACTCGTCGAAGCCGTCGGCACGCAGCAGTCGCACCCGCACCGCGCCGAGCGCGACCAGCCGTGCGCATTCGGCCTCGAGTGCGGCGAGGCGTTCCTCGCCCACGAGCCCGGTGCCGACCCGCACGTCGAGATGAAGCCGGTTCTTGACGGCCTTGCCCTCGGGAACGCGCTGGAAGAACAGTCGCGGTCCCACCCCCGAGGGATCGACGCAGGCGAACGCCGAACCCTGACGCCCGGGCGGTAGCGAGTGGTCGAAGTCGTCCCACGTGGCAAAGCCCTTCGGCGGCGGCGGTACGACGTACCCCAACACCTCGCACCAGAAACGAGCGACGCGCTCGGGTTCCGCGCAGTCGAAGGTGACTTGGAACTGCCTGATCGATGCCATCGGACCACCGTAGTGGCGCGTGCCGTTCACCAGAACACGGAAACCCCCGCACCGGCAGCCCTGCTGCCTCGAACGCCACCAGGACCACATCCGCCAACGGCCGCCGACACCCGCCCTCGTCGTCCCGCCACCCGACCTCGAACCGGTCCACGGCCGACAGCGGAGGACGGCGTCGATGGTAGGGGCGACGCGTCCCTTGGCAGGACCCACGGTGGGGGGCCCTTTCTTTCGGGGTGGTGACGTGGGCGACTTCAGGGCCTGCCGGACCGTGGCGTGGCTGACGCGGTGACGCCTCGCCAGGTGAGAAACCGGCAGCCGCTCGGCTTGAGCGTCCCTTCGGACCGCGGCGAAGAGCGCGGGCTTGTCCGCGCTCTTGGCGACGCTGCGCTTGGGCTCATCAGGTTCCGTACGTTTCTGCCGCACCAGATCGGACAGCGCCCGTTCCAGTGTGTGAGCTGTCCCGAGTTTCGTAGAGTCCGCGGATCTTGTTTCAGGCGGACTGCGGGGTGGCGTCCTGTTGTCGCCACCAGTCGCGTTCGTACTCGGCAGGCGGGACGTAGCCGAGGGCGGAGTGGAGCCGTTCCTCGTTGTACCAGGTGACCCACTGGAAGATTGCCCGCTCGACCTGGTCGAAGTCCTTATGCGTCGTCTTCCCGCTGAGAGATCATGCGAGCGTGACGACTTGGATCCGCACCTACGACGACGAGAGCGAAATCTGGTCGTACTTCGAACTCGACGACGAGGAATGGGCGCTACGGCACGTCGACCTGCAAGGGCTTCAGCGCCGGCCCGTGACCGCAGCCTCGCTGGCGGAGGTCATTGAGATCCGTGACCGCGGTGACCTCGCAGCCATGGCCTCCTACGAGCGGCAGTACGGCGTCCTCGCGGAAGGCACCCTGCACGGCTGGCGAGAAGCGGACGGCGTTGCCGAGGTTGCCCGCCAAGAATTCGAGTCGACGTGGGCTGCTGCGCGAGAGACCCTCGACGCGAATCGCATCGAGGAGACGAGTTGATCACGGAGTACCAGCAGAAGCTGCGCGAGCGCTATCTCGCCGCCCCCGTCCTGCCGGCCCCGGAGCCGTGGCAGCCGGTGCTGGACCGCAGGACGCCCATCGGGGGCCTCCTCGGCATCGGATTCACCGTCCATCCCGACAGCGGCCACGACCTCGTCATGGTCGTGTCCAGCGACGGCCATGGAGTCTTCAACGCGGTCACCGGCGAGAAGATCGCTCGCGACAGGGATCCTGACCCCGAAACGAGTACCCCCGACGCCCACCCGGACCTCACCTGCCCCGGGCCCGGCCCGATCGCAGGCGCCCCGGTGCGCATCGCCGGGCTCTTCGGCGGCGGCCTGCACAGCACCACACCGGACGGCTGGGCCCTGGATATCGTGAGCCCCGAGTGGCCCCACGACCGCGTCATCCTCTCCGCCGACGGCGGGCCCCATAAAGGCCCGGCGGGAGGGACGTGGTGGCACATCTTCCACTCCGAGTACTCAGAACTCCGCGCAGCCGGATTCTCGCCCTCCGGCCTGACCCTCGCGGTCGCCACCAGCAGCGACCTCACTCTCTGGAACCGGCCCGAACTCCACTTTGACGACTGAGCGGACACCGGAGCAGCACACGAGAGGACGGAGATGGATCGGGCGGAACTCGTCGGGATGCTGGGCGACCAGACCGCGGCCTGCGAACCCGCCAGAACGGCGCTTCTCGACGGAGGCGACTTCGTCGTATGGGACGACAGCGTTCCCAGTCAGCAGCTTGCCGGCATCTATGCGGCTCGTCTCCGACGGGCGAGGAAGCGAGGTACTGAGACTCTCGCCTTGCCGTCCACCGTCGGCATCCTCACCCGGCTCGAAGCGGCTCAGGTCAGGATCGGCTGCGTCTTCTCGCCGGACCGGACGTGGGCCTTCATGCTCTTCCTCGCCCATGACGCCGGCCCAGTCCTCGCCTGCACGGGAGTCCGCCAAGCCGAGCGGTGACAGTTATCCCGCTCAAGTGACAACCATCGTGCTCAGTCACATGTCCGTGCTTCATGGCGTGGCGCACTATTGCAAGCGCCTGCTTGCAATAGTTAGCGGAGTGGGGCAGGGTGGAGGCATGGCATCACTCAACGTCGGCAATCTCGGTGACTATCTGCGGGAGCAGCGGCGCAACGCGCAGTTGTCGCTGCGGCAGCTCGCCGATGCCGCCGGGGTGTCCAATCCCTATCTGAGCCAGATCGAGCGCGGGCTGCGCAAGCCGAGCGCGGAGGTGCTGCAGCAGGTCGCCAAGGCGCTGCGGATCTCCGCCGAGACGCTGTACGTGCGCGCCGGCATCCTCGACGCCGAGCGGAACCGCGACGACGTGGAGACACGGGCCGTCATCCTCGCCGACCTCGCCCTGACCGAGCGTCAGAAGCAGGTACTGCTCCAGATCTACGAGTCCTTCCGCAAGGAGAACGGGTTTGTGGGTCCCGAGGAGGGTGGGACGACGGGGGATGCCGGTGGAGCCGGTGCCGCTCGGGGAGCCGAGGTCCGGGAGGTTCCGGACGTCGCGGAGGCCTCGGACGGTTCCGTGGGTGGTGCCGGGATACGGCGAGGGCGTCAGGGCGGTGGCGGCGCGTCCGCCGGGCGCCGGGCTCCCTCCACCCGCAAGGGCGGTACGTCCGCCGAGCGCCGCCCCCGTACGGCCGGCGGCAGTGACACCGATCCGCAGCAGACGGCCGACTGAGCCGGACCAGGGCACCGGCCGCCGCCGCGGATCATCCAGACCCTCAGCCGAAAACGAATCCGGGAGGACCCCCACCATGGCCATCACCGACGACCTGCGCAAGACCTTCAGCCACCCGACCCCCCTCTACTTCGCCGCCGGCACCGCCGACCTCGCTCTGCAGCAGGCCAAGAAGGTGCCGGGGCTGGTGGAGCAGATCCGCGCCGAGGCTCCTTCGCGCATCGAGGCCGTCCGCCAGACCGACCCGAAGGCCGTCCAGGAGAAGGCGACCATCAGGGTCAAGGAGACGCAGGAGACCGTCCAGACCAAGGTCGGCGAGTTCTTCGGCTCGCTCGACACCGACCTGAAGAAGTTCGGCGAGACCGCTCAGGACCTCGCCCTGCGCGGCGTCGGCGTCGCCGCCGAGTACGCCGTCAGGGCCCGGGAGACCTACGAGAAGGTCGCCGAGCACGGCGAGCAGACCGTGCGGACCTGGCGCGGCGAGGCCGCCGAGGGCATCGAGGACATCGCCGTCGCCGTCGAGCCGAAGAGCGAGCCCAAGCCGAAGCTCGAGGCCGTCGAGACCGTCGAGGTCACGGACGACAAGGACGCCAAGGGCGCCAGGGGCGAGAAGACCGTCCCGGCTCCCTCCGCGTCCGCCGAGACGAAGAAGCCCGCCGCCAAGAAGGCCCCGGTGAGCAAGCCCACGGCCAAGAAGACGACGCCGCCCGCCAAGTAGGCGCGAGCGGAGCCGCAGCGGTGAGCCGTGGATGAACCCGAACGGGCCGGGCACTCTTGTGGTGTCCGGCCCGTTCCACGGATAGCCGGCCGGCGGTTGTGGGTACGGTGAACCGCGTAAGAACGAGCCGAATCGGGTGGTGGACGTTGTGCTGATGCAGGGCTTCGCTGGGTTCATGTGGCTGCTGAGCGTGGCCCTGATCGTGTTCAGCGGCTTCGCGCTGATCGACGCGGCCACCCGCCGCGAGGACGCCTACCGCGCGGCGGACAAGAAGACCAAGCCGTTCTGGCTGATCATCCTCGGGCTCGCCTTCGTGGTGAACCTGATCTTCAACATCCTGTCGTTCCTGCCGATCATCGGGCTGATCGCGACCATCGTCTACATGGTCGACGTCCGTCCCGCCCTGCGCGGCCTCTCCGGCGGCGGGCGCAGCCGGAAGGGCTCCAGCAGCGACGGCCCGTACGGTCCGTACAACGGCGGGCGGTAGGACGGAAGCGGGCAGGGAGCAGCGGCTTCACTGCGGCTGCGGCTACAGCTGTGGCTACGGTTACGGCTGTGGCTGTGGCTGTGGTTACGGCTGGGGCTGGGGCTGCAGCTGGGGTACCCGGTCCAGGAGGAGGACCGCCACGTCGTCGGTCAGCTCGCCGCCGTTGAGGTCGCGGGCCTCGTCGACCGCCGCCTGGAGCAGTTCCTCGCCGCGCAGGCCGTCGGTGAGCCGACGGCTGACCATGCCGACCATGCCGTCCTGGCCGAGCCGTTCCCCGGTGTCGCCGACGCGGCCCTCGATGAGGCCGTCGGTGTAGAGCATCAGGCTCCACTCGGCGCCCAGTCCCACCTGCGTACGCGGCCAGTGGGCGCCGGACAGCAGTCCGAGTGCGGGGCCGTTGTCGTCGTACGGCAGCAGTCGCGCGGGGTGTCCCGGGCGGGCGAGCAGCGGTGACGGATGGCCGGCCAGCCACAGGCCCGCCTCCCGGCCGTCGGGGGAGATGTCCACCGCGCAGAGCGTCGCGAAGATCTCGTCGTCCGCGCGTTCGTGTTCCAGCACCTGCTGCAGCGTGCCCAGCAGCTCGTCCCCGTACAGGCCGGCGAGCGTCAGCGCGCGCCAGGCGATCCGCAGCTCCACGCCGAGGGCGGCCTCGTCCGGGCCGTGGCCGCAGACGTCGCCGATCATGGCGTGCACGGTTCCGTCCGGGGTGCGGACGACGTCGTAGAAGTCGCCGCCGAGCAGGGCGCGGGAGCGCCCCGGACGGTAGCGGGCGGCGAAGTGGAGCGGGGAGCCGGCCAGGAGCGGCGTCGGCAGCAGTCCGCGTTCCAGCCGGCGGTTCTCCCGGGCGTGCAGCCTGCCCTCGGCGAGCCGGCGCTCGGCCGAGTCGGAGCGCTTCCGCTCCACCGCGTACCGGATCGCCCTGCTCAGCAGCCGGCCGTCCAGCTCGTCGCGGAAGAGGTAGTCCTGGGCGCCCACGCGTACCGCCTCGGCGCCCCGCTCGGCGTCGCCGGACGCGGTCAGCGCGAGAACGGCGTGCCGGGGTGCGAGCTCCAGCACGTGCTTGAGCACGGCGAGCTCGTCGTGGGCGTCCTCGCCGCCGGTGTTGCCGTCACCGTTGCCGCCGCCGTGTGCCGGCCGGCCACCGGGTGCGGACAGGGCGAGGTCCAGGAGGATGCAGTGGACGTCGTCGGTCAGCAACCGCTCGGCCTCGGTGAGGTTGCGGGCGGTGCGGACGCGGATCGGCCTGCCGCTCCGGTCGAGCAGGGCGGGCACGATCGGCGAGCCTGCCGGGTCGTCCTCGATCAGCAGCAGGGTGAGGTGGGTGGGGGCGGTCGTGGTCGCCCCGGCGCTGTCCGGTGTGATCCTGGTCCTGGCCTTCTCCGTGTGGTTCTCGGTGTCGGTACCGGTGTCGGTGTTGGTTTCGGTTTCGGTGCGGACGGTGGCGCTGTCCGCGGTGTCCTCCGCGGGGCGCGGGGCCGCCGTGGTCCCGGCCTCCGGGGCGCCGTCGGCGGGGCCGCCGTTCATGGGCGCGGCGTGCGCCTGACCGCTTTCCGCGGCCGGGAGCGTTCTCTGCCGCGGTATGGGTACGGGCATCGTTCCGGGTTCCTTCCCTCCCCCCGAGGGTGTGGTGGGGGTGCGGGATCTCGGCCCGTCCCCCGTGCTCACGAACTGCCCGCGAGCAGGGGTGCCCCTTTCCAGCGGGGACGATAGCGGGTGCCGGCGCCGCAGCGGAATGGCGTGGAGCACGCCGTTCCGCCACCCGCCAGTGTCATATGCCGCGTTATAGGCGGCATTTGGACAGGCTCACGGATGCAGCCCGGATGACGAACGTCACGTCCACGGGGGTTCGGCCGGGCCGATTGCGTGGACTGGGTCACATGGCGCAGGTCACGGGGGTGTTGGGCGGTCGGGCGGTCGGGCGGTCGGCCCGGGGCGGTCGGGTGGTCCGGGGCGGTCGGTCCGGGGCGGTCGGTCCGGGGTGGGGGTCGGGGACGGGGTGGGCGGGCCCGTGTCGCTCAGTCCGCGTCCCCGTCTCCGCTTGTGCTCCCGCCGCCGGCCCCGCCGTCGTCCCCGCCCGGGCGTACCACCCCGAGGACCGGCATCGAACCGGCACCGGCGGTCGTCACCGTCCGTCCCGGGCGCGGGGCGTGCACCATGGAGCCGTCGCCGATGTACATGCCGACATGGCTGGCGTCGTCCCAGTAGATGATGAGGTCGCCCGGCCGCATCTCCTCGACGGCCACGCGCGGCAGCTGCCGCCACTGCTCCTGCGAGGTGCGCGGGATTCCCTGCCCGGCGGACGTCCACGCCCGCGAGGTCAGCCCCGAGCAGTCGTACGCCTTCGGGCCCTCGGCACCCCACACGTACGGCTTGCCGATCTGCGCGGTGGCGTACGCGACGGCCTTCTCGCCCTGCCCGGTCGCCTCGGCCGCGGCGCCGTCGAGGGCGCCGGACTTCAGCCAGGCGTCCTGGGCCCTTTGGGCGGCCCGACGTTCCAGTTCGGCCAGGCGCTCCTTCTCGTCCTGCTCCAGCTCGGACTCGACCTTCTCGGCCGCCGCGATCCGCTTCTCGATCTTCCTCTGCGCCCTGGCCTTCGCCCTGCGCCCCGTCTCCAGCTTCCGCCACTGGGCCTCGGCGTCGTGTGCGTACTGCTCCAGGTCCTCCTGGGTACGCCTCATCTCACCGAGCAGGCCCCTGGCCGCCTGCTGGCCCTGACGGATCCGGCCCGCGCCGACGAGGAAGTCCTGCGGGGTGTCGCTCAGCACCAGATGGGCCTCGGGCGGGAGCCCGCCGCCGCGGTACTGGGAAGCGGCCGACGCGCCCGCGCGGGCCTTCAGGTCGTCCAGCTTCTCCTGGCCCCTGACGATCTTCTCGGCCAGCTCGGCGATCCCGGCGGACTGCTGCTCCGCCTTCTCCTCGGCGGCGTTGTACTCCTCGGTGGCGACGGCCGCCGCGCGGTAGAGCGTGTCGAGCTTCCCGCGTACGGCTTCGAGATCCTTGGACGGGGCCGCGTCGGGTGCCGCCTCGGGTGCCGCGCCCGGATCAATGTCCGGGTTCGCTCCGGCGCTCGCGCCCGTGCCCGCGCCCGTGCCCGTGCCCGGGCCCGTGCCCGTGCTCGGACCGGGGGGCGGCGGGGGAGCGGGGGCCGCGAACGCCGTGCCCGGTGCCCCCAGCACGGTGATGGCGCAGACCACGGCCACCGCCGTCGCCGTCAGAGTGAGCCTGCCCGTCCTCATGGCCCCGCCCCCAAACTGATCAACCGTCAGTGACATCCCGTCGTCGGGGGGATGCTGCCATGCCGGTCCGTGAAGTGACCAGAGGTGACACTCCCCGTCTCCCTCCCCCTCGTCATGACGATCGCCCCACTGGTGCGACGCACGACTCACGCGGGCCGTTTTCGGCGCCGGTTCCGGCGCAGGGGGGCGTCGGAGCGCCGTCTCACGCCCGAGGGGCCAGGGCCTCCCACCGCACCGTGACTTCGCCCTGCCGCCACCGCGCCGGGCCGTCCGTCACCGGCCAGTCGGCCGCGAGATCCCGCACCGTGCGGATCCAGCGCTGGCGGGCGCCGTACGAGGCGTAGGGCGCCGCTGCCGCCCAGGCGCGGTCGAAGTCGCGCAGGAAGGCGTGCACCGGCTCGCCGGGGACGTTGCGGTGGATGAGCGCCTTCGGCAGGCGCTCCGCCAGGTCGGAGGGGCGTTCCAGGGAGCCGAGGCGGGTCGCGAACGTGACCGTGCGCGGCCCCTCGGGGCCGAGGGCGACCCATACGTGCCGCCGGCCGATCTCGTCACAGGTCCCCTCGACCAGCAGTCCCCCGCGCGAGCCCCGTTCCGGGGCGGCCGGGGCGAGCCGCCCGCACAGCCGCTGCCAGACGGCGGCGACCTCGGCCTCGTCGTACTGGCGCAGGACGTTCGCCGCGCGGACCAGCGTCGGCCGGCCGGGGAGCGGGATCTCGAAGCCGCCGTGCCGGAAGGACAGCCCTTCCCGCTCGTAGGGACGGGCCGCCGCGACCCGGGCCGGTTCGATCTCGACGCCCACCACGTGCGCGCGGGGGGCCACGGTGCGCAGGCGGTGCAGCAGCTCGACCGCCGTCCAGGGGGCGGCGCCGTAGCCGAGGTCGACGGCGAGGGAGGTCTCCGCGCGGCGCAGTTCGGCGCCGTGCGTGGCCGCGATCCAGCGGTCCATGCGGCGCAGGCGGTTCGGGTTGGTCGTTCCGCGTGTCACCGCGCCCACGAGGGTGGTCCTCCCCCTCATGGGGTCCCCTTGCTCATGGGGGCCCTCCCGCTCGAGCCGAGTCGAGGGTGGGGGAGGGGGGTGGCGCGGGCGGTCATGCGTACGAGGGTATGCGGGTGCCCAGGACGGGTCCGAACCGGCACCGAGCGGGCCCGAGGGAGCCGCGACGGGAGCCGCTGTCCGCGTGCCGGGCCCCTTTCCACCACGCACCTCACGCTCGAACGGTTGAGCGATATCAGGTAATGATCCGGCAAAAAACCGATCCGGGGAGGCCGTCCGGAAATGGGAGCGACTCCCCCGGTGTTGGGGAGCTGGAGGGCTCCGCACGCCCTCGCACGCCATGCCCGCAGCGAGGAGGACCGGCACGTGAGCCAGTACATGGCCAGGCTCGGGCGGCGTTCCCCCGCCACACCCCCGCGGCTGCGCCTGCACCGCCGCCCCCGCCGTGTGGCGATGCTCTCCGTGCACACCTCCCCGCTCCACCAGCCGGGCACCGGCGACGCCGGCGGCATGAACGTCTACATCGTGGAGCTCGCCCAGCGCCTCGCCGCGATCAACATCGAGGTCGAGATCTTCACGCGCGCGACCGCCGCCGCCCTCCCGCCCACCGTCGACCTGGCGCCCGGTGTCCTCGTCCGGCACGTCGACGCCGGCCCCTACGAGGGCCTCGCCAAGGAGGAGCTGCCGGCCCAGCTGTGCGCCTTCACGCACGGTGTGATGCAGGCGTGGGCCGGCCACCGTCCCGGCCACTACGACCTGGTCCACTCCCACTACTGGCTCTCCGGCCACGTCGGCTGGCTCGCCGCCCAGCGCTGGGGCGTTCCCCTGGTGCACGCCATGCACACCATGGCCAAGGTCAAGAACGCCAACCTCGCCGTCGGCGACACCCCCGAACCGGCCGCCCGCGTCATCGGCGAGACCCAGATCGTCGCCGCCGCGGACCGGCTGATCGCCAACACCGCCGAGGAGGCGGACGAACTCGTCCGGCACTACGCGGCCGGGCGGGACAAGGTCGCCGTCGTCCACCCCGGCGTCAACCTCTCCCGGTTCCGCCCCGCCGACGGAAGGGCCGCGGCCCGCGCCCGCCTCGGTCTGCCCCAGGACGCCCTGATCCCGCTCTTCGCGGGCCGCATCCAGCCCCTCAAGGCTCCGGACGTGCTGCTCCGCGCGGTGGCCGTCCTGCTCGGCGAGCGTCCCGAGCTGCGCTCGAAGATCTGCGTCCCCGTCGTCGGCGGTCCCAGCGGAAGCGGCCTCGCCAAGCCCGAGGGACTGCAGAAACTCGCCGCCCGCCTGGGCATCGCCGACGTCGTGCGGTTCTGCCCGCCGGTCGGGCAGGAGCAGCTCGCCGACTGGTTCCGGGCCGCGTCCGTCCTCGTCATGCCGTCCTACAGCGAGTCCTTCGGTCTGGTCGCCATAGAGGCGCAGGCGGCCGGCACGCCGGTGCTCGCGGCCTCGGTCGGCGGACTGCCGGTGGCCGTACGGGACGGGGACACCGGTTTCCTCGTCCAGGGCCACGACCCGCGCGCGTACGCGCGCGTGCTGCGCGAGTTCGCCGACGCGCCGCACCTCGCCGACCGGATGGGCGACGCCGCCGCCCGGCACGCCCTGTCCTTCGGCTGGGACAGGTCGGCCGCCGCCACGGCCGACGTCTACACGGCCGCGACGCAGGAGCACCGCCGTCACGTACGCTCGCACCATGGCTGACAGGGCGGCGGAGGCGGAGCAGGGGGCGGCCCGGGTCGTCGAGGGCGTGCTGAAGGACGCCGAGCTCGACTGGGAGAGTCCCGCGCCCGGCACGTACGTCGTGAAGCTGCCCGGCGCCCGCAAGCTGTCCACGACGGTCTCCCTCATCGTCGGCCGCCACTCGCTCTCCCTCAACGCCTTCGTCGTCCGGCACCCCGACGAGAACGAGGCCGCCGTCCACCGCTGGCTTCTGGAGCGCAACCTCAAGCTGTACGGCGTGAGTTACGCCGTGGACCCGCTCGGCGACATCTACGTCACCGGGCGTTTCCCGCTGGCCGCCGTCACCCCCGACGAGGTCGACCGGCTGCTGGGCCAGGTCCTGGAGGCCGCCGACGGCAGCTTCAACACCCTCCTGGAGCTCGGGTTCGCCACCGCGATCCGCAAGGAGCACGCCTGGCGGGTCTCGCGCGGCGAATCGACCCGGAACCTCGACGCGTTCGCCCGGCTGATCGAGCGGTCCCCGGAGAAGTGACGACGGTGCAGGTCACCGCAGGGGTTCCGAACGTACATACGGGATCGGGCTGTTAGTCTGCCGCGATCCGGGTCCCGTAGGTCGGGGCCCCTGCGTAAAAGAGGATGTGCATGCGCACAGGCAGATCCGCGGTCGTGGCCGCGCTCACGGGAGCGCTCGCCCTCGGGGTGTTCACCGCCCCGCCCGCGCACGCGGCCGACACCGGCGTCACGGTGACGGACATGGTCGTGAACAAGGGCAAGCCCATCGTCGTGGGCATTTCCGAGGAGAAGAACCCCGGCGTCAGCTTCCGCATGACCTGGCCCGCGGGCCACACCTCCAGTGACATCACCGCCTTCCCGTACCTGTACCACGACACCACGGCCGCCAAGGCCCGGGACAAGGGCGGCATCTACACGGGCTTCGTCACCTACTACGACGACACCCCCCGCGCGGCCGACGTCGAGGGCGAGCTCTACATCGATCCCCCCTGGACCCTGGACTCCAACAACGACGCCACCACGTGGAAGATCGCTGTCAACGTCCGCCTCTGGACCCCCGACGACAGGCTCAAGGCCGAGGAGAACCTGACCGGTCTCGGCACGGTCCAGGTCAAGCGCGCCGCGCGGGCCACGGTCAACGCCTCGCCGGAGCCGGTCGTCAAGAACAAGGCGCTCACCGTGACGGGCAAGCTGACGCGCGCCGACTGGGTCAGGCACGCGTACGTCGGCTACGGCTCCAAGCTGGCCAAACTGCAGTTCCGCAAGGCGGGCACCAGCACCTACACGACGGTCAAGACCGTGCGGGCGAACTCCACGGGATACCTGAAGACCACGGTGACGGCCACCACCGACGGCTACTGGCGCTGGACGTTCGGCCAGACGTCCACCACGGGCGGGGCCACGGCGGCGGGTGACTACGTCGACGTGAAGTGACGTGACGCGGCGGTACAGCCGCCGTCCGTCCGGCCGTCCGGGGCCGGTGACCCGCTCTCCCAGGGGTTGCCGGCCCCGGTGCGGTAACGGCCCGGCGGGACGCCGACCAGTTTCCGGAAATGCCGCGTGAGATGGGCCTGGTCGTAGAAACCGGTGGCCACCGCGACCTCGCTCGGTGACCGCCCTCCGAGCAGCAGCCGACGGGCCCGGCCCACCCGGCGGGACATCAGGTACTGGTGCGGGGCGATGCCGTAGGCGCCGCTGAACGCCCGTACGAGATGGGCGGGATGCGCGGACAGCAGCCCCGCGGCCTCCGCCAGGCCGAGACCCTCCACGACCCGCTCGTCGAGCAACTCCCGCAGCCGACGCGCGAGGACGGGATCCCGCCGCGGCTCCGGTGCGCCGGCCCGGGACCGCAGATGGGCCCGCAGCCGCTCCCCGACGAGTGTCAGCCTGCTCTCCGCCTCGAACTCGTCACCGGGCCCCGACAACGCCGCGTGCACCTGCCCCACGCGCTGCCGCAGCAGCGGATCACGCAGGTCGGGACGGTCCACGGCGGCCCCGATCAGCTCGTCCCCGAGGTGCGTCCCGTCGAGGTACAGCACCCGCTTGCGGAAGCCGTCCGGGGTCGCGGAGGCGCCGTTGTGCGCAACGTGCGGCGGCAGCAGGGACACGGTGCCGTGCGGGGTGCCGTGCTCGTGCCGGTCCAGGTCGTACCGCACGGCGCCGTCGTCGACGACGAGGAGCGTCCAGGCGTCGTGGACGTGCATCGGATAGGCGTACCCGGTGAAGCGGGCGTGGAACACCTCGACGACCCCCGGGACACGGGGGCGCCAGGCGGAGACGGTCCGCTCGGGACGATCCGCGCGCGCTGCGACCATGCAAACAACGTACAAGACGGGGACGTACGCCGATCGGCAGTCTCAGGGCATGAGCACTCGCTTCGACACGAAGATCGCCGTCCTGCTGCGCGAGGACCTGGAAACCTGGCAGCGCCTCAACGTCACCGCGTTCCTGGTCAGCGGCCTGGGCAGCCAGGTTCCCGAACTGATCGGCGAGCCCTACGAAGACGCGGACGGCGTGGCCTACCTGCCGATGTTCCGCCAGCCGGTGCTGGTCTTCGAGGGCACCGAGGAAACCCTGACGGCCGCCCACACGCGTGTGCTGTCCCGCGCCCTGCCGCGCGCGCTGTTCACCGGCGACCTGTTCGCCACGGGCCACGACGACGCCAACCGCGCGGCGGTACGGGCGGTCCCGACGGCGGACCTGGACCTGGTCGGCCTGGCCGTCCACGGCCCGAGGAACGCGGTCGACAAGATCCTCAAGGGAGCCCGCATGCACCCGTGAGAACGCGGAAGAACCCGTGAGAACGCGGGAAACCCGTGGGAGGCGACGAGGCCGGCTGGGTGGCGATGGCCGATCCCGACGGCAACGAGTTCCGTGTGCTGACGCGCAGGTAGCGCGGCAACGGACTTCGGTCAGGACAGGCCCCGTTCGAGGAGGTGGGCTTCGAGGTCGGCGATGCGTTTCTCGGTGGACCGGAGGCTGGAGCGGGCGTCCTCAAGCCGCTCTTGGAGCTTGCGGTGCTCCTGGGCGAGCTGGTGGACGCGGTGTCTGAGGGCGGTGTTCTCGGTGGTCAGTTGCCGGGCGGACTCGCCGGGGGCCATCTGGTCGAGGTCGCGGAACTGTCCCCCGAGGTCGCCGATCCGCTGCCGCTGGGCGAAGACCTCCTTCTGGGTGCGGGTCGGCCCGGTCCCGGCGTTCAGGGCCCGCTCCCGCCAGGACGCCTCGATCTGGTCGTGCTTCGTGCTGTTCCTGTCCGGGACGGTCATGCCGGCTGCGGTCAGCAGGCCTCTGCAGGCGGCTCGGGGAGGCAGCTCCATACACCCGGCCCCGGCCCTCCCGCACCGGATGAACCCGACGAGAGGGCCCGCGGAGGAGGACTTCGCGGCGGTGGGGGAGTGGCTGAGGCACATCAGGCCATGTCCGTGACGGTGACGGTGACGCCAGCGACCGGTACGGCGAAGGCGGCCGCAGAGGTGTGGTCTGCGGCCGCCCGGGAGCCGACTGGCCGGTGATGCCGGTGATGCCGGTGGGTCGGCTGTGCGCCGGTCGTGGGTCAGTCGCGGCCGAAGATCTTCTTGCTGGAGCCGAGGCGCAGGAAGACGGTCTCGCCGGAGGCGTCGTCCAGGGCGTCGTTGTCGGTCACGGCGTAGACGTGGCCGTCACCGCCGACGGTCAGGCCCTCGAGCTTCTCCTGCGTCCAGCCGTTCGTGGACCTCAGGTCGGGCAGGACGTCGTGGGCGAGCTTCTTGCGCAGGACGGGCAGCTTGTCCGACGGCGCGGCCGATTTCGGCAGGTCGACGGTGTAGACGCGCTTGACCTTCGCGGCGGGGCCGTTCAGTTTGTCCCGCTCGACGACGGCGAGCCTGTCGCCGACCGCGGTGATCTCGGAGAGGCCGATCCAGTCGCCGGGAGTGGTGGTGGCGCCGAGGCGGTAGCCGTACCAGCTCCAGGTGCCGGCCGCGACGTCGTACCGGCCGAGGCGGACGGTCCCGGACGGGTCGCCCGCGACCTCGCGCTGCAGCGCGGCCCAGACGATCTCGCGGCCGTGGCGGTCGGTGGTGGCGGTGACGCCTTCGAAGCCCTGGCTCCCGAGACCCTCGGCGACAGCCGCAGGGAGGGTGACGACCTGCCGGGTGACACCGGAACGGTCCAGCCGGACCAGCTTGTTGCCGGCGCCGTTCCTGCCCTCGACGGCAAGCCAGTAGCCGCCCTGCGGCCGCGCGAAGACGCCCTCGGCGTCGTAGCCGACGGGCTGTCCCTCGGCGTCCTTGACGGTCAGCTCACCGGTGATCAGCGCCGGCTGCCCCTCGGGCTTCCTGGACCCCGGCCTGGCCCCCTGCCCCGTGTCGACGGTCAGGATGCGGGTGGGCGTGTACGCCGCGTCGGTCACGCTGACCAGCCGGTCCCGCGTGCCGGGCACGGCGGACAGTGCGCCCAGGGCGCCCCAGCCGATCGGCGCGCCGGTGGAGTCGGACGCCGAGACGATGCTCGGGAACGCCGGGGTGCCCTTGCCGAGGCGGAACAGGCTCACCGAGGCCCGGACGCCGGCCGAGGCGTCGTCCACCTCGCTGGAGACCGCGAGCAGACCGCGCCCGGGGATCGGCAGCAGACCCTCGGGGCCGTTGGTGGCGGGCAGCATCTGGCGGAAGACGGGGGAGGCCGGCCGGCTGACGTCGTACACGGCGACGAAGTTGCTCCGCTCCGAGCCGACGAAGGCGTAGCGCACCCCGTTGTACTCGGCGACGGCCAGGCCCTCGGGCTCGGTGCCCTTCTTCCCGGCCCGGCCCCCGTTGTGCAGCCCGTACCGCACGGCGAGCCGTTCGAAGGTGTTGCCCGCGTCCCAGGCCACCTTGCCGGTGCGGCTGTCGAAGACGGTCCAGCCGCGGGAACCGCCGCGCCAGTCGCCCTCGTTGGCGGTCGCGAAGTAACGGTCGTCGATCCAGTTCAGCGCGTCGGGCTCGCGCGGTACGCCGGTGATCGAGCCGGTGAGGTCGATCGTGCCGTCGTCGGCCGTGTCGATGCCGTGGACCGACACGGTGCCGGCGCCGAACGCCTTGGTGACCTTGCCCGTCGGCAGGTCCACCAGGACGATGCCGTTGTTCTCCTGCAGGGTCACCGCGAGCTGGTTGCGGCCGTTGACGGAGACGTACTCCGGCTCCGGGTCGGTCGGTTCGGTGATCTTGGCCGCGACGAGCTCGGGCAGCGCGCTGCCGTCCTTCCGGGTCAGCGGCACGGGCCGGACCCGCCACTTCGCCGGCGACGTGCCCCGGAGATCGACGATCTGCACGAAACCGGCGGGGAGCTGGGGCAGGTCGCCCTCCTCGCCGCCGGGCGGGGTCGCCTCCTCGTCGCGCTCGTTCTCCATCGCGATGGCGGCGTACCGCCCGTCCGCGCTGATCGCGACGGAGTCGGGTTGGCCGCCGAGGTCGTGGCTCGCCACCCGCTTGCGGTCGCGCAGCGAGATCACGTCGAGCCGGCCGGACGGGTCGGTGAAGGAGGCGCTGGTGTTCACCACCACCAGGACGTACTGGCCGACCACGGACACCGAGGTCGGCTCGTCCTCGGCGTCGCCGAGCTCGGACAGCGACAGCGTGCCGAGTCCGCGCGGGCGGTCGGCGCGGCTGATGTCGAGGAAGCCGATCCGCTTGCCCGCGGCGTCGGTGTAGACGAGCGTGCGGCCGTCCTCGCTGGTGTCCGAGATCTCGGCGACGGTCTCGGCGGCGGGGTCCTCCCCGGCCGGCCGGTTCTGGAAGACCGGGTAGGTGGCGGTCCGTTCGAAGGCCACCGCCCGGTGACGCTCATGAGCCCCGCGCTCCGCGGCCTTGTGGTCCACAGCCCTGTGGTCCGCGGCCTTGTGGTCCGCGCTCGCCACGCCCGTGCCGGCCAGGGTGCCGGCGACGACGACAAGGGCCGCGAGAGCGGCGTTGGTTCTCTTGGAGGGCATCTTCTCTCCGTTGCAGTCCGGCTTCTTGGCCGGATCGTCGCACCCGGTCGCCCGCACTGACGGGCGCCCGGATGAACAATGGACGAAGATCCCCTGCTTCCCCGGCGTACGGGGGGCGCGTGCTCTATCGTCCTCCGGTCAACTCCCTTACTCTGCGCTTTCGTTCGGGGACGGCCGGGGCGGGCCGCCGTTCGGCCGGCCGGTGGGGCGTTCCAGGGCGTCCGCCGGCTGTGCGGTCAGGAAGCGGTCGAAGGGGCGCGGCGCGGTGCCCGTGATCTGCTCGACCGTGGTGGTCGTCCGGTCCTCGGCGCCGGCCGCGATCGCCGTGTCCAGTCCGGCCAGCAGGTCCGCGAAGGCGGCCGGGATCCCGTGCTGCCGCAGGTGGGCGGACAGCTCCCGCGCGCTGACCCGCCGGTGCCGCACGGTGCGGCCGGTGAACCCGGTCAGCGCTGCCGCGACGTCGTCGAAGCCGAGCGGGCGCGGGCCGGTCAGCACCAGGTCGGGGGCCGGTGGTGCGGGGCTCGTGAGGACGTGGCGCGCGACGGACGCGATGTCCTCCGGGTCGATGAACGGGACGCGGCCGTCGCCGGTGGCGCTGACGATCTCGTCGTCGCGGCGGACGGACTCGGCGTGCAGGTGGTCGCCGGTGAAGTTGCTGGCGAACCAGGTCGGACGCAGCACCGTCGCCTGCGGGACGTAGCGCGGCAGCAGTGTGCCGAGTGCGCCCCACCCGGGACTGCCGACCGGGACGGCGGACGAACCCAGCAGCGCGACCCGTGCCACGCCCGCGTGCCGTGCGGCGGCGAGGAACGGTTCCACGACCGGGACCGGGTCGGCGACGCCGAGCGGCGCCACCAGGTAGACGGCGCGCACACCGCGTACCGCCGGGTCGAACGTGGCCGGGTCCGTCCAGTCGAAGCGGACGTCGGCCCGCGCGGACCGGCCGGCCCGGCGGACCGGGGTGCCCCGGTCGTGCAGTTGCCGCGCGAGCCGGCTGCCGGTGGTCCCGCTCGCGCCGGTGACGAGGACGGTCATGCGGCGGCCACTTCCTGGAGCATCAACGGGTTCCAGTAGTCGCGGTAGTGCCGGATCCGGCCGTCGACGACGGTCAGCACCGCGACGTAGCGGGCCGTGTACGGCGCGCCCGTGGCGACGACCCGGCCGCTCGCGGCCATCTCCGCGACGATGACCTCCGGGTCGGCGGTCTCGTGCACGGTCACGTCGTGGACGCGCTGGATGTCGACCATGTCCGTGTAGCCGTCGAGATACGCCTCGACCGCCGCCCGGCCGTCGAGCCGCTGCGGCCGGCCGGGCGGCGCGAACGGGAACTCCATGACGGCGTCGTCCGCGTACAGCGCCGTGAACGCGGCCATGTCGTGGGCGAGCAGGTGCTCGACGGCGCGGCGGAAGACGGGCACCGGGCCGCCGGGCCGCT
This sequence comes from Streptomyces sp. NEAU-W12, assembly GCF_026242095.1. Classification (NCBI taxonomy): domain Bacteria; kingdom Bacillati; phylum Actinomycetota; class Actinomycetes; order Kitasatosporales; family Streptomycetaceae; genus Streptomyces; species Streptomyces sp. NEAU-W12. Next base: position 96,650 of record NZ_JAPJDM010000028.1, read on the forward strand.
CGGGGCGCTCGGGGCACTCGGGGTGTCCTGGGTTCTCGGGGTGTCCGGGCACGGGTCCTCCTCGGGGAACGCGGCACACTAGAATTCGGACCGCTGGTCCGCATTCACTGTAGCGGACTGCTGGTCCGTTTCGAGAGGGAGGCATGCCGTGCGGGCGGACAAGGCGCGCAACCGGGACGTGGTGCTGGCGGCGGCGGGCCGCCTGCTCGACGACGCCGCGGACCCGGACGACGTCTCCATGGACGCGGTCGCGACCGCCGCGGGCGTGGGCAAGGGCACGGTCTTCCGGGGCTTCGGCGACCGGCGCGGGCTGCTCCGCGCGCTCTACGACGAGCGGGCCGCGCGGGCGTTCGGCCCGGTCGGCGACGAGCCCGCGGCGGCCGACGGCGAGCCCGCGGAGATCGCGCTGGAGCTGCTGCTCCGTACCTGGCGGTTCAAGGAACAGAACCGGGTCCTCACTCTCGCGCTGGAGCGCGACGGCTCCGGCAGCCCGTACCGGAACGGCAGCTACGACCGGCTGCACGCGCACCTCGCGGCGCTGGTCACCCGCGCGCGCGGCACCGCCGACGCCGCGGACTTCCTGGCCCACGCCCTGCTGGCCGCCGTACGCAGCGACCTGGTGGAACACCTGCACAACCATCCCGGAACGGACCCGCGGACAGGGCTCCGCGCGCTGGTCCGGAGCATCTTCACGGCGAGCGACGACGATGCCGGGGAACCGCCCTCGTAGGCCCTCGCGGGGGGTGGGGCGGCACGGGGCGCCTCCCGCGAGGGCCGCCTCAGGGTCGATCCACGGACGACGCCGTCATGCGGTGATCGGGCTCCTGCCGGAGAGCTCGGAGACCTTTGCGGTCTCCGAGCTCTCTAAGATCCCCGAGATCCCCGAGATCCCCGAGATCCCCGAGATTTCGGGCTCACCGCCGGGTGTCGGGCCGATCGTCCGGACGGTCCGCGCGCGGGCCTCCGTTGCCGAGGCGGCGGCGGTCCTCCTCGTCCCACTTCCGGGTGTCGCGCGGCTGGACGTAGGGCTCCTCGCCGGCCGGATGGCCGCCGGCGACGGCGCGCTGGCGAGCCAGCTCCGCGTCGAACTCCAGGCCGAGCAGAATGGCCAGGTTGGTGATCCACAGCCACACCAGAAAGATGATCACACCGGCGAATGTGCCGTAGGTCTTGTTGTACGAGCCGAAGTTCGCCACGTACACCGCGAACCCGGCCGAGGCGATCATCCAGATCAGCAGTGCCAGGAAGCTGCCCGGCGTGAGCCAGCGGAAGCCGCGGACCTTCGCGTTCGGGGTGGCCCAGTACAGGATCGCGATCATGATGGTGACCAGGAGCAACAGCACCGGCCACTTCGCGATCGACCAGACGGTCAGCGCCGTGTCACCGATTCCGAGGGCGCCGCCGACCTGCTGGGCCAGGCTGCCGGTGAACACCACGATCAGCGAACTGACCACGGCCATCACCATCAGCACCACGGTCACACCGACCCGCACCGGCAGCACCTTCCACACCGGACGGCCCTCGGGAACGTCGTAGACGCCGTTGGCGCTGCGGATGAACGCGGCGACATAACCCGAAGCCGACCACACCGCCAGCAGCAGACCCGCGATCGCCACGAGTGAGCCGAGCCCGCTCTGGCCCTGCATCTGCTGCACCGCGGTCCGCAGGACGTCCTGAACCGCGCCCGGCGCGAGCTGCTCGATGTTGTCCAGAACCGTCTGCGTGGTCGACTGCCCGACGATCCCCAGCAGCGACACCAGTGCCAGCAGCGCGGGGAACAGCGCCAGGATCGAGTAGTAGGTCAGTGCGGCGGCCCGGTCGGCCAGCTCGTCCTTCTTGAACTCCTTCAGGGTGCCTTTCAGGACCGCCATCCAGGAGCGTTTGGGCAGGTCCGTCGGGCTGTCCGGTGCCCGTTCCTCCACCTGTTCGTCGGGCCCGGCGTCAGGAGCGCGCTCTGCCTCGGCCCGACGGTCCTCGGCCCGGCGGTCCTCGGCCCGGAACTCCTCCGCTCGGCCGTCCTCGGCCTGGCGACCCTCGGCCTCGTGGCTCCCGACCGCGCGGCTCCCGGCCCCGCGGTCCCCGCCCCTGCTGCTCTCCGCAGAGGTCTGCTCGCCGTGCTTCCTGTGCCATCCCGGTGTCCGCGCCATGCCGTGCGGGTATCCGGCTCACCGCCACCTATGCACGAGAGCGAACGGAACCACCTTTTCGGACGTATCGCCCGCGCGGGTGAGCCTCGTCCCTGGTGTGGCACTTGCTGTTCCATGGAGCGGACGCACAGGGTGAGCAGGGCTGTCCGGCGCTGGGCCGGGACAGCCGTATCGGCGGTGCGGCGGGCCTGGGAGGGGCCGGGCCGCGAGCGGGATCTGGCGGTGCAGGCGGGCAAGGGGGCGCTGGCCGCCTGGGTGGCGTGGGCGGTGGTGGGCTGGTGGCTCGCGGCGCCGATGGCGTTCGTGGCGCCGTGGGTCGCGGTGGTGCTGGTGGAGTCCACGGTCTACCGGTCCCTCGCGCACGGCCTGCAGCAGCTCACGGCCATCACGGTCGGTACGGCGGTGGCGACCGCGGTGGCGCTGCTGCTGGACAGCACGATGGCCGCGATGGCCCTGGTCCTCCCGGCGGTTCTGCTCCTCGGGCAGTGGCAGCGCCTGGGAAACCAGGGCGTCTACGCCGCGACCGGTGCTCTGTTCGTGCTGACCGGTGGCCCCGTGACCGTCGCCGCGTCGGGTGCCCGCGTCCTGGAGGCGGTCTTCGGCGCGGCGGTCGGAGTGACGGTCAACGTGCTGATCCGCCCTCCGGTGTACCTGCGGGACGCGCGCTCCGCGCTGGAGGACGCGACCCGCGAGGCGCACGAGCTCCTGGGTGCGGTGGCCGACGGGCTGGCCACCGGTGAGTGGGACGCCCATGCGGCCGGGGACTGGCACGTGCGGGCACTGCGTCTCGGCCGCCTGGTCGACCAGGCCAGGTCGGCGATCGGATGGAGCCGCGAAAGCATGCGGGTCAATCCACGCGGACGCCGCGAGCGGACCCTCTCCCCGCCCGGCGAGGGGTACACGGACGCGGTGGACGTACTCGACTACGTCGCCGTCCACACCGCGGGCGTGACCAGGACCGTGTGGGAGACGGCGGACAGCGGGAAGGCGGCCCAGCCGGCCCCGGAGCTCACCCGTGCCTACGCGGACTTCCTCCGCCAGACAGCGCACGCCATCCGGCTGTACGGCCGGACCCGGTTCGGCCCGAGCGGCCACGACGACTCCGCCGGGGAGCAGCTGCGCGAGGCGGTCGAGGAACTTCACCGCACCCTGCGCGTGTTCCGCCAACGGCTGCCGGGGGCGGTGTCCGACGACCCGGCCGCGCTCGTGACCTACGGAACCCTGCTGGCCCAGGCACACCGCCTGGCCGACCAACTCGTACAGGACTGACACCCGCGGCCGCGCGTTCGGACGGGTCGCCGCAGGGAACCCGTCCACCCCGACGCCCCGGCCCCGACACCAGCCGGGCGAAACCGCGAAACCGCGAAACCGCGAAACCGCGAAACCGCGAGCCAGCGACGGCGCGAGACAGGGAGAAGCACCATGCCGGCCGGATCCAACGCCAAGCGCGAACGTCAGTACGAGCACATCAAGGAGAGCGCCGAGGACCGCGGCGAGTCGTCGAAGCGGGCCGAGGAGATCGCGGCCCGGACGGTCAACAAGGAGCGGGCCAGGTCGGGCGAGTCCAGGACCGCGAGCAAAGCCTCCATGCGGGACCCGAAGTCGGCCTACGAGCGCGGCGGACAGCGCTCGCACAGCGGCGCGGAAGGACCGACCAAGGACCAGCTGTACGAGGAGGCCAGGAAACGCAACATCCACGGCCGCTCCTCGATGACCAAGACGCAGCTGAAGAACGCCCTCGGCCGCTGACGGGAGAGGGCCCGCCCCGCCCCGCCCACGACCGGCGGGGCGGGCCCCGCCCGCAGCCGTCCATGCCGCAGCGGAGAGGAGGGAACCCCGGCCCGGGGCCGACGGTCCTGTCGCCTTTCCGCCCTCTCTTCCGGGAGGCGCGGTACCTCCTCGCCGAGGAGGCGGACATCCGGGACACCGCGCTGCATCACTCGGTCCTGGCCGCGGTGGCTCAGGGCAACACCACGCGGGGCGGGATCGCGGGGTACATCGGCCGTAAGGCGGTGGACATCTCGCACCCTCTCAACGTGCTGGAGGACAGCCACCTGCTGGCGCGGGAAGCGGACATCTTCAGGGCCGGGAAGTCGCAGTACCGCGTCACCGAGCCACTGATCAGCTTCTACGAGGCCGTGATGCGGCCCTCCTGGGCCCGGTTGGAAGCCGGTCAGGCGTCGCCCAGTCCGCTGTCGCTGTGCTCCAGAGCGCCGGCGCCGGAGCGGAGTGGAGACAGGATCCGGAGTCCGGAGAGCGCACGGCCCCATCGCCCTGAGGGCCCACAGGCGGCCCCAGAGTGCGAAGATGCCCCCTCCCCTGCGGAGAACCTGCAGGGGAGGGGGCTTGTTCGTGCGGGTTTACTTCTTCTTGCCCTGGTTCTTGACCGCCTCGATGGCCGCCGCTGCCGCGTCCGGGTCGAGGTAGGTGCCGCCCGGGTTGAGCGGCTTGAAGTCGGCGTCGAGTTCGTAGGACAGGGGGATGCCCGTCGGGATGTTCAGGCCCGCGATGTCGGCGTCGGAGACGCCGTCGAGGTGCTTGACCAGGGCGCGCAGGCTGTTGCCGTGGGCGGCGACCAGGACCGTGCGGCCGGTCAGGAGGTCGGGGACGATGCTGTCGAACCAGTACGGCAGCATGCGGACGACGACGTCCTTCAGGCACTCCGTGCGCGGGCGCAGCTCCGGCGGGAGGGTGGCGTAGCGCGGGTCGTCGAACTGGGAGTACTCGGCGTCGGTGTCCAGCGGGGGCGGCGGGGTGTCGTAGGAGCGGCGCCACAGCATGAACTGCTCCTCGCCGAACTCCGCGAGGGTCTGCGCCTTGTCCTTGCCCTGGAGGGCGCCGTAGTGGCGCTCGTTGAGGCGCCAGCTGCGGTTCACCGGGATCCACAGGCGGTCGGCGGACTCCAGCGCCAGCTGGGCGGTGCGGATGGCACGCTTCTGGAGCGACGTGTGGAGTACGTCGGGCAGCAGGCCGGCGTCCTTCAGCAGCTCACCGCCGCGGACCGCCTCCTTCTCGCCCTTCTCGGTGAGGTTGACGTCCACCCAGCCGGTGAACAGGTTCTTCGCGTTCCACTCGCTCTCGCCGTGGCGGAGGAGGATCAGCTTGTACGGTGCGTCGGCCATGGGTCCGAGCGTAATCGAAGCCCCGGGTGGGCCGTCGCCCCCGTCCGGTGGGTGAATGGTGGGCCGACGGGGTGACGGGGTGACGGGGTTCGTCAAGCCGGAGCGGGTCGGCGGCCGGCACCGTCTGGGTCCTGCCGGGGCCCTCGGCGCGTGTGCATGTGAACAGCGCGAACAGCGCGAACAGGGTGCGGGTGGACTCAGCCGCACTGGCAGGGGCTGCCCGACT
>NZ_JAPJDM010000029.1:0-19601 GCF_026242095.1 Streptomyces sp. NEAU-W12
TGGATGCGGTGATGCCGGTTCCGGGCGTGCAGGGCAGGTTCTGGTTCTTCTCCGGCGGCGAGTACATGGTCGCCGAGGTGGGTGCGGACCCGGCGTCGGCGCGGCGGGTGAGCGGGCCTGCCCCGATCGCGCAGTGGCGCAAGACGTTCGGCGGCCTGGACCGCTTCACGAACAGGATCGACGCGGTCCTGCCGGTTCCCGGTGACGACCATCGCTTCTGGGTCTTCTCCGGCGACCAGTACCTGCTCGTCCACACCGCGGGCGACCGCTCCGGCAAGGGCCGCCTCCAAGAGCCGCGCCCCCTCACCGACTGGAGCAACAGCATCGGCGAGGCCCCGGGCTTCTCGCAGCGTGTGGATGCGGTGATGCCGGTTCCGGGCGTGCAGGGCAGGTTCTGGTTCTTCTCCGGCGGCGAGTACATGGTCGCCGAGGTGGGTGCGGACCCGGCGTCGGCGCGGCGGGTGAGCGGGCCTGCCCCGATCGCGCAGTGGCGCAAGACGTTCGGCGGCCTGGACCGCTTCACGAACAGGATCGACGCGGTCCTGCCGGTTCCCGGTGACGACCATCGCTTCTGGGTCTTCTCCGGCGACCAGTACCTGCTCGTCCACACCGCGGGCGACCGCTCCGGCAAGGGCCGCCTCCAAGAGCCGCGCCCCCTCACCGACTGGCCGTCATTGAGGCCCTTCCGAACGGATTGAACCAGCCAGGCTGGACACTTGACCGGAACGCGACGGTCACAACACTGCCGGCACGGGAGGAAGACCGGTCTCCGGGAGCCACCCGACCGCCCTCAACGACCGACCGGACAGCTCCTGGCCGGTCGCGGAGTACGAGCAGAGCCGGCGCCGGCGCCGGCTCGAAGCGGCGACGACGGTGCCGTGGAGGGCGCAGGCCCGTTCGCCGAGGCCGACGGGTCGTCCGCTCCTGCTGCCGCCCCGCGGGCCTGCCGGGCGGTCCGGTGGTTCACCTGTGAGCGCTCGGCCTCGTGCTGTGAACGTCCTGCTCGCATGCGCGCACATCCGGCAGTCGGCCGGTGGGTGCCATCGGCTCTGCGAGGACTGCCGGGCCCCACACTCCTGTTCCTCAACTCCCGCTCGGTCGGCGGCCCGTTCGCACCACACGTACTTGCCCGGTCGCCCTCTCCGGCCGGCGGGCCCCACCCCCCCCCATGTCGGAGCAGGCGCGCGCCGGGGCCGGACCCCGGCCCTCCTCCCGCTCCGCCGCCGCTCGAACGGCACCGGCGGCTCGGGCGGCTCGGGCGGTCCGGGGTCCGCGTCCCACGCCCCGATCCGCAGCGTCCCCGGCGGCGACCAGCGCACGCGCAGGGCGGGGCCCTCGGTGTGCCGTACGGCGCTGGACACCAGCTCCGCGCCAGGTGCATCCCGACGTCACCACGAACACGCTCGCGGCCAGCACCTCGCGGTCGCCGTGCCGGCGCCGGCCGCCGCCCCGGGGACGTGCGGGCGGCTCCGGCACCACCCGCTGGAACAATTCCCGCAACTCGCCCGGCACCGGCCGCTCAACGATCCCTGCCATGTCCGGCAGCCCACCGAGCCAGATGAGATGATTTCTCACGTCCTCACATGAACTCGGTTCACCCGCGTGAGGGAACAGGCCCCGGCCCTCACCGTCCCGCCGGGGACCCTCACCCCCTTCCCCCAAGCGCTCAAAGCGGATTCCCGGCGCTGAAACCGGACGCCCCGGCGCCCTGTCACACCCCACCGGTACCGTCGGACCATGTCCAACCAGTCCGCAGCGGCCTCGGGCGAGCGGCGTCTCGCCACCCTCGAAGGCGTGCTGGAGCGCATCACGTACTCCAACGAGGAGAACGGCTACACGGTCGCCCGCGTCGACACCGGCAGGGGCGCCGGCGACCTGCTCACGGTCGTCGGGGCGCTGCTCGGCGCGCAGGTCGGGGAGTCACTGCGGATGGAGGGCCGCTGGGGGTCGCACCCGCAGTACGGGAAGCAGTTCCACGTCGAGAACTACACGACGCTGCTCCCGGCCACCGTCCAGGGCATCCGGCGCTACCTCGGTTCCGGGCTGGTCAAGGGCATCGGGCCGGTCTTCGCCGACCGCATCACGCAGCACTTCGGCCTGGACACCCTGACCGTCATCGAGGAGGAGCCCAAGCGGCTCATCGAGGTCCCCGGCCTCGGGCCCAAGCGGACCAAGAAGATCGCCGACGCCTGGGAGGAACAGAAGGCGATCAAGGAGGTCATGCTCTTCCTCCAGACCGTCGAGGTGTCCACCTCCATCGCCGTGCGCATCTACAAGAAGTACGGGGACGCCTCGATCTCCGTGGTGAAGAACCAGCCGTACCGGCTGGCGTCCGACGTCTGGGGCATCGGCTTCCTCACCGCCGACAAGATCGCCCAGTCCGTCGGCATCCCGCACGACAGCCCCGACAGGGTCAAGGCAGGCCTGCAGTACGCGCTGTCGCAGGCCACCGACCAGGGCCACTGCTATCTGCCCGAGGAGAAGCTGATCGCCGACGCGGTGAAACTGCTCCAGGTGGACACCGGGCTCGTCATCGAGTGCCTCGCCGAGCTGGCCGCCGAGCCGGAGGAGGGTGAGGACCCCGGGGTCGTACGCGAGAAGGTCCCCGGCCCGGAGGGCGGCGACCCGGTCACCGCCGTCTACCTCGTCCCGTTCCACCGTGCCGAACTGGCCCTCTCCGCACAGCTGCTGCGCCTCCTGCGCACCGGGGACGACCGGATGCCGGGCTTCCGGGACGTGGCCTGGGACAAGGCGCTGACCTGGCTGAAGGGGCGTACCGGGGCCGACCTCGCCCCCGAGCAGGAGGCCGCCGTGAAGCTGGCGCTCACCGAGAAGGTCGCGGTCCTCACCGGAGGCCCCGGCTGCGGCAAGTCCTTCACCGTCCGCTCGATCGTGGAGCTGGCCCGCGCCAGGAAGGCCAAGGTGGTGCTCGCGGCCCCGACCGGCCGCGCCGCCAAGCGCCTGGCCGAGCTGACCGGCGCCGAGGCCTCCACCGTCCACCGCCTGCTGGAGCTCAAGCCCGGCGGTGACGCGGCCTACGACCGGGACCGTCCGCTGGACGCCGACCTGGTGGTGGTCGACGAGGCGTCCATGCTGGACCTGCTCCTGGCCAACAAGCTGGTCAAGGCCGTGGCCCCCGGCGCCCACCTGCTCTTCGTGGGCGACGTCGACCAGCTCCCCAGCGTCGGCGCGGGCGAAGTGCTCCGGGACCTGCTGGCCGACGGCAGCCCCGTCCCCGCCGTCCGCCTCACCCGCGTCTTCCGTCAGGCGCAGCAGTCGGGCGTGGTGACCAACGCGCACCGGATCAACGCCGGCCAGCACCCGCTCACCGACGGCATGAAGGACTTCTTCCTCTTCGTCGAGGACGACACGGAGGAGGCCGGCCGGCTCACCGTGGACGTGGCGGCCCGGCGCATCCCGGCGAAGTTCGGGCTCGACCCGCGCCGGGACGTCCAGGTCCTGGCCCCCATGCACCGCGGCCCGGCCGGTGCGGGCACGCTGAACGGCCTGCTCCAGCAGGCCGTCACCCCGGGCCGCCCCGACCTGCCCGAGAAGCGGTTCGGCGGCCGGGTCTTCCGCGTCGGCGACAAGGTCACCCAGATCCGCAACAATTACGAGAAGGGCGCGAACGGGGTCTTCAACGGCACCGTCGGCGTGGTCACCTCACTCGACCCGGTCGACCAGCGGCTGACGGTGCTGACGGACGAGGACGAGGAGGTGCCGTACGAGTTCGACGAACTGGACGAGCTGGCCCACGCCTACGCGGTGACCATCCACCGCTCCCAGGGCAGCGAGTACCCGGCCGTCGTCATCCCGGTGACCACGGGAGCCTGGATGATGCTGCAGCGCAACCTGCTCTACACGGCGGTGACCCGCGCCAAGCGGCTGGTCGTCCTCGTCGGCTCCCGCAGGGCGATCGGACAGGCGGTACGCACGGTCTCGGCCGGCAGGCGCTGCACGGCGCTCGACTTCCGGCTCGCGGGCGCCTGAACCGCCGTTGTTGCCGCCCGCCGCCCCACCCCCGGAAGAAAAATGATCGATCAAATGGGTCGGGAACGTCACAGAGGCCTTCCGCAAGCGGAACGCAAGAGGCAGGATGGGCAAGTTGGCGGCACTCAGTGCCGCCAATAGGCCCGATGGTCGACCCCGAGTGCACTCTCCTGAGCCAAGTGGGGGATGGTAGAGACAGTCAGGGCACCTCGAAGGTGAGGCACTACGTCGGTGAGGGAAGACGTGAGCGACAACTCTGTAGTACTGCGGTACGGCGACGGCGAGTACACCTACCCGGTGATCGACAGTACGGTCGGTGACAAGGGCTTCGACATCGGGAAGCTCCGAGCCCAGACCGGCCTGGTGACGCTGGACAGCGGCTACGGCAACACCGCCGCATACAAATCCGCGATCACGTACCTGGACGGCGAGGGAGGCATCCTCCGTTACCGCGGGTACCCCATCGAGCAGCTGGCCGAGCGCTCCTCCTTCCTGGAGGTCGCCTACCTGCTGATCAACGGCGAGCTGCCGACCGTCGACGAGCTCACCGCGTTCCAGAACGAGATCACGCAGCACACCCTGCTGCACGAGGACGTCAAGAACTTCTACCGGGGCTTCCCGCGCGACGCCCATCCGATGGCCATGCTGTCGTCGGTGGTCTCGGCGCTGTCGACGTTCTACCAGGACAGCCACAACCCGTTCGACGAGCGTCAGCGCAACCTCTCCACGATCCGGCTGCTCGCCAAGCTTCCGACGATCGCGGCCTACGCGTACAAGAAGTCGATCGGCCACCCGTTCGTCTACCCGCGCAACGACCTCGGCTACGTCGAGAACTTCCTGCGCATGACCTTCTCGGTCCCGGCCCAGGACTACGAGCTCGACCCGGTCGTGGTCTCCGCCCTGGACAAGCTGCTCATCCTGCACGCGGACCACGAGCAGAACTGTTCGACCTCCACGGTGCGCCTGGTGGGTTCCTCGCAGGCGAACATGTTCGCCTCGATCTCCGCCGGCATCTCCGCCCTGTGGGGCCCGCTGCACGGTGGCGCCAACCAGTCGGTGCTGGAGATGCTCGAGGGCATCCAGGCCGACGGCGGCGATGTCGACTCCTTCATCCGCAAGGTGAAGAACAAGGAGGACGGCGTCCGCCTGATGGGCTTCGGCCACCGGGTCTACAAGAACTTCGACCCGCGCGCCAAGATCATCAAGGCCGCCGCGCACGACGTGCTGTCCGCCCTCGGCAAGTCCGACGAGCTGCTGGACATCGCGCTCAAGCTGGAGGAGCACGCGCTCTCCGACGACTACTTCGTCTCGCGCAGCCTCTACCCGAACGTGGACTTCTACACCGGCCTGATCTACCGGGCCATGGGCTTCCCGACCGAGATGTTCACGGTCCTGTTCGCCCTCGGCCGCCTGCCGGGCTGGATCGCCCAGTGGCACGAGATGATCAAGGAGCCGGGCTCCCGCATCGGCCGCCCGCGCCAGATCTACACGGGCGTGGTGGAGCGCGACTTCGTCCCGGTCGAGGAGCGCTGACCGAACGCGCGAGCCGCGACACGGGCACAACGGCGGATGGCACGTCCACCTCACCTCGAGGGGCGTGCCATCCGTCTTCGGTCGGCCGGGCCGGGGACGGGCGGGCCGGTGTGCCGACGCGTGCCTCGTCGAAAAGCAGAAGGCGCCCTGCGCCGGTCCCCCCACGGGCCGACGTCAGGGCGCCTTCCCATGTCCCGGTGCGGATTCCCCCCACGGGATCCGGCCGGGCGTCTGTGAAGATCAGCGCCTGAATCGCTGTCCGGTGAGCACGGTGGGCGGAGCCCACGGCACTCGTGCGGTCTGCCGGGACGCGCACCGTCGGGAGGGCCGCTCAAAGCTCTCCGACGTACGTGCCCCGGCAACGCAGCTCCGGGAAAGTCCCCCAAGACATTCCCGGATGCCAGGTCGCGCCCCCCAAGACGCTTCCCGACATCGCCAACTTAGACCTTCGAACCCCTTCGATGGTTACGTTCACGTCACTGTGATCTGCGTCTCTTGCATGTGTCCGGCAGGTGCGCAAGGCGCCTGAACTGCCGACGCGTCCCAAGCGTAGGGATGATGCGCGAGCGTTGTGAAGAGCTTATGTGAAATGTCGTACCGGACTCCAGGGGGTGAGGTCGGTCGAGACCTCAGTGAAACGAGTGTGGCCGCGGGCTGAGGGCGGCGACGGAGGCGGAGGGGGCGCGCCGGCGTCAGGCGGGGCCGACGAGCTCGAAGCCGGCCTCGTCGACGGCGGCGCGGACGGCCTCCTCGTCGAGCGGGGCGTCGGAGACGACGGTGACCTCGCCGGTGGCGGCGACGGCCTTCACCGAGCCGACGCCGGGGATCCCGGAGATCTCGCCGGAGACGGCGCCTTCGCAGTGGCCGCAGCTCATGCCGCTCACCTTGTAGACGGCGGTGACGGAGCCCTGGGTGTCGGTCTGGGCGGTCATGTCGTTGCTCCTCGTCGAGACGTAGGGGGTCGAGGGGGCCCGCGGGGGCCGGGGCCTCCATGGCCAGACTATACCCCTAGGGGGTATTAATCCACGACCAGTGGGTCGAGGTAGCGGAACAGGGCGTCCTTCAGTTCCTGGACGTAGGCCTCACGTTCGGCGCCCTCGTGGGCGAGGATCAGCTCCAGGCCGCCCTTGTAGATGGCCACGCACATCCGGGACCTACGGGTGATCTCCCCGGTGCGGGCGTCGGGCAGGAACGGGGTGAGCAGCGCCTCGACCCGGTCGACCAGGGCGGCGTGCAGGGCGTCGTGCTCCTGCGCCATGGCGCCGGGGACGTCGGGCCCGTGCATCAGGGTGAAGAAGACCGGGTGGCGGCAGTTGAAGTCGACGAAGCGGTCGACGGCCGCCGCGATGGCCTCCTCCAGGGGGGTCTCGGGGGCGATCGGCCGCAGGGCCGTCCCGTACGTCTCCCGCATCTCGTGCATCAGCCGGTCGCTCAGCTCGACCGCGATCGCTTCCTTGTTCGGGAAGAACTGGTACAGGGTGCCGGGGGAGACGCCGGCCTTGCGGGCGATGGCGTTGGTGCTGGCCGCCGTGTACCCGGTGGTGCAGAAGACGGAGGCGGCCGCCTCGAGCAACTGGGCGATGCGCCGCTCGCCGCGGGCCTGTCTGCGGCGGGGCCGCTCGTCGGCTGCCTGCTCCATGTCGGTCCTCTCTGGCACGTGTTCCCCGTCTCCTCGCCGCGCGAAGACTTCCGCAGGTGTTTCCGCGCGCGTTTTCCACAGCGATTGACAAACGCGAGCGGGTGCTCGCATTCTGGTGAAACACGAGCGACCTCTCGTGTTTGCCAGTTTATGGCAACGGCACAGCCATGCCGCCTGCCCGCGTATCCACGTCTTCGCGGACTGCGAGGCCCCGGGCCGCCAAGGTGCACGAGCGGGACGCACGGAGCAGCCGCCGGGGCAGGGCCGGCGCACGGTTCCACGGTAAAAAGGGGACACCGCAGGATGACCGAAGTCAACGAGCCACCACGCGTCGGAGGCTGGACCCGGTTCGTGACCGCCCGGCCGCGGCTCGCCCTGCTGGCGGCGCTGGTGCTCACCGTGCTGGCCGTGCTGGCCGGCAGCGGCGTCGCCGACCGCATGAGCAGCGGCGGCTGGGAGGACCCGGGCGCGGAGTCCACCTACGCGACCCGGGCCATCGAGCGGGAGTTCCCCGACTCCCAGCCCAACCTCCTGCTGCTCGTCGACGCGGGCGACGCCTCGGTCGACGACCCGGCCGTCGCCGCCGAGGCCGCACGGCTCACCGAGCGCCTGGCCGACGAGGAGGGGATCACCGGCGTCGGCTCCTACTGGCAGACCCGCTCACCCGCCCTGCGCGCCGAGGACGGGCGCGAGGCGCTGATCGCCGCCCGCATCACGGGTGACGAGACGGCCATGGGCGAGACCCTGGACCGCATAACCCCCCTGTTCCGTGGCGAACAGGGCCTGGTGGAGGTCGGCGTCGGCGGCCCGGTCGCCGTGCGGCACGAGATGCAGACGATCATCCAGGAGGACCTGCTGCGGGCCGAGCTGATCGCCCTGCCGGTGACGCTCGTGCTGCTGGTGATGGTGTTCGGCAGCGCCGTCGCGGCCCTGCTGCCGCTCGGCATCGGCATCGTCGCGATCCTCGGCGCCAACGCGATCCTGCGCGGGCTCACCGAGTTCACCGAGGTGTCGGTGTTCGCGATGAACCTCACCACCGCGCTCGGCCTCGGCCTGGCCATCGACTACGCGCTCTTCATCGTCCGCCGCTTCCGCGAGGAGCTGTCCGCCGGCGCCGAACCCCTCACCGCCATCGGCACCACCCTGCGCACGGCCGGGCGCACGGTGCTCTTCTCCGCCCTCACGGTCGCGGTGTCCCTGGCGGCGATGCTGCTCTTCCCGCAGTACTTCCTGCAGTCCTTCGCCTACGCCGGCATCGCCGTGGTGCTGCTGGCCGCGGCGGCGGCACTCATTCTGCTCCCCGCCGCGCTGATGGTCCTCGGCCACCGCGTCGACGCCCTGGACCTGCGCCGCCTGCTGCGCCGCGAGCGGCCCGCGAAGGCGCCCGGCGAGGAAGGCGCCGCCTGGGGGCGCATGGCGACGCTGGTGATGCGCCGGGCGCCGTTCTTCGCCCTGGGCACCACGGCCGTACTGGTCCTGCTCGGACTGCCCTTCCTGGGCGTGAAGTTCGGCACCGCCGACGACCGCCAGCTGCCGTCCACCGCCCAGTCCCGTGTGGTCCAGGACCACATCCGCGAGGGCTTCCCGGGCAGCCCCGGCGGCGGCCTCGAAGTGCTCGCCGAGGGCCGTGCCACCGAGGCCCAGTACGCGGCCTACAAGGAGCGCGTCGCCGGACTTCCCGAGGTGGTGCGGGTCGAGGGGCCGCTGGTGAAGGGCGACGCCGCGTACTTCACGGTGCTGCCCAGGGGCGAGGCCGTCGACGACCCCGCCCAGCGCCTGGTGGGCGATCTGCGTGCGGTGGACGCCCCGTTCGACACCAGCGTGACGGGCGCGGCGGCCGTGCTCGTCGACTCCAAGGACGCCATAGCCGAGCGCCTGCCGATGGCGGCCCTCTTCATCGTCATCGTCACCCTGTTCCTGGTGTTCCTGCTCACCGGCAGCGTGCTGATACCCGTCCAGGCGGTGCTGCTCAACGCGCTGAGCCTGACCGCCATGTTCGGCGCCATGGTCTGGGTCTTCCAGGACGGCCATCTCTCCGGCCTGCTCGGCTTCACCAGCCCCGGCTCCATCGAGACGACCCTCCCGGTCATCATGTTCTGCGTGGCCTTCGGCCTCTCCATGGACTACGGCGTGTTCCTGCTCTCCCGGATCAAGGAGGAGCACGACCTCACCGGCGACCACGAGCAGGCCGTCCGGCACGGCCTGCAGCGCACGGGAGGGCTGATCACCGCGGCGGCCGTCATCCTGGCGGTGGTCATGGTCGCGATCGGCACCTCGCGGGTGACCAACACCAAGATGCTCGGCCTGGGCATCGCGCTGGCCGTGCTGATGGACGCGATGATCATCCGCAGTCTCCTGGTCCCCTCGGTCATGCGGCTCACCGGCCGGGCGACCTGGTGGGCGCCGGGCCCGCTGCGCCGGTTCCACGAGCGGTTCGGGCTCAGCGAGGGCGAGTCCGCGCCGGGAGCCGGTGGGGCCGGGACCGGGGCCGGAAGGGCCGAGCCCGAGCCCGAGCCCGGGTCCCGGTCCGCAACCGAGCCGGCCCGCACGACCGTGTGACCGCACCGGGTGACAGGGGCGACCGGAACGACTGAACGGCTGTGCCCCACCTGCGCGGTGGGGCACAGCCGTGGTCGCGGGTGGTGGGACGGGGCTCAGCGGCGGGGCCGGTTGCCCGGCCGGGAGGCCACCCAGCGGCGCACCGTGTCCGCGTACCAGTACGGCTTGCCGCTCTCCACGTGGTCGGGCGGGGGCAGCAGGCCGTGCTTGCGGTAGGAGCGGACGGTGTCCGGCTGCACCTTGATGTGCGCCGCGATGTCCTTGTAGGACCACAGACGTCGGTCGGTCATGCGTCGTACCTCCCCGCGAGCACCACGGAGGCGGCCAGGGATCGGCCGTCAGGGGAAGCCGGGTGCTGCGCTGGCGATCACCAGGCGTTCTGCCCGGTGAACGACGCCCTACGGGTGCGGAGCCCCGTTGTGCGCCGGGCGTGACGGAAAAACCGCGTACGCGGGACATGTGCGACACGAGCGGGATGTTTGTGACACACGTGATGCAAAGGTGCGTGCCGGCCCCTCGGCGGGGCGGGTTGACCCGCCCCGCGGCCGGGCTCCGTCGGCTCACCCGTCCGTGCCGGGTGAGCGGGCGCCGGGTGCGTGCGTGCCCGTTCCGGGGACTTACGGTCAAGATCTCGTCCGAATGTCCGGACAAAACATTGACAGGGCTTCGCTTCCACGACTAGAAACCGTGGGAGAGCCGTGCGGGGACGACAACGACGAGCCACGAACGCCGCCGCCGGCCTCCGTACCCCGGGGTGCCCTGACGGCCCCGGCACCGATCACCTCCGGCGCGGGTGGCCGCTTCGCTTTGGCAGGAGCGAAGTGCGGCGACGACTCCCCGCCCGCTACGGCCCCGCGCCGGAGGTTTCCCGTCCGCCACCGACATGGGTGCTCCCGGGGTGTGCGCGGCGCGTGCGCGTACCACGGACGCGGTACGGGGCAGCGGGTGCGTACGCCCGGAGGAGGTGGCGGGGTCGGTCTGCGGTCGGCATCGGGCCGACAGACCGACCCCGTACCGTTGACGCATGGATCTTCGACTGCCCGGACCGCGATGGCCCAGGTCATGGCGTCCGCGACGGACCGTCGCGGCCGTGGCCGCCGTCGTCGTGCTCGCCGGGGCCGGCACCTGGACCGCCGTCGCCTCCGAGGACGCGCCCCCGGTGGACCGGGCCGACCGCGT
Source organism: Streptomyces sp. NEAU-W12 (assembly GCF_026242095.1). Taxonomy (NCBI): domain Bacteria; kingdom Bacillati; phylum Actinomycetota; class Actinomycetes; order Kitasatosporales; family Streptomycetaceae; genus Streptomyces; species Streptomyces sp. NEAU-W12. The sequence continues at coordinate 10,901 of NZ_JAPJDM010000029.1, forward strand.
CATGACGGTGGCCGACGAGGTGCGCATCGACACCTCGTACTTCACCGCCGGCCCGGCCGGCCGCCGTCCCGCCGTCCTGCTCGGGCACGGCTTCGGCGGCAGCAAGAACGACGTACGGCAGCAGGCCGAGGAGCTCGCGCGCGAGGGGTACGCGGTGCTCACCTGGTCCGCGCGCAGCTTCGGCGAGTCCACCGGGAAGATCGGGCTGAACGACCCGAACGGCGAGGTCGCCGACGTCTCCCGGCTCATCGACTGGCTCGCCGAGCAGCCCGAGGTCGAGCTGGACGGGGACGGCGACCCGCGCCTCGGCATGGCCGGCGGCTCCTACGGCGGCGCCATCGCGCTGCTCACCGCCGGGCACGACGACCGGGTGGACGCCATCGCCCCGGCGATCACCTACTTCGACCTCTCCGAAGCGCTGTTCCCGGACGGCGTGTTCAAGAAGCTGTGGGCGGGCATCTTCGTCAACTCCGGCGGCGGATGCGAGAAGTTCGAGCCCGAGCTGTGCCGGATGTACGAGCGGGTCGCCGAGTCCGGCACCCCGGACGCCCAGGCCGTCGAGCTCCTGAAGGAGCGCTCCCCGTCCGCCGTCGCCGACCGCATCGACGTGCCGACCCTGCTGATGCAGGGCCAGTCCGACTCCCTGTTCCCGCTCGGCCACGCCGACGCCGCCGCGCAGGCGATCCGTGCGAACGGCGCTCCGGTCGACGTCGACTGGATCGCCGGCGGGCACGACGGCGGCGACCCGGAGGGGGAGCGCCTCCGCGCCCGGACCCGGGCCTGGTTCGACCGCTACCTGAAGGGCGACGAGGGCGCCGACACCGGCCCCGCCTTCCGCGTCAGCCGCACCGGGGGCATCGACTCCACCGACGGACAGGCCGTACTGAACGGCGCGAGCGCGGACCGCTACCCGGGCCTGACCGGCGGGGGGAAGACCTTCCCGCTCACCGGGCGCGAGCAGAGCCTCGCCAATCCGGCCGGCGCCAGTCCGCCCGCCGTCTCCGCCCTGCCCGGCCTCGGCGGCGCCGGCGGCCTCTCCCGGCTGTCGTCCCTCGGCGTCGGTGTCTCCCTGGACTTCCCCGGCCAGTACGCCCGCTTCGAGTCCGCCCCGCTCACCGGCGACCTGCGGATCACCGGCTCGCCGACCGCCACCGTGCACGTGAAGTCGACCAGCGACGACGCCGTCCTCTTCGGCAAGGTGTACGACGTCGGCCCGGACGGCCGGCAGCAGGTGCTGCCCTCCCAGCTGGTCGCGCCGGTCCGGGTGGAGGACGCCAAGGCGGGCAAGGACGTCACCGTCACGTTCCCGGCCGTCGACCACGAGGTCCAGCAGGGCCACCGCCTGCGGCTGGTCCTCGCCTCCACCGACCTCGGTTACGCCTCCCCGGCCGCCCCGGCCACGTACACCGTCTCCCTGAAGAGCGACCTCGCCGTGCCCACCGCGCCCCAGGTGGACACCGCGGCGGCCCCGCTGCCCTCCTGGGTGTGGTGGCTCCCGCTCGCCTCGGCCGTCGTCGCCCTCGCCCTGGTGCTGAGCGGCCGCCGCCGTACGACGGCCACGCCCCCCGATCCCGAACTCGCCGGCGTCCCGCTGCAGATCACCGGCCTCGGCAAGCGCTACGCCCGCTCCGCCGACCGGTACGCCGTACGGGACCTGTCGTTCCGGGTGGAGAGGGGCCAGGTCCTCGGCCTGCTCGGGCCGAACGGCGCGGGCAAGACCACCACCCTGCGCATGCTGATGGGGCTGATCAAGCCCGACGGCGGCGAGATCCGCGTCTTCGGTCACGCCATCCGGCCCGGCGCGCCGGTGCTCTCCCGGGTCGGCGCCTTCGTCGAGGGCGCGGGCTTCCTCCCGCACCTGTCCGGCCGGGAGAACCTGGAGCTGTACTGGCAGGCCACCGGCCGCCCGGCGGAGGACTCCCGCATCGAGGAGGCCCTGGAGATCGCGGGCCTCGGCGACGCCCTCGCCCGCGCCGTGCGCACCTACTCCCAGGGCATGCGCCAGCGACTCGCCATCGCGCAGGCCATGCTCGGCCTGCCGGACCTGCTCATCCTGGACGAACCGACCAACGGCCTCGACCCGCCCCAGATCCGCGAGATGCGCGAGGTGATGATCCGGTACGCGGCCGCAGGACGCACCGTGATCGTCTCCAGCCACCTGCTCTCCGAGGTCGAGCAGTCCTGTACCCACCTCGTCGTCATGGACCGCGGACGGCTGGTCCGGGCCGGGCCGGTGCAGGAGATCATCGGCTCCGGCGACACCCTGCTCGTCGGCACCGGGTCCCCCGTGGACGAGCCGCTCGCCGGGAAGGTGGCCGCCCTGCCGGGCGTCGCCTCGGCGGTCCTCACCGACGACGGGCTGCTGGTCCGCCTCGACGCCGACGGCACCGCCCCGCGGCTGGTCGCCGAACTGGTGCGGCTGGAAGTGCCGGTGGCGTCGGTCGGGCCGAACCGCCGCCTCGAAGACGCCTTCCTCACGATGATCGGAGGTTCCGCATGAGCGCGCTCGACGAACGGACCGGGCCCGCCGGAACCGGGCAGCCGGCCGGCGGGCCGGTGGAGGTCGCCGACGGCTACCGCGCGGGCCGCACGCTGCCGCTGCGCGTCGAACTCGTGCGGCAGCTCAAGCGCCGCCGCACGATCGTCATGGGCGCGATCCTGGCCGCCCTGCCGTTCGTGCTGGCCGTCGCCTTCGCCGTCGGCGGCGAGCCGGAGGGCCGCGAGGGCCGGGTGACCCTGATGGACACGGCCACCGCGTCCGGCGCCAACTTCGCCGCCGTGAACCTGTTCGTCTCCGCGGGCTTCCTGCTGGTCATCCCCGTGGCCCTGTTCTGCGGGGACACGGTCGCCTCGGAGGCCGGCTGGTCCTCGCTGCGCTATCTGCTCGCCGCTCCGGTGCCGCGGATGCGGCTGCTGTGGTCCAAGCTCGTCGTCGGTCTCGGGCTCAGCCTCGCCGCGATGGTGCTGCTGCCGGTGGTCGCACTGCTCGTCGGCACGGCCGCCTACGGCTGGGGCCCGCTGCAGATCCCCACCGGCGGCTCGCTGGACCCCGCCACGGCGGCCCAGCGGCTCGTGGTGGTCGTGGCGTACATCTTCGTGTCCCAGCTGGTCACCGCCGGGCTCGCGTTCTGGCTGTCGACGCGCACCGACGCCCCGCTGGGCGCGGTCGGCGGCGCGGTCGGCCTGACCATCGTCGGCAACGTCCTGGACCAGGTGACCGCCCTCGGCGACTGGCGCCACTTCCTGCCCGCGCACTGGCAGTACGCCTGGGCCGACGCCGTCCAGCCGGCCCCGCAGTGGTCCGGCATGATCCAGGGCACCGCGGTCTCGGTGACGTACGCGCTCGTCCTGTTCGCGCTGGCCTTCCGCGGCTTCGCCCGCAAGGACGTGGTCTCCTAGGTCGGGCTCAGGTCGGCGGAGGATCACCCACCGGTCTCGGCGGGCGCGTTCCGTGCCCGCTTCGAGACCCATCCGCAACGCCCCGTGGTGCACGTTCCGCCCGGCCCCGGCGTCACAGTCGAGAAGTCGACGCCAACGGCACGAGGGGGAACGGACGATGAAGCACACGACGGACCGGACACCGAACGGGACAGGGGCGACACGACAGGACGAGGCCCGGACCCGCCACCGGACCTCCCGGGGGACCCGCCGCCTCCGTGCCGCGCTGGTCGCGCTCACGGCGGCGAGCGGCCTGCTGCTCACCGCGTGCGGCGGCGGGAACGGGGACGGCGGCAAGGCGTCCGACTCCTCGTACGAGGGCGGAGGCGGGCCCGGGGGAGGCATCGGCGGCCGGGGCGGTGACGCGGCCCCGCCCCCCGCGCCCGACGGCACCCGCGGCGCCGACCGGCAGCGCGAGGGGGAGCAGGACGGGCGCCGGGACATCGCGCCCGTCCCCGACCACCTGTCCACCTTCGCCCTCGACGTCGACACCGCCTCGTACGGCTACGCCCGGCGCACCCTCTCCGAGGGCAGGCTGCCCGACCCGTCGACGGTCCGGCCCGAGGAGTTCGTCAACAGCTTCCGGCAGGACTACGAACGCCCGGACGGCGACGGCTTCACGGTCACCGTCGACGGCGCCCGCACCGACGAGGACGACTGGTCCCTGGTCCGTGTCGGCCTCGCCACCCGGTCCGCCGGGCCGGGCGAGGACCGCCCGCCCGCCGCCCTCACCTTCGTCGTCGACGTCTCCGGCTCCATGGGCGAACCGGGCCGCCTGGACCTCGCCCGGGAATCCCTGGCCACCATGACGGACCGGCTGCGCGACGAGGACTCGGTCGCGCTCGTCGCCTTCAGCGACGAGGCCGAGACCGTCCTGCCGATGACCCGCCTCGACGGCAACCGGGGCGAGATCCACGACGCCGTCGACCGCCTGGAGCCCGCCCTGTCCACCAACCTCGGTGCGGGCGTCGAGACCGGCTACGAGACCGCCGTCGAAGGGCTGCGCAGGGGCGCCACCAACCGGGTCGTCCTGGTCTCCGACGCGCTCGCCAACACCGGTGACACCGACGCCGACACGATCCTCGAACGCATCGGGGAGTCCCGCCGCGAACACGGCATCACCCTCGTCGGCGTCGGCGTCGGCAGCGACTACGGCGACGCCCTCATGGAACGCCTCGCCGACAAGGGCGACGGCCACACGGTGTACGTGTCCGACGCGGAGGAGGCCCGCGAGGTCTTCAGCGAACAGCTGCCGCGCACCGTCGAACTGACCGCCCGGGACGCGAAGGCCCAGGTCGCCTTCGACCCCGGGACGGTCGCCGAGTTCCGCCTCGTCGGCTACGACAACCGCCGGGTCGCCGACGAGGACTTCCGCGACGACGACGTGGACGGCGGCGAGGTCGGCCCCGGCCACACCGTCACCGCCCTGTACGCGGTCCGCACCCGGCCCGGCGCCTCCGACGGCCACCTCGCCACGGCCACCGTCCGCTGGCTCGACCCCGACTCCCGCGCCCCGCACGAGGAGAGCGGCGACCTGGAGGCCGGCGACCTCGGCGACTCCGTCTGGACCGGCGCCCGCGGCCTCACGGTCACCGCCACCGCCGCCTACTTCGCCGACGCCCTGCGCACGGACGGCCGCCGCCACCGAGCCCTGCCCGGCGCCCCGCGCCTGGACGAACTCGCCGGCCACGCGGCCGGCCTGGCCGACCGCACCGAGGACGAGGACCTCCGCGACCTGGCCGAGGCGATCCGTACCGCCGACCGCCTCTACTGACGGGGCCACACCTCCGCAGGGCCCGCCCGGCCCGCTCGGGCGGGCCCACCCCGTTGACTCGTTCTTACGCACCGGTAAGTTTACTTCGAAGTAAGTAAGCGGGGCAGCACCAGTACGACCGCATCAGCCGCGACCGGGAGCCGTCATGGGTGTACGCAAGGACCTGAAACGGGCGAAACGACGTACCGACCTGACCGCCCGCACCAGAACCGGGACCACCAGGGACGAGCACGGCGTCGTGCGCGAGGTCCGTACGGAGGTCCTCGCCCCGCCGCCGGCCACCGGCAGCACCGCCGACATCCCCTTCACCAACGCGGCCGAGGCCCCCGACGACGTCGTCCTGCGCCGCGAGCGGCACGGCACCTGGCACGCCGTCACGGCGGCGTCCTTCGCGCAGGAGGTCACCGCCGTGGCCAAGGGCCTCGTCGCGGCCGGTCTCCTGCCCGGCGACCGGGTCGCGGTGATGTCCCGCACCCGCTACGAATGGGCGGTCCTGGACTTCGCGATCTGGTCCGCCGGCGGCCAGAGCGTCCCGGTCTACCCCACGTCCTCCGCGGACCAGGTCGAATGGATCGTCCGCGACTCCGGCACCCGGTTCGTCGTCACGGAGACCGGGCAGAACACCGCCACCGTCACCGCCGCCACCGCCGCCCTGCCCGAACCGCCGCGCACCTGGGAACTCGACGCTGACGCCCTCGCCCGCCTCACCGCCCTCGGCCGGGACGTCCCCGACGCGGAGATCACCGAACGCCGCACCGCGCTCACCCCCGGCACCACCGCGACGATCTGCTACACCTCCGGCACCACCGGTCGCCCCAAGGGCTGCGTCCTCACCCACGCCAACCTGCTCGCCGAGGCCGCCAACACCGTCGAACTCCTCCACCCCGTGTTCAAGGAGGTCACCGACCAGACCGCCTCGACCCTGCTCTTCCTGCCGCTCGCCCACATCCTCGGCCGCACCCTGCAGATCGCCTGCCTGATCGGCCGCATCGAGACCGGCCACTGGCCGAGCATCAGACCCGCCGAACTGCGGCCCGCCCTCAAGCAGTTCCGCCCGACCTTCCTCGTCGGCGTCCCCTACCTCTTCGAGAAGATCCACGACACCGGCCGCGCCACCGCCGAGAAACTCGGCCGCGGCGCCTCCTTCGAACGCGCCCACCGCACCGCCGTCCGCTTCGGCGCGGCCCACCTCGACCGGTTCCTGGGCCGCGGCAAGGGCCCCGGTCCCGGCCTGTACGCCGCCTGGGCGCTGTACGACCTGCTGGTCTACCGGCGCGTGCGCAAGGAACTCGGCGGCCGGGTGCGCTACGCCATCAGCGGCGGCTCCCCGCTGGAACGCGACCTCAACCTCTTCTTCTACGCGGCCGGCATCCTCGTCTACGAGGGCTACGGCCTGACCGAGACCACCGCCGCCGCCACCCTCGTCCCGCCGCTCGCCCCCCGCCCCGGCACGGTCGGCCTGCCGGTCCCCGGCACCGCCGTCCGCATCGCCGACGACGGCGAGGTCCTCGTCCGGGGCGGCATCGTCTTCGAGGCCTACCGGAACGACCCGGCCGCCACCGCCGAGGTGCTCGACGACGGCTGGTTCGCCACCGGCGACCTCGGCTCCCTCGACGAGGACGGCTATCTCACCATCACCGGCCGCAAGAAGGACATCCTCGTCACCTCCGGCGGCAAGAACGTCTCCCCGGCAGTCCTGGAGGACCGCCTGCGCAGCCGCCCGCCCGTCGGCCAGTGCCTGGTCGTCGGCGACAACCGCCCCTACGTCGCCGCACTCGTCACCCTCGACCTGGAAGCGGTCGGGCACTGGCTGGCGGTACGCGACATGCCCGCCGGCACCCCCCTGTCCGAGGTGATCGAGGACCCGCGGATGCGCGCCGACGTCCAGAAGGCCGTCGACTACGCCAACGAGGCCGTCTCCCGCGCCGAGTCGATCCGCGCCTTCACCCTCGTCGAGGGCGAGTTCACCGAGGAGAACGGACTGCTGACCCCGTCCCTCAAGGTCAAACGCCAGGCGGCGCAGGCGGCGTACGCACAGGAGATCGAAAAGCTGTACGTCCGAGGGGCGGGCGAGGGCCGGACCGGTCCGCCTGCGGGGCCAACCGGGTGAATCTGCGCAACTGTTTCGCGTGCGTCGGGTTGATGAAGCAGTAGGGCACGCGACGCCACGAGAAAGGAACGCGCTGTGCTGCTCCGTCCGCGGTTGCACGGGCTTGTCCCGCAGGCACTCCCGCCTGCGGGCCGAGGGCCGGACACGGGGGCCGCTGTCGACGCCGGGACCGCCGCCGTCGGGCCTCCGGGTGTTCTTCCCGACGCATAGCACGCTGTGGCGTCCGACGCGCCGGCCTCCCGGCTCCGCCAAGGCCGGCTTCGGACGTCGATCTCCGTGCCCGGGCCGGCTTTCCACCTCTTCAAGCAGGAAGACCACGACATTGCGACAGACCTTGAGCAGGGGAGCGTTCGCGGCGGCCGCCGCCACGGGCATTCTCTCGCTGTACGGCGCCCCCGCCCTCGCTGACACCCACGCGGAGGGAGCCGCCACGAACTCTCCCGGCGTGCTGTCGGGGAACAACGTCCAGGCACCCATCGAGGTGCCGGTGAACGCGTGCGGCAACACCGTCGGTGCGGCCTCCGCGCTCAACGCGGCGTTTGGCAACACGTGCGTCAACGGTTCGTACCAGGACGACAGGTCCGACCACCAGGCCTCCGGCACCTCGCAGGACCACTCAGACGGTGGCGGCGGCGCGTACGCGGAGGGAGTCGCCGAGGGCTCTCCCGGCGTGGCGTCCGGGAACAACGTCCAGGTGCCCGTCCACGCGCCGGTGAACGCGTGCGGCAACTCCGTCAACGTGGTCGGGGCGCTCAACGAGGCCTCCGGCAACACGTGCGTCAACGGTTCGTACCAGGACGACAGGTCCGACCACCAGGCCTCCGGCACCTCGCGGGAGCGCTCCGACGGCGGCGCGTACGCGGAGGGAGTCGCCGAGGGCTCACCCGGCGTGCTGTCCGGGAACCTCATCCAGCTCCCCGTCCACGCGCCGGTGAACGCGTGCGGCAACTCCGTCAACGTGATCGGGTTGCTCAACTCCGCCTACGGCAACGACTGCGGCAACGGCCACACGCCGGACGAGCCCGGCGACGAGCCCGAGACACCGCTGTCCCCGCCCGACCGTACGCACACCCCGCCCACGCACGAGACCCACACGCCGCCCCCGGCCCCCGGCGAGGAGCCGCCCCACCTGGCCGAGACCGGCAGTGACAGCGTGCTGGCCGCCTCGGCCGCCGGTGCGAGCCTGCTCGTGGGCGGGGCACTGCTGTACCGCCGCGGGCGCGCCGCCCGCCGCTAGCGGTTCCAGGAGCCGGACCCCACCCCGTCCGGCTCCGACGGCCCGCCCGGCCGCACGCCCCCGGGCCCCGGGGGGGGGGCCCCGGGGGGGGGGGCCGGCCCGGGCCCCGGGGGGGGGGGGGCGGGCGGGGCCCGGGCCGGGG